>CALVTT010000004.1 GCA_944363045.1 uncultured Clostridia bacterium | reverse complement strand
TGCGGCTCTAAGTACTGCGCCGCCGTGATGGGGCTCATCAGCATACAGGGGCAGATGCGGCGCAGAAGTTCGGGCACCTCCGCAAAGAGGGCGCGAAGCCCCGCGCCGCGCAAATTGCTCTTTGCAAGGCGGGTGAAGGCGGAAAGCTCCACAGAAAGGCTCCCCTCGCTCCCCTCCCGGGGGAGGCGGGAGATGAGGTCGCTTCGGATATGCCGCCGCGTCTGCAGGGAGAAGTCCTCCCACAGCGTGCGGAATTTTTCCACCGTGTCCTCGAGGGTGCCCGCGCTCAGGCGCGCGAGGTCGGGATCGGAGGGGATGGTGAGGCCCAAAAAGTTCTTGAAGACGTTCTTTTCAAAGCCTGAAAGCACGTTCTCGCTCGTCAGCCGCCCGCTCTCGAGGGCGTCGGAGATGAAGCTCAACCCCAGCGAGCGCAGTTTTAGACAGGTGTCCTTATACATACACCAATTCGCGAGCATATCGATGTTGTCGATGAGCGCCCCCGCCTTCGTTGAAAAATAATCTAAAACGTCCTCCTGCACGATCTTGCCGCGGTCGGCGGCCGTCGTTTTCAGATAGCTGTCCTCTGCCGCCTCGAAGGCGTCGAGCGCCTTCAAGTACCCCTCTAAAACGGGGCGGGTGTAGCCGCTCATGGCGCGCACGCACATTCCGTTGAAGGCGTCGGGGTTGTAGTCGAGGAAGGTCTGCGCCGCCTCCGCGTGCAGGGCATAGAGATCGGCAAGATACTCCGTGCGCTTTTTATACACGATGCCGCCGCCGCGGTCGAAGAAGGGCTTGGAAAGCGGGTTCTCTTTGAGGAGGGCGATCGTCGAATGCAGGTCGACGAGGGTGCGCAGGAACTTGGGCATATCCTCCTGCGGGATGGGGTGAAGGGCGGTGCGCACAAGGCGCTTCCCCGCCGTCAGCGCCGCCTTGTTCATGCGCCAATCGCCCTCCCGCTCCACGAGCGCCTTGACTTCGGGAAAGTCTCTCCCAAGCTCCACCACGTTCTTGAAGTGCTTGAAGTAAGCGGAGAGGATGTCGTCGAGGCGGCGGTTGGCGTGATAGAAGGCGTTGAACGTCTCCTCGTCGACTTGCGCAAAGTACTTGTTGTAGACGCCCGCGTTGAGCTCGCGCGCGAGCAGGCGCAGCGCGTTGAGTTTACGCTGGGTGATGGTGGAAATTTTCTGGCGGTAAAATTCGAGATAGAGGGAAAGATACGCCTTTAAGTGCTTGATCTCGGTGAGCATCACCTCGGCGGCGCAGAAGACCTTGTCGCGCACCTCCTGCGAATACTCGGTGAGCCCGACGTTCTCGAAGGGCGAACGGAACACCCCGCCGCACTCGCGGGCGGCAGCCGCCGCCGTCAAGATCATGCCGCGGCACTCCGAGAGGGAGCGCTCGGTGAGGGAATCGTAGAAGCTGCTCTCGATATCGAGGATATCGGGCGCGGACTTATTTTTGAGATAGAGAAGGATGGCCTCGTACACGGAGACGCCCAGACGGCGCTTCTTGTGCAGGGCGAGCATGGGCGCCTTCAAGTCCTCGCGCAGGAGCTTGAGCGAGCGCGCCTTTTCCTCAAAGCCGTGCTCCCCTTCCTCCGCTTTCAGGGAGAGCGTATTTTCGAGGCGGCGCAGAACGTCCGCCTTGTCCGTCTTGTTGGAGTGGATCTCGAGGCAGAACTCGCCGATGCCGATGGTGTCGAGCCGCTTTTTGACGACGTCGAGCGCCGCCTTCTTTTCGGCGACAAAGAGGACGCGCTTATTATCTTCGACGGCGTTGGCGATGATGTTGGTGATGGTCTGGCTCTTGCCCGTGCCGGGCGGGCCGTGCAGCACGAAGCTCGCCCCCGTGCGCGAGAGCGCCACGGCAGAGTACTGCGAACTGTCGGCAGAGAGCGGGATGAGGGTATCCTGCGGCTCGCTCTCGTCCTCCGAAGGCACGTTTCCTTCGCGGCGGGGCAGCCTCTCCCCCATGAGGGCGGAAACGATGGCATTCTTCTTTAACGCCTCGAAATGGTTGCGGATGTCGTTCCACATCAGATAGCGCTGGAAAGAAAACGTGGCAAGATAGGCGTCCTTGCTCACCGCCCAGCCCTTCATGGAGGCGATCTCGGCGAGCACCATCGCGAGGATCTCGGAAATTTTCAGCGCCGAGACGTCGCCGCCCATGCCGCGGATATCGATGTTGAACTCCTGTTTGAGGTATTCGAGCAGGGTGGAATTGACGAAGTACTCCCCGTCCGCCTCCACGGCGAAGTCCTCGTTGCCCTTGGCGCGCTTCATGGCGACGGGAACGAGCACGAGCGGGGCAAAGCGCGTCTTGTTGTCCTCACGGGAAATAAATTTCAAAAAGCCGAGGGCGAGATACAAAATTTTGGCGCCCGTTTCCTCGTCTGCCTCGCGGTTGCGGCGGACGAGGCGCAGCGCCGTCTCCGCCGTCGTCTTGGGATCGGCAAAGGCGCGCAACATGCCCTTTTTGAGTTCGAGCGAAAAGAGCTCGGAAGAAAAAGCCGACTGCGTCTCGAAGAAGGCTTCCTCGACGGGCGTGCCGCCCTTTAAGCGCAGGCTGCCCTTTTCGGTGAGTTTTTCATATAAAAGGTCGGCGTCGGCGCATTGCAAATGCAGCGCGCTGCGGCCGGTGAAATTTAAGAGCGCGTTCTTGGTGGTGAGGTCTAAAAGCCTCCTCTCCCACTGGCGGTTTTTGGACTTCAAGTTCTCGCCGCCGAGCTTATCAAATTCGGGCAGAGGCGCGGGGGCGGCGCTGTCCGTCATCTCCTCCTCACGGATGAGCTCATACCCCTTGCCGCTCCTGCCGCGTAAAGGAAGGGGCGTCCGCCCGCCGATGCGGCAGCGCGCGATGTCCACGAAGCACTCATAGGCGCCCGCGGCGATCTTGCGCTTGAAGTGCGCCTCCGAGGCGGTATAGGCGGCGTTCCCGCCCGCAAAAATATCCTCAACGTCGAAGAAGCAGAGGTTGTTGATGCCGTCCGAACAGTATTTGGCGACGATGTCAGCATCATCTGTGACGGGGTCCAAAAAGCAGCTGTCATACAGCCAGGCGCCCACGCCCGCTTCATTTGCCCCGAGGGCGAGCACGGGATGCAGCCCCGCCGCCTCCAAAGAAGCCGCCGCAAAGACGGCAAGCTCTAAGGCGTTCGCCTTCTTTCCGCGCAGAAGAGCGCCTTCGCGCACAGCCGAGAGCGGCCCGCTTAGAGCTGTTTCCCCGTCCTTTTCGATGTCCTCGCCGCGAAGGGCGGCAAAGACGGCGGCGGCTGCCCTGCGCACGGCGTTCTTGTCCGCGCCCGCATAGCCGTAGAATTCGGGGCTCTCCTTCCACTTTTTGAGGCGTTCGCCCGCTTCTTGCAAGACGCGCGCGCAGTCGGCAAGTTTGGGGCGCACGAAGCCCGCAAGGCGCTCGGCATTGCCCTCGAGCCCCTCCCACCAATCATAGGGGAGCACGGTGAGGGAGGCGGAAGTGCGGCACACCTCCTTTTTATCGACGCTCAATGAAGCCGTCACCTCGACGGTGCGCAAGTCCTCCCCCTGCGAGAGGAAGACGGGGCTGAAGATGCCCGATGCCGTCAGCTCCACCGCGCTTTCAAAGGGGACTTCCGTCTCCTCCCCGAAGGGCACGATGAGCCCGTCGCCGTCCGAGACGGCGACGGAGACGGCTGCGTTCTCGCCCGAGGCGTTGCGCACCTGCACATAAGCAGGCGTCTCGTAAAAATAGTCGCTGTAACCGACGAACTGCGGCAGGCGCAGCCCGAGGGAGAGCGCCTCCTTCAAAGTACGCTTTTTGCTCTCTGCCATGGCTCCTCCTCCCCGCGCACTCGGCGCGGCCGCTCCCGGAGCGGGGGAAATCTGCTTTCCGTTATAGCATTTCCCATTATAGCATCTCCCGCGCCAAAATACAACCCCCTGCAAAAGATCGCGGCGATAAAGATGAAGTATGCGCGGGAAAAAGCCCGCAGTCCGCCCCCTGCACGGGCAAAGGACGCTCTCTCCTACGTCAAAAGAAAAAGGAGCCCCTCGCCGAGGAGCCCCTTTCCGTCATCTGTTTCAGCCGAGCTGTTCTTCGAGCCAGCCCGTAAACTGCGCATAGTCCGTTACGCGCAGCCCCTCTTTGACCTGCGCCGAGGGCTGCAGCCCGGCGATCTCCCGCACGGCCGATGAAATGCCGCTGCCGCCCGACGTGCAGAAGGGCATCACCGTCTTGCCGGCAAGGTCGTAAAGCTCTAAAAAGGTGAACATGATCTTGGGCATCCGCCCGTGCCAGATGGGGAAGCCGAGGTAGATGACCTCGTATTCCGCAAGGCCCGGCGTCTCCCCCGCGATGGCAGGACGGCAGTCGGGATCGTTCTGTTCGCGGTTGGCGCGGCAGTCGTCGTCGCGGTAGTTGAGATCGTCCTCCGTATAGGGCTCGGCGGGCACGATCTCATAGAGCGCCGCCCCCGTGTATTCCCGCAGGGCATTCGCCGCGCGCTCGGTGTTGCCCGTCGCCGAAAAGTAGACGATGATCGACGCTTCCGAAGATATATCGGGCGCATCGGGCTCGACGGCGGGGGTATCGGGACCGTCGGGGGTATCGGGCACATCGGGAGCCCTCTCCCCACAGCCCGCAAATAAGAATACACAAAGGCACGCCGCCGCCAGCAGCAAAGATAGAAGAGTACGCTTCATCATGCCTCCCTGCGCTCGATGCGCTTGACGATGCGCGCGGGGTTGCCCGCCGCGATGGTATCGGGAGTGACGTCGCGCGTGACGACGGCGCCCGCCGCCACGATGGAATTTTTGCCGATGGTGACGCCCTGCAGGACGGTCGCCCCGATGCCGATCCACACGTTGTCCTCAATGACGATGGGCTTTGCGACAGTCGCGCTGCGCAGGGCGGGATCGACGGCGTGGTTGAGGGTGACGAGGTTGACCTTGGGGGCGATGAAGACGTTGTCCCCGAGGGTGATGCCGCCGCGATCCATGAAGGTGCAGCCCTGCTGGATCCAATCGTTTTTGCCGAGAGTGATGTTCTTGCCGTAGTCCACATAGAAGGGCGGCAGAATGACCGTGCTCTCGTCGTACTCTTTGCCGAAGATCTCGATGAATATCTTGCGGTTCTCCTCCACGTCCAAAAGCGAGGTGTTGAGCTTGCTCGCGAGCTTCATCGTCTTCCAGATGGTGCCGATGATCGCTTCGTATTCGGGGTCGTCGGTCCTGATGAGCTCGCCGTCGAGCTCGCGCTGTAAAATGTCTTTCATCTTGCTCCTTGTCTGTCCTCTCCTGTGTCTTTGCAGGAATTTATTCTGACATCGTGTCAGTAATGATATTATAACTCTATTCTGACACTTTGTCAACGTATTTTCGCAACTAAGCCGCAAAATATTTCGGCGGGCAAAAAAAAGGCCTCTCCGTTTCGGGAGAAGCCTCTCGTCGTTTCGGGCGCGCTTTCTTGCGGTTGACCCGAACTGTTTATTTTTTGTAGGCGTCCGTGCCGTAGAGGGCGGACATATCGTCGGAATACTTCTTCGCCTTATCGTATTGGCGGACGTCGCACGCCTCACCCGCTTCCTCTACCTTGCGCTTCTGCTCGCGCGAGAGGCGGGTGGGCACCTCGACATAGACGTTGAGATAGAGATTGCCCGTGCCGTTTCTCGTCTTCAAGCCCTTGCCGCGGATGGTGAAGGTGGTGCCCGTCTGCGTGCCCTCGGGGATGGTGTAATCGAAAGCGTCGTCGATGGTGGGTACCCTCACCGTGCCGCCGAGGCACGCCGTTGCAAAGGGGATGGGAAGATCGACGTAAAGGTCCATGTTCTTGCGGCGGAAGATCTTGTGCGGCTCCACGCGGAAGACGACGATGAGATCGCCCGCGGGGCCACCTTCCGTGCTCGCCTGACCGAACCCGCGCTTGCGGATGTAGGAGTTGGTGTCGACGCCCGCCGGGATGGAGAGCGAGACCTTCGTCTCCCTGCGCACATAGCCCTTGCCCTTGCAGTCGGGGCACTTATCGGTGATGATCTTGCCCTTGCCGCCGCAGTCGGGGCAGGCGCCCACGCGCACCATGCGGCCGAACATGGTATCCTGCGAGAATCTGACCTGCCCTTTGCCGCCGCAGCGGGAGCACGTCTTATAGGCCGTGCCGCCCTTGGCGCCCGTGCCGCCGCAGGTGGGACAGGGCTCGTTGCGCGAATAGCTGATCTCCTTCACACAGCCCTTGGCGGCGTCCATGAAGGAGAGGCGCATCTCGAGCTGGATGTCCTCGCCCGAGGTGTCGCGCTGCACGGAGGCATTGCCGCCGAAGCCCTGGAAGATGCTGTCGAAAATGTCGCCGAAGCCCCCGCCGCCGAAGCCGCCGAAGCCTGCGCCGCCCATACCGCCCATGCCGGGGTGCTCCTGTTCATAGTCGTAGGCAGCGCGCTTCTGCTTATCGGAGAGCACTTCGTTCGCCTCGTTGATCTCCTTGAACTTCTCCGCGGCGAGCTTATCGTTGGGGTGGAGATCGGGGTGATACTGCTTGACGAGCTTTTTATAAGCCGCCTTGATCTCCTCCTCCGTGGCGTCCTTGCTCACGCCGAGAATTTCGTAATAGTTCTTTTTTTCTGCCATGCTCGTTTCCTCTTATCGCCCTTTAAGGGGCGGCAGCGCCGCCCCTTCGGGAAAACTACATATGCCTTGCGGAAACCGCGAAAGTTACTGATGGAATTCCTCGTCGCCCGGCTGCTCGCCTGCGGGGCCGCCCTGCGCGCCGCCCGCGTTCTGCTGGTACATCTTCTGGAAGATGGGCTGCACGGCGTTCGAGAGCTTTTCAAAGGCGGCGTTAAAGCGGTCTTCATCGTCCGCATCGAGCTCTTTTTTGGCCTCCTCGACGGCGGAGTTGAGCGTCGCCTTGTCGTCATCGGAGAACTTGTCGCCGTTCTCTTTGAGCGTCTGTTCGACGGAGAAGATGAGCCCGTCGAGCTTGTTGCGGCTGTCCACCTTCTGCTTGCGCTTCTTGTCCTCCTCGGCGTACTGCTCGGCCTCTTTGACCGCCTTGTTGATCTCGTCCTCCGAGAGGTTGGTCGAGGAAGTGATGGTGATGTCGGTGGACTTGCCCGTGCCGAGGTCCTTCGCCTCGACGTGCACGATGCCGTTGGCGTCGACGTCGAAGGTGACTTCGATCTGCGGGATGCCGCGGGGCGCGGGTGCGATGCCCGTCAGCATGAATCTGCCGAGCGTCTTGTTGTCGCGGCAGAACTCACGCTCGCCCTGCAAAATGTGGATCTCGACGCTCGTCTGATTGTCGGCAGCCGTCGAGAACACCTGGCTCTTCTTGACGGGGATGGTCGTATTGCGGTCGATGAGCCTCGTGAACACGCCGCCCAGCGTCTCGATACCGAGGGAAAGGGGCATGACGTCGAGAAGGAGCACATCCTTGATCTCGCCCGTCAGCACGCCGCCCTGGATGGCAGCGCCGATGGCGACGCACTCGTCGGGGTTGATGCCCTTGAAGGGCTCCTTGCCCGAGATCTGCTTGACCTTTTCGACGACGGCGGGCACACGGGTGGAACCGCCGACCAGAATGACCTTATCGAGGTCGTTGTAGGAAAGACCCGCATCCTTCATCGCAAGGCGCATGGGTTCTGCGGTCTTATCGACAAGGTCGGAAATGAGCGCTTCGAACTTCTGGCGCGTGATATCCATCTCGAGGTGCGCGGGGCCCGCGTCCGTCATGGAGATGAAGGGCAGCGAGACGGAGGTCGAAGTCATGCCGGAAAGCTCGATCTTCGCCTTCTCGGCAGCCTCCTTCAGGCGCTGCATCGCCATCTTATCTTTGGAAAGATCGACGCCGTGGCTCTTCTTGAACTCGTCGACCATGTAGTCCATGAGGCGCTTATCGAAGTCGTCGCCGCCCAGGCGGTTGTTGCCGTTGGTGGCCAGCACTTCAAAGACGCCGTCGGAAATTTCAAGGATGGAGACATCGAAGGTGCCGCCGCCGAGGTCGTAGATCATGACCTTGCTGTTCTCCTTCTCCTTATCGAGGCCGTAGGCGAGCGCCGCCGCCGTGGGCTCGTTGATGATACGAAGCACGTTGAGGCCCGCGATCTTGCCCGCATCCTTCGTTGCCTGACGCTGGGAGTCGGTGAAGTAAGCGGGGCAGGTGATGACGGCGTCCGTCACCTTGCTGCCGAGGTACGCCTCGGCATCCGCCTTGAGCTTGCTCAAGATCATGGCGGAGATCTCCTGCGGCGAATACGCCTTGTCGTCGATCTTCACCTTGTAGTCGGAGCCCATCTCACGCTTGATGGAGATGACCGTCCTGTCGGGGTTGGCGACCGCCTGACGCTTTGCGACCTGCCCGACGATACGGGTGCCGTCCTTCTGGAAAGCGACGACGGAGGGCGTGGTGCGCGAGCCCTCTGCATTGGCGATCACGACGGGCTCGCCGCCCTCCATGACCGCGACGCACGAATTGGTAGTACCAAGATCGATACCGATAACTTTCGACATAATTGTTCTCTCCTTTTTCTCTCTATATTTTTTGGAAACGCCCGCTCATTGGCCGTGAGCCGCGGGCTTTACATTTACTTTGTGACGAGCACCTGCGCATAGCGCAGTACTTTGCCGTTCTGTTCGTAGCCCTTTGCAAATACCTGCCTGACGATGCCGCTTTCCTCCCCTTCCTCGGGATCGGACGCCATGATCGCCTCGCACTTTTCGGGATCAAATGGCTGCCCCACGGGGTCGATGACGGCGATCTTCTCCTCTAAAAGCACCTTCTGGAAGGCCTGCATCACCATCTCGATGCCCTTGTGCGTCTTTTCGTCCTGACAGGAGGAAAGCGCGCGCTCAAGGTTATCGGCGATGGGAAAGAGCTTGCCCACAACGTCCGCCCTGCCCTCGGCATAGGCCTGGGCGCGGGTGGAGGCGGTGCGCTTGCGATAGTTATCGTACTCGGCAGTCACCGAATACCACTTGCGCTTATACTCCTCTGCCGCCGCCCTGGCATCCTCTGCCGCTTTGAGTGCGGCGTCAAGCTCCGCGTTCTCCACTTCCTCGACGGCTTCCTCTTCCTTCATCTCTTCGGAGGCGTCCGCCTGCGCTTCGGAAAGGGGAACTTCCTTTATTTCCTGTTCTTTATCTTCCTTGCTCATACCGCCCTTTTGCCTTTTTTGATTTCGTTCACTTCTAATATAAGGTGATTTTTGCCCGCTTAAACGCATTTTCCCCACTTTTTTGCCCCTTCGGCGGAAAATTTTTACATAAAAAAACGGGCTCCCGCGGGAGCCCGCATAAAGGCAGCCGTTCATATGGCCGCGCTTTTTAAGCGCCGTACTCGGCGCGGTATGCCTTCATGGCGGCAAGGTACTCTCTGCCCCCGATGACGCCCTCCTCGATGGCCGAGATGATGTCCTCCATCGTGACGATGGAATAGACGCGGATGCCGAACTCGTCGAAGGCCTCCCGGACGGCGGACTTTTCGCCCGTGCCCTTCTCCTGACGGTCGACGGAGATGATCATCGCCTCTACCTGAACGTCCGCTTCCTCGCGGAGCTTGGGCAAAATTTCGCGCAGCGCCTTGCCCGAGGTCATCACGTCCTCGATGATGCACACCTTGTCGCCGCCCTCGAGCTTCTGGCCGACAAAGAGCCCGCCCTCGCCGTGGTCCTTGACTTCCTTCCTGTCAAAGCAGAAGCCGACGTCGACGCCGTGATTTTTGGCAAGGGCGATGGCGGTGGCGACGGCAAGCGGGATGCCCTTGTAGGCGGGGCCGACGAGCGTCTTGACGGAGACGTTGTGCTCCAAAAAACACTCCGCATAGTATTCGCCGAGCTGGGCGATCTGCGTGCCCGTGCGGTACTTGCCCGCATTGATGAAGTAGGGCGCCTTCCTGCCGCTCTTTAAGGTGAAGTCGCCGAAGAGCAGCACTTCGTTTTCCACCATGAACTTGATGAACCGCTGTTTATAGTTGAGCATATTTTTTTCTCCTTTGCTTGTTTACTGCAATGCGCCCGTGAGAGCGGAGACGTGCGAGACGCCGTGGCGGTCGCACCAATCGTTGAGCCCCGCGATGATCTTAGGGCAGGCGAAGGTATCGGTGAAGTTGTGCGTACCCACCTGCACGGCAGCGGCGCCCGCCATGAGGAACTCCACCGCGTCCTCCGCCGTGCGGATGCCCCCCATGCCGATGACGGGGATATGTACGGCGCGGCTCGCCTCGTACACCATGCGCACGGCGATGGGCTTGATGCCCGCGCCCGAAACGCCGCCCGTCGTGTTGGCAAGGAGCGGCTTCCTTTTTTCGATGTCGATGACCATGCCCGTGAAGGTGTTGACGAGAGAGATACAGTCCGCCCCGCCCCTTTCCGCCGCCTGCGCGTTCAACACGATGCTCTCCACATTGGGCGAGAGCTTGACGATGAGGGGCGTATTTGCAAGGCTCTTTTTGGCGGCGCGCGTCACCTCCTCGATGGTCTCCGGGCGGATGCCGAACGCCATGCCCCCGCACCTGACATTCGGGCAGGAGATGTTGAGCTCGACAAAATCGACGAGCCCGTCAAGGCGCGCGCAGATCTCGGCATAGTCCTCGATGGTGCTGCCCGCGACGTTGGCAAGAACGCGCGTCTTTTGTTTGAGCCAGGCAAGGTCGTTCTCCAAAAATGCCTCGACACCGGGATTTTGCAGCCCCACGGCGTTCAAAATGACGCTCTGCCCCTCCGCGATGCGCGGCACGGGGTTGCCGAGGCGGGGCTTTAGGGTGAGGCCCTTGGTCGCCACGCCGCCCAGGCAGGAGATATCGTAGAGTTCGTTGAATTCCCGCCCGAAGCCGAAGGTGCCCGAGGCGGGGATGACGGGGTTTTTCAGCGTGACCCCGCACACGTTGACCGAAAGATCTGCCATGTTTATTCCTCGTTTGCAAAGGGGTCTTCTGTGAGAAGCCCGTTGATCTTCTCCGCCGCCTCCCTGACGTCGGCAACATAGGAGGCGGAGACGCGCCCGCCGTCCTTCAAAAGGAGCGTGAGCCTGCCGTACGGCCGCCCGAAGAGGCGGATGGTATAGGCGTTGCGGTATTCGGCGCGCTCGATGGTGCCGAGGGCGTACTCCTTGCCGCAGAACACGAGCGTTTCGCCCTGTAAGAGGGCGACCGTCTTGGGTGTTTTTAATACGAGAAAGAGCATGACGGCGCCCCAGACGATGAGCGCCCCGCCGAAGACGAAGAAGAAGTATTCGACGCCGGAATTTTCCGCCGACGTCTCGAAGACGCCCGTGGCGAGGGCGAACACGCCCACCGCAAAGACAAAGACGCCCGCGAGCATCCAGCCGATCGCAAAGAAGACGGCGCCCCTTTGGCGCTCTGCCACAATGTTCATGTCTCCTCCTTGCCTGCATACTCGCGCATGAGGGCGATGAGGCGGTCGTGCGCTTCCTCGACGTCGGCAACAAAGTAGGCAACATAGCTCCTGCCGTCCTTTCTCACGACGGTGAGCCTGCCCCAGCGATAGCTCCAGCCACGCGCATGGGCAAGGCGGTAGCGCACGTTCGCAAGCTCCTTCAAGGGAAAGGTCTGCCCCAGAAAGGTGAGCCATTCCCCCTCGCGCACGCAGATCTCTTTGGGCATCTTCATTCCCTTGATAAAGTAAAAGAGGGAGAGACCCGTTAAGAAGAGCCCCACAAGCACGAAAAAGACGGAGAGAAACACCGCGGCGCTGCCCGCATAGTCAAACATCCAGACAGACACCCCCGCAAATACGAGCCCGAAGAGGGCGGTAAAGAGATATATCCAGCGCAGCCCGCCCGCACGGCGGGCAATGACTTCACGTTCGGTCATAAGATCACCTCATTGATATCGAAGACGGGGCCGTCCTTGCAGACGCGGGTGTGCGCGCCGTCCGTCCTCTCGCACACGCACACGAGGCAGGCACCGATGCCGCAGCCCATGCGCTCCTCGAGCGAGACAAAGGTGGGGATATCCCTGCCCGCCGTCGCCTTTTTGAGGGCGCGCAGCATGGGAAGGGGCCCGCAGGAGAGGATGACGTCGGGCTTTATCTCGTCGATCTCCGCCATGAACGCCTGCACGGCGGTGCCGCGGTAGCCCATGCTGCCGTCATCCGTGGCAACGACGAGGCGGTCGCTGCGCTGCAATTCATAAGGGAGGCAGTAGGCGGCGCGGCTTCTGAACCCCATATAGGAGTAGACTTCCTTCTCCCCCGCATAGGCGCGGATGGCGGAGATGAGCGGGAAGATGCCCACGCCCCCGCCCACGAGGGCGACGCGCTTTTCCTCCTCCTTGACAAAAAACCCGTTGCCGAGGGGCAGGAGGACGGAGAGCTTTTCGCCCTGCTTATAGTTTTCGGCAAGGGTACGCGTGCCCGCGCCCTTGAGCTGATAACAGACGGTGATACGCTCGCCCTCCGCCTTGCAGACGGCGATGGGACGGCGCAGGGGGAAATTCTGCACGCCCACCATGCAGAACTGCCCGGGGCGCACCTTCATTTCCTCCTCCGTCGCAAAGGTGAGGGAGAAGATATTTTCGGCGATGCGCACGTTCTCTAAAATGGTAGCCGTTACTTCGCGCATATTGCCCCCAACACGTTCTGAAGATCCGCCCGCATATCGAGGCAGGCAGCACGCGCCGCTTCGTCGTAAGTGCCGCCACGCTTCCGATAGGCGCACAGCACCCCGCGCGAGTTGTTGACAACGCCGCCGAGCCCGTTGTTGTCGAAGCAATTTTTGAGCATCTCCGCATTCGCGCCCTGCGCGCCGTAACCGGGCACGAGGAAGAAGGTATGGGGAAGCCTTGCGCGCAGCACTTTGGCCTCCTCGGGATAGGTCGCCCCCACGACGGCGCCCACGCAGGAATAGCCGTACTTGCCGTGGGTGCCCTCGCCCCAGCGCTCCACCATGTCGCCCATGCACTCGTAGACGGTGCGGCCGTCCTCGAGCTTCAAATTCTGCAATTCGCCCGAGGAGGGGTTGCTCGTCTTGACGAGCACGAAGATGCCCTTATCGTGTTTTTTGCACTGCTCCACAAAGGGCGTGATGCCGTCCGAGCCCAGATAGCCGTTGACAGTCAAAAAATCGGAAGGGAAGTCTGCACGGGGGAATATAATATCTGTTTCATAATTCCGTCCAATAAACGCGTTAGCATATCGAGTCGCAGTTGCCCCAATATCATTTCTTTTCGCGTCCGTAATGACAATCATCCCCATTTTTTTTGCATACTTTATCGTCTTTTCAAATGCCATTACTCCAGCATGACCCAATTCTTCATAATAAGCAATTTGTACCTTTACAGCTGGAACGATATCAGCGATTTTATCAATAATCCCACAATTGAATTTATAAACAAGTTGAGATGCCAAATGATAGAACCGCGCATCAGCTAATGCCGATTTGTTCGCGTTTTTCGAGATCGCATTCAGTTCATTTTGCATGTCAGGCGGAAGATATTCTAACGCCGTATCCAACCCCACGCAGGTGGGATTTTGCTTTTCGATGATCTTTTCAATAAGGGTGTCGACGATCATTTGCGTTCCTCCGTAAATTTTACTTCTCCATCTACTATGGTATATTTCACGCGGCCGTACACTTCCCGCCCCGTAAAGGGGGTGTTCTTGCCCTTGGAGACGAAGTCCTTGGGGTCGATGGTCCACTTTTCGTTAAGGTCGACGGCGGTGAGGTCGGCGGGCGCGCCGACTTTGAGGACGCCGCCCTGCAAATTCAAAATACGGGCAGGGTTGGAGCTCATCTTTTTAGTAAGCTCCTCCAAAGAGAGGACGCCGCTTTTCACGAGCCCCGTATAGGAGAGGGCGAAGCTCGTCTCGAGCCCGCTGATGCCGAATGCCGCCTGGTCGTACTCCACGTTCTTGTCGTCCGCGTGATGGGGCGCGTGGTCGGTGACGATGCAGTCGAGCGTGCCGTCTTTGAGCCCCTCGATGACGGCGAGGCGGTCTTTTTCTTCGCGGATGGGCGGGTTGACTTTGGTGTTCGTATCGAAGGAGGCGATGACTTCGTCGGTCAATGTGAAGTAGTGCGGGCAGGTCTCCGCCGTCACCTGAACGCCGCGCGCCTTGGCCTCGCGGATGAGCTGCACGCCGCTGTATGTCGAAACGTGGCAGATATGCACGGGGATATTCAGGCTCTCGGAAAGGCAGATCTCGCGGGCGATGATGATGTCCTCCGCGGCGCGGATGCTGCCTTTAAGGCCCGTGAGCGTCGAGAAGTACCCCTCGTTGACGACGCCGCCGTCGACGAGCGACTTGTCCTCGCAGTGGCAGAGGCAGATGAGGCCGAAGTCGGAGGCGTACTTCATGGCGTTTGCCATGAGACCGGTGCTCACGACGGACTTGCCGTCCTCGCTGAGCGCCACCGCGCCCGCCGCCTTCATGCCGCCGATGGCGGAAAGTTCCTTGCCCTCCTGCCCCTTGGTGATGGCGCCGATAGGGCGCACTTTGCAGAGCCCCACGTCCTTCGCGCGCGATAAGATGTAGGTGACGACTACCTTGCTGTCCGTCACGGGGTTGGTGTTGGGCATACAGCACACCTGCGTAAATCCGCCCTTGACGGCGGCCTTAGAGCCGCTCTCGATATCTTCCTTGCGTTCAAAGCCCGGCTCGCGCAGATGGACGTGCATATCGATGAGCCCCGGGAAGACGGTGAGCCCGCTCCAATCGACGCCCTCGCCTTCGAGGTGTTCGGCGATCTCCGTGATGCGCCCTTCCTCGACGCGGATGTCGGCGCGGCGCACGCCGTCGGGCAGAATACAAGTTGCGTTTCTGAAGATCATATCTCCTCCTTGGTGAGCAAAAAGAGCATGGCCATTCTCACCGCGATGCCCGAGAGCACCTGTTCTTCGATGCGGCTCGTCTCGCCGTCGATGAGCCCGCTCGTCAGCTCCACGCCGCGGTTGACGGGCCCGGGGTGCATGACGAGGGCATTCGGCTTCGCGTACTTCATGAGCGCCTCGCTGACGCCGTAGAACTTGCTGTATTCGCCGAGCGAAGGGAAGTTGCCCGCGTGCTGGCGCTCGAGCTGGATCCTCAGCCCCATCACGACGTCGGCGCCCTCCACCGCCTCCTCGCGGGAGCGGCAAATTTTCGCCCCCATCCTCTCGATGCCCGTGGGGATGAGCGTCTTCGGCGCGTACATAGCAACTTCCGCCCCCAGCTTCTTTAAGCCGAATAAATTGCTCTTGGCAACGCGCGAGTGGGAAATATCGCCCAAAATGGCAACTTTGAGCCCTGTAATAGAGCCGAAATTTTCGCGCATCGTCAGCATATCCAAAAGCGCCTGCGAGGGGTGCTCGTTCATGCCGTCGCCCGCGTTGACGACGTGCGCCTTCACCGTCTTGGCAAGGAGGGCGGGCGCGCCGCCCATGGGGTGACGGATGACGATGATATCGTTCTTCATGGCGTCCAGCGTCTTGCCCGTATCGACGAGCGTCTCCCCCTTCTTGACGGAGGAAGAGTCGGCGGAGATGTTGACGACGTGCGCGCCCATATACTTGGCGGCGAGCTCGAAGCTGCAGCGCGTGCGCGTGGAGTTCTCGTAAAAGAGCGTCGTCACCGACTTGCCCTGCAAGTGCGGCAGCTTCTTGATGTTCTGCTTCAAGAGCTTCTTCATGCTCATGCCGACGTCGAGGATCTCCTCTATCTCCTCGGCGGGCATCTCGCGAAGCCCCAAAATATCCTTATTTTTCAGCATCTTTCCTCCCGATGACGGCGAGCTCGTCCTTTTCTGCGCCGAGCTCCGTAAAATGTACGCTCACATATTCCGAACGCGAGGTGGGCACGTTCTTGCCCACAAAATCGGCGCGCACAGGCAGCTCCCTGCCGCCGCGGTCGACGAGCACCAGAAGCTGGATGCAGCGCGGCCTCCCCAGGCGGAAGAGCGCCTCGATGCCCGCCGCGGCGCTCCTGCCCGTGTGCAGGACGTCATCGCAGAGGACGACTCTTTTGCCCGTGATGTCGAAGCCCAGCTCGTTGACGTTCGCATCGGGCACGAAGAAGGCGGAGACGAGGTCGTCCCGCGTCATGCCGATGTCGAGCCCCGCCGTAGGAAGCCTGATGCCCGTGCCCGCTTCGATCTCCCGTTGGAGGCGCCCCGCGACGATCTCGCCGCCCCGCTTGACGCCCACGAGCACGACGTCTTTCAAGCCCTCGTTTTTTTCCTCGATCTCGTGCGAGAGGCGCACGAGGGTGCGCTTCAAGCCCATTTCATCCAATATGACCGGCATTGTTCCTCCCTGCGGCACCGCTGAGTTTCGTCCGCACGGCAGTCCTCCGTCCAACCGGACGGCAAGAAAAACAGCCCTGCGGTGGGTGCCGCAAGACTGTGCCTTTGCCAAAACTGTGGGCTCACGCGCCCCTTTGCTGCATTTTCACGGCGTCTTGTCGGCATCACGGTACCGCACTTAAAAACGACGCCTCTATTGTACCACGCCTTTACTGCGATGTCAAGCCTTTCAGACGATCTCGGTGAGGGCAAAGCGCGCTTTATCGCAGGAAGTCAGAAAGTATTCGATGCCGTTCTTTTCGCACTTCAAGGGGAAATAGACGCTGCCGTGAAGGTGCCCGAACACCACTTTATCCACCTTGTTCTCCTCGAAGAGCTCGGTAAAGAGGGTGTCCTCTTTGCGCACGCCGAAGGGCGGGTAGTGGATGAGGGCGATGAGGATATCCCCCTCCTTTCTCACTTTTTTGACCTCGGCAAAGGCGAGGCGGAAGCGCTCCCCCTCGCGGCGGTAGAGGGCTTCGTCGTGCTCGGTATAGTCGGCGCTCCCGGGGCACGCCCAGCCGCGCGAGCCCGCGATGACGATATTGCCGAGGCGCACGCAGTCGTTCTGCAAAAAGGTGAAGCTCTCATCGGGCGCAGCCCTGCGCACCCGCGTGATGCCGTTCCACCAATAGTCGTGGTTGCCGCGGATGAACACCTTGTGCCCCTTGAGGGGAGAAAGAGAGGCGACGTCGTAGATGCCCTCGTCGAGGTACATCCCCCACGACGTGTCGCCGCCCAGAAGGACGATGTCCTCCTCGGTGACCTTCTTCTCCCAATCTGCCTTGATTTTTGCAAAGTGCCCCTCCCACTCCGGCCCGAACACGTTCATCGGCTTGTTGCTCTTGCCCGAGAGGTGCAGATCGCTGATCGCATACACCTTCATGGGGGAGATTATAACACAATTTTGCGCAAATATCAAGCGTTTCCTGCGGCGAACGCAGGGGGAAGAGGCGCGGGGCGCCCGCGGCTCTGCGCGGGCGCCCCAAAGCAAGAGGAAGGGGCGCCGCCGCGGCAAAAGCCGCGGCGGCGCCCCCTTAAAACATAAAACACAAACGTTATTCGAGCTCGAACTTGCCCGTATAGAGCTGATAGTACTTGCCCTTCTGTGCCATGAGCTGCTCGTGGTTGCCGCGCTCGATGATGCGGCCGTGTTCGAGCACCATGATGGCGTGGCTGTTGCGCACGGTGGAGAGGCGGTGGGCGATGACGAACACCGTCCTGCCCTCCATCAGCTTATCCATGCCCTGTTCGATGAGCGCCTCGGTGCGCGTATCGATGGAGCTCGTCGCCTCGTCGAGGATGAGCACGGGGCAGTCGGAGACCATCGCGCGGGCGATGGACAAAAGCTGGCGCTGCCCCTGCGAGAGGTTGGCGCCGTCCGCTGTCAGCATGGTATCGTACCCGTCGGGCAGGTGGCGGATGAAGCTGTCCGCCCCCGCGAGCCTTGCGGCATTGATGCACTCCTCGTCCGTCGCCGTCATGCGGCTGTAACGGATGTTCTCCATCACCGTGCCCGTAAAGAGGTGGGTATCCTGCAGGACGGTGCCGAGGGAACGGCGGAGATCGCTCTTTCTGATGTCGCGCACGTTGATGCCATCATAGGTGATGGTGCCCGACTGAATGTCGTAAAAGCGGTTGATGAGGTTGGTGATCGTCGTCTTGCCGGCGCCCGTACTGCCGACGAAGGCGATCTTCTGCCCGGGCTTGGCGTAGAGGGAGATGTCGTGCAGCACCGTCTTGCCCTCCTCATAGCCGAAGGTGACTCCGTAGAAGCGGATGTCGCCCTTCAAGAGCACGAAGTGATGGCCCTCGGGGCTGCCGTCTGGCACCTTCCACGCCCAGAGGTCGCCGTCACCGCGCTCCTCGTACCAATTCTCGCCCGTCTGCGTCACCTTGACGAGCGTCACGTCGCCGCCCTCGTCCTCGGGCACGGCGTCGAGCATCTCGAAGATGCGCTCTGCGCCCGCGAACGCCTGCACGATGGCGTTGAACTGCTGGGTGATCTGCTGGATGGGCATATTGAAGGAACGCACGAAGTTGAGGAAGGAGACGATGGCGCCGAGAGTGAGCGCCCCGCCCAGCTTCTGCGTAAAGCCCCAGATAGAGAGCGCATACCACCCGCCTTCCATGACGAGGAAGGAGGCGACAAATGCCACGATGATATATTGGATATAGCCGATGTTGTTGGAGATGGGCCCGATGACGTTGGTGAGCACGTTCGCCTTGGTGGCGTTGACGCGCAGGTCCTCGTTGAGGGTGTGGAACGCCGCCTTGGCCTGCTCCTCGTGGCAGAACACCTTGACGACGCGCTGGCCGCTCATCATCTCCTCGATATAGCCGTTGACGGCGCCGAGGGCGCGCTGCTGCTGCAAAAAGTACCCGCCGCTGCGCTTTGCGAGCTTCTGCGTGAAGAGGAACATCCCCGCCACGAAGATCATGGCGACGACGGTGAGCGTCAGCGAATAGAACACCATCATACAGAAGGTGCCGACGATGGTCACCGTGGAGTTGATGAGCTGGGGGATGGTCTGCGAGAGCATCTGGCGCAGCAGATCGGTATCGTTGGTGTAGCGGCTCATGAGCGCGCCGTGGGTGTGCGTATCGAAGAACTTCAAAGGCAGCTTCTGCATATGCGAGAACATCTCGTTCCTCAGCCGCTTCAAAGTGCCCTGCGCCACCACCACCATGATGCGGTTGTAGGTGTAGTTGCAGATGACGCCCGCAAGATAGATGCCGCCCATCGCACAGAGCGCGCCGATAAAGCCGCTCCAATCGGGCTGCGTCTGCCCGATGAGGGGGGTGATGAAGCTGTCGACAAAGATGCCGAGGAACATCGACCCGCCCACCGAGGCGAGCGCGGAAATGAGGATGAGCACGCAGGCAAAGATGAATTTGCCCTTGTGATCGACGAAGAGATAGCGCATGAGGCGCGAGAAGATCTTTTTGCTGTTGGCGTCCAGCCTTGCGGGCGCGCGCGAACGCATATTATTCGGCATCGGCATCTTTGCCACCTCCTCTCACCTGCGACTCGTAGATGCCGCGGTAAATTTCGTTGGACTTCAAAAGTTCTTCGTGCGTGCCGAAGCCCGAGATGCGCCCCTCGTCCATAACGAGGATGCGGTCGGCGTCCTGCACGGAATTGATGCGCTGGGCGATGATGATCTTGGTGACCTCGGGCGCGTGTTCGCGCAGCGCGGCGCGGATGCGGCTGTCCGTCTTGGTATCGACGGCAGAGGTCGAATCGTCCAAAATGAGCACCTTGGGGCTCTTTAAGAGCGCCCGCGCGATGCAGAGGCGCTGCTTCTGCCCGCCCGAGACGTTGACGCCCCCCTGGCCGAGGTCGTACTCATACTTCCCGGGCAGCTGCTCGATGAACTCGTCGGCGCACGCCTGCTTGGCGGCAAATTCCAACTCCTCCTGCGTGGCGTCCTCCTTGCCCCAGCGCAGGTTGGAGGCAACGGAGCCCGAAAAGAGCACGTTCTTTTGCAGCACCATGGCGACGGCGTTGCGCAGGGCGGTGAGGTCGTACTCACGGACGTCGCGCCCGCCCACCTTCACGCAGCCCTCCGTCACGTCGTAGAGGCGGGGGATGAGGGAGACGAGCGTCGTCTTGGCGGAGCCCGTCTGGCCGATGATGCCGATCGTCTCGCCCGAGGCGATCTTGAGGGAGATGTCTTTGAGCACGTCCTCCCCTTCGCCCCCCTTGCGGTAGGCAAAGCTGACGTGGTCGAACTCGATCTCCCCGTCTTTGACCTCATAGACGGGGTCGGCGGGGTCTTTGATGGTGCTCTCCTCGGACAAGATCTCCGAGATACGCTCCATGGCGGGGCGGGACATGGCGATGAAAGTGAGTACCATCGCCACCATCATCACGCCCGAGAGGATCTGCGTCGCATAGGAAAGAAGGCCGGTAAGGTCGGCGACCCCGAGATCTCTTCCCACGATGTTCACGCCGCCCACGGCGAGCAGGATGATCATCGTCGCATACATGATGACCTGCACGATGGGGCTCATCGCCGCCATCAGCTTTTCGGCGCGCACCGAATAGTCATAAACTTCCTGCGTCGCCTTCTGGTATTTATCGATCTCGGGCCCTTCCAAAACATACGACTTGACGACGCGGATAGCGGTGAGGTTTTCCTGCGCCACGGCGTTGAGGCGGTCGTACTTTTTGAACATCTGCCTGAAATTGGGCTGCACCTTGTTCATCAGGAGCAGCACGAAGACAAAGAGGATGGCTGCCGCCACGAGGAAGATCCAGGCGATGCCCGGCTCGATGACAAAGGACATGATGGAGGCGAAGATGAACATCACGGGCGCACGCACGAGCATACGGATGCTCATCTGGAAGGACATCTGCACGCTGGTGATATCCGTCGTCAGACGGGTGATGAGCGAGGACGTCGAGAAGCGGTCGATGTTGGCGAAGGAAAAGGTCTGGATCTTGTCGTAGGCGTCCTGGCGGAGGTTGGCAGCAAAGCCCGCGCTCGCCTCGGAGGCGAGCTTGCCCCCCAAGACGCCGCTTAAAAGCGACACGAGCCCCAGAACGAACATGACGGCGCCGTAGATGGCGATCTGCGCAAAATCGTCGCCCACAAGATTACGGCCCTC
This sequence comes from uncultured Clostridia bacterium, assembly GCA_944363045.1. Classification (GTDB taxonomy): domain Bacteria; phylum Bacillota; class Clostridia; order Christensenellales; family Borkfalkiaceae; genus Gallimonas. The sequence continues at coordinate 38,481 of CALVTT010000004.1, read as the reverse complement.
GTCCTGCGCCGCCTCGATGACGCCGACGAGCAGCGTCATCACGAAGGGGATGACGATCTCCATCGCCGCCTCCACGATCATGACGACAGGCGTTAAGATGGCGCGCGACTTGTACTGCTGCACGCTCTTGAACAACGTTTTTATCATACCATAGAACTCCTGTTATACTCCTTGATCTTCGGGGGCGGAGGAAAAGATCTCGCGGGAGAACGCCTCCAGCTCATCCGCCATCACGAGCAGGCTGCGGTAGGTCGTCTCCACGTCCTCCTTAGAGAGGCGGCGGCGCATGACCTCCTCCGTCTTCTTGACGAAGCGGCTGCACTCGTCGGCGACCTCTCTGCCCCGCTCGGTGAGTACGACGCACTTGACGCGCGCATCCTCGCCCGCTCTGCGCTCGATGTAGCCCTGCCGTTCGAGCGCCTGCAAAAGGCTCGTCACCGAAGAGGGACGGGTGCTGCAGCACTCCGTGGCAATGAGCTTCTGGGTGCACTCCTCCCCCCGCGCGTGCTTGGCGGCAAGATACCCCAGAACGTTCACCTGCGAATAGCTCAAGACGAGGGAGCGCAGGTTGCCGTCCAAAAGACGGTACAAAACGCGCGCCGTCCGCCCGATGACATAGCCGAGATCGTTATCCTGCATCTTTTCCATCTTGCTTTCCCGAAAAAAATAATTAGGAACCTATCAGTTAGATTCCTAATTATTATACCCCGCTCCGGACGCGATGTCAAGCGGCGGCATGAAAATTTTGGATGAAAGTGTTGTGAAAGGTGTCAATCGGGCTCATTGACGGCGACGATGAAGCGTTCGCCGCCCGAAAAGGTGACGAGCGCCCGGCGCGCCGTCCCGTCCCGCGTGACCTCGGCCTCGAAACAGGCCGCGAGCATGGAGGCGACCTCTTCAAAAAATTCTTCTTCACCGATGAATTGCATTTGTGGCTGCATGATGTCCTCCCGTTGTGTTTTGAAGAGAGTATACCGCAGAACAGCCGTCGAATGGCGGAATGTTTTGTCTGTTACTGTCGAAACGTGTAGAAAACGCCAAACAGTTTCGCCAAAAAACGGGAAAATTTCTGCAAAACCCGCATTTTTTGCGCTTGACAGCCCGCCCGTTTTCCGCTATAATAGAGGAACGATGCAGGGATCGCCGCGTCGGAGCCGAAGCAAAGACTAAGCGGGTTCGACTCCCGTTCCCTACTCCACAAATCTATATGCAGGAATCGCCTAGCGGTATGGCGTCAGCTTCCCAAGCTGATCCCGTGCGGGGGCGTGCGCAGCCACCGAGCGCGCGAAGCGAAGCGGAGCTGTGCGAAGGTACTCCCTCGTCGCCGCAAAGCCCTAAGGTCCGCCGCTGCGTTCCTCGCGGCTTGACTGCTCGGCTTGCGTCTCCTCTTCCCACAAATCTTTTGCTTCGCAAAATCTTTGCGAGAGCCCTATTTATTACAGATCCATATGCAGGAATCGCCTAGCGGTATGGCGTCAGCTTCCCAAGCTGATCCCGGCGGGTTCGACTCCCGTTTCCTGCTCCAATACACCAAGAAATGCCCTTCCGCACGGAGGGGCGTTGCTTGTTTTACAAACCATCGATGGAGAGCAATACTTATGGATGAGACCTTACGCCGCGCCTGCATCGAGCGGCTCAAGGAGGAGCTCGTGCCCGCCATGGGCTGTACCGAGCCCATCGCCGTCGCCTATGCCGCCGCCCTCGCCAAAAAGACGCTGGGGGCTCTGCCCGAACGCGCCGAGATCGCGGTGAGCGGCAATATCTTAAAGAACGTCAAGAGCGTCATCGTGCCCCACACGGGGGGCTTGCGCGGGGTGGAGAATGCCGCCGCGGCGGGCTTTCTCGCGGGGGAGGCGGACCGCGAGCTCGAAGTGCTCTCCTCCGTGCGCGAGGAGCAGTACCCCCTCATCGCACAGTACCGCGAGAGGACGCCCATCTTTGTAAAAGAGGCGGAGAGCGGCTGCGTGTTCGACATCGGCATCCGCGCCTTTGAGGGCACACACGCCGCCTTTGTGCGCATCACGGGGCATCATACCAACGTCGTGCGCCTGGAAAAAGACGGGGAAGTACTCGTAAACCGCACGGAGAGCAAGGAGGCGGGCACGGAGACAGACCCCCTCACCGTGCGCGCCATCGTGGAATTTGTGGAAACGGACAGCCTTGCGGAAGTGAAGGAGGAACTCGAACGGCAGATCGAGTACAACACCGCCATCTGCGACGAGGGCCTCAAAAACGATTGGGGCGCGCGCGTGGGCAAGACGCTCTTGAAAGCCTTCGGCGACAGCATCCACAACCGCGCCAAAGCGTGGGCGGCGGCGGGCTCGGACGCGCGCATGAACGGCTGCCCCCTGCCCGTCGTGGTCGTCTCGGGCAGCGGCAATCAAGGCATCACCGCCTCTATCCCCGTCATCGCCTATGCGCGCCAACTGAATGCCTCCCACGAGCAGCTTTTACGAGCGCTCGCCCTTTCCGACCTTATCACCATCCACTTGAAGTCGGGCATCGGGCGGCTCTCGGCGTACTGCGGCGCGGTGAGCGCGGGTGCGGGCGCGGCGGCGGGCATCTGCCTGCTGCACGGCGGCGGGGTGGATGAGATCTCGCATACCGTCGTCAATGCCATCGCCATCGATTCGGGCATGGTTTGCGACGGCGCCAAGTCGAGCTGTGCCGCCAAGATCGCCTGTGCCGTGGAGGCAGGGCTCATCGGCTTTGAGCTGTACCGCGCGGGCGGGCAGTTCTACGGCGGCGACGGCATCGTCTCGAAGGGAGTAGAGAACACCATCCGCAACGTGGGCGAGCTCGCCAGCCGCGGTATGCGCGAAACGGACGAGGAGATCATAAGACTTATGCTGAAATAGGAGTTTCGCGAAAATCTTTTTGCTGACGCAAAAATCTTTCCGCGAGGGGTGGAATTAGTTGATTTTAACAGACGCTATCGCCCGCGAGCGTTGATGTTATTCTAAGAACAATAAGCCTCAAGTATGAGGCAAATTGGGTCCCGCAGCGCAAAAACGTGGTTTTGCTCGCGGAAATTATTTTTAATTCGCGAAAATCTTTTTGCTGACGCAAAAATCTTTCCGCGAGGGGCGAGAAAGCGCTTTCTTGGCAAAGCCCCGGTGGGGCTTTGACCGCTTTTGAGCTTGGAAATGCCCCATTGTTCGGGGCATTTCCTGACCGAGCGCGGGTACTACCGCGCGAGAAGAGCGGATATGATTTTAATTTGCTTTATCGCCCACCCGCCTTGATGTCCTTATCGGACAATAAGTGCCCTGCGGGTACAAATCGGGTCCCGCAGCGCAAAAGCGTGGTTTTGCTCGCGGAAATTATTTAGGAGAAAGGGCTCCCGCAAAAGTCGCGTCAGCGAGTTTTACGGGAAGAGGAGCAGCGAGCATTGAAGCAAAGCCGCGAATAACACGAGCGACTTGCGATATTTGCTCCGCTGCGACGAGGCGGAGGGAAACCCTCCTTGCGGAGATTATTTTTAATTCGCGAAAATCTTTTTGCTGACGCAAAAATCTTTCTGTGAGGTTTTTTCGCCGCAGATCTTTTGCTACGCAAAATCTTCGCGGAAGCAAAGTTTTTTTAAGAGAGCGCGGCGCGGCGGGAGCAAAAGCTCCCGCCGCGCCGCATTTTAACGATGAATTATACTATTAAATGCAACAGTTGAGAGAACTTGCATTGAACCGTATTATCTTCCCGAAGGGCTCGTCTGTTCCCGATCGGTCGACCGCGCTCCCTGTCTTCAGCCTCGCTCCCTGTCTTCGGCCTTGTTCCCTGCCGGAGACAGCGGGGCTCCCTGCCGGCCGCCGCCCTGCCTTTGACCGCGTTCCCGGCGGCATCTTTTAGGCAAACAGCGTGAACATGGCGTCGCTGTCGTAGGTGATGCGCGCCTCGCCCTCGGCGCCGCTGCGCTCATAGGTGATGACCACCGTATCCCCCTTGCGCACGTTGAACATGAACGTCGTCACCGTGTGCAGATGGGTGACCGTCTTTTCAAGGCCGCCCTCGATGCAGATGTGTTTGAGGAGATCCCCCTCCTGCAATTTCCCGGCAGCGGGGCTGCCCTCCGTCACTTCCTGCACGGAGACCTTTTCCACGATATAGGAAGAACCCGTCTCCTCATTATAAATACTCGTACGGGCATCGACGCGTGCCGTCACGCCGAGCGTAGCGCGCAATGCCCCTTTGCTGTCGTTCGTTTCGGCGTTGTCCAGGATATTCTGCGCCACGCCGACGGCAAGATTGACGGGGATGGCATACCCGAACCCTTCGACGCCCGAGGCCTCCGAACGGGCGTTGACGATGCCGATGAGCGAACCGTCGATATTGAAGAGGCCGCCGCCCGAGTTGCCGTGATTGACGGCAGCATCCACGCGGATCTCGAGAAGGCTGACCGTCCGCCGATCGTCGGCTGCGGAAATATCGATGTATTCCGAAGGCACGGAGACGATGCCGCGCGTCACGGAGACGCCCTGGCTGTCGGGATTGCCGATGGCATACACCGTCTCGCCCGCCGCGATCTGATCGGAATCGCCCGCTTCAAAGGCGCGCGCCGCGCTGTTTTTCAGCCGCTCGCTGCCTTCGATGCGGATGACGGCGATGTCGTAGTCCATGGCGCCGCCCACATACTCCGCCTCGATGTATTGGGTAAGGTAATACTCCCCGTAGAGATAGACGCGGATGTCATCGGAAATGTGCGGGATGCTCTCGTTCCCGAGCGAATCTTGCTCATAGACGACGTGATAATTGGTGACGATATAGGCGTCGCCCGCCTCTTTATCCAAACTGTAGATGACCCCCGCGCCTGAATAGGTGCGTTCCTCTGTCCCTCCGCCAGACGGCAGCGAAGAAGTCTGTTCCTCAAACACGCTCTCGATCGCCACGACCGACTGCACCGCCGTACCCACGGCAAAGGAGGAATCGACGGAGAGATTATAGCCCACTTCCTGCAAAAAATCGGTAAAAGTGCCCTCGAAGCCCTCCCCTTTGGCCTCCTGATAGAGGCGGTATGCCTCGGTGCTGCCGCCCGTGAAGACGTTCTCCCAATCCATCCAGGCGCTGCCGCCGATATCATCGGACACCACGGGATCTTCCGGCACATCCGGCTGGGAAGGCACATCGGGATCGGGCGTGAGAGAGGGATCGTCCGAAGGAGGCGCGGGCGCAAAAAACGTACATCCCGCAAGCGAAAAAATGAGCGCTCCCGCAAGTGAAACGGAAAGCACCGCCGCCATGATCTTTTTCATGATATCCTCCTGCCGCATCGGTCAAATTTTACAAATATCTATTTTACAGGGTATCACATCTTTTTGAGAAGAAGTTTAACAAAAGATGAAAATTACATGGAAATGCGCGCACCCTGCAGCTCCCTTACAGTATATCACATCCTCGCCCCTTTTACAACAAAAAAACAGAGGGCGATCGCTCGCCCTCCCTGCCTTCGGCCGCTTTTGAGAGGGGCTCCCCGGCTGCCGCAGACGCCTTCAAAGGTCGTCCGCATCCTGTTCGGGGAGGCCGCCCTCCACGGGCACGCCCGTATAGGAGCCGAGTGTGTCCTCCAAAGAGCACATCCCGGCGCCGCCGCGCAGAGCATCCCCGCCCGCAAAGCGGCCTTTCTCTGCAAAGCGGCCTTTCTCTGCAAAGCGGTCTTTCTCCGCAAAGCGGTCAGTCACAGTTCTTTTCCGTCTTGGCATTCTGCTTGGCCTTGGCGCCCGTGTTCTTGGACGCGCCCTTGCTGCAGCCCTTGCCGCAATTCTTACGTTCCGTCATATTTTCCTCCTTTTGGACCGCACCGGAAGGAGAGCGGCTTATTCCGCCCCCTTCAGATGCCCTTGTACGGGAGGTGCAGATCGACTTCCCCCTGTTTTGCCCCGCAGAGCGGGCAGACCTTCCATGCCTCCTTGGAGGTGTGCATGAACCCGCACTCGCCGCAGATCCAAATGACGGGATGTTCCGCAGTGTAGAGCGAGCCGTCCCGCACGGCCTCATGCAGATAGCGGAAAACGATCTCGTGATTTTTTTCCACTTTGGCGACCTCGTCGAAGATGCGGCCGATCTCTCCTAAGCCCTCCTCCCGCGCGGTGCGCGCAAAGCCGGGATAGATGTTTTCGTGCTCGCTCTTTTCGTCCTCCGCCGCAAACAAGAGGCTTTCGGCGATCGTTCCCGTGTGGAAGGGATAGCCCGCCTCCACAAGGATGTTGTCGCGGCTGCCCGCCTGCTTTACGAGCGTTTCAAAAAATACCCGCGCATGATTGGTCTCGTTCTTGGCGATGGTGCGGAGCGCATCCGCAAGCGCAGCGAGCCCCGCCGACGTCGCCTCCCGGGCGATGAGCTGATAGCGCATGCCCGCCTGGCACTCGCCCGCAAAGGCACGCGCAAGGTTGAAATAGGTCCGGGTTTGGGTAAAGTCCATCTGAATTCCTCCGTTACGATACTTATTCTTGCTCACTCCGCGCCCTTTTATGCAGCCAAAACAAAAAACGCCCGGCGGAAGATCCCGCAGAGCGTTTGGGGAGAGGGCAGCGCTTAAATTTCAAGCGCGTTCCTTGATCTCCACATTGTACTTTTTGCTGCCCTTGGGCGTCGCGGCGCGCACGAGGGTGCGCAGTGCCTTGGCGATCTTGCCCTGTTTGCCGATGACCTTGCCCATGTCCGACTCTGCAAGGAGCACGGTGACCGTGATCGCATCCTCCGTCTCTTCGACGTCGTACGAGATGGCATCCTTGTCCTCGGCGAACTGTTCCACGATATACTTGATAAGTTCCAGCATGGCGTCTCCTTTCGGTGCATCCGGGCTGCCGCACGGCAGCCGAAAACGGGGTTATCACTTCTTTTTCTTCGTCTTGGTCTTGGACGGGGAGAGCTTATCGCTCTTTTCCATCGCGCCCGATGCGACGAGGAGGGACTTGACCGTCTCGGTGGGCTGCACGCCCTTCGCGAGCCAATCTTTTGCCTTCTCGACGTCCACGGTGAGCGTGACGGGGTTGGATCTGGGATCGTAGTAGCCGATCTTATCCAGATACTCGCCCGTGGCTGCCTTGCGCGCGTCCACGACGACGATACGGTAGACGGGGGACTTCTTGTCGCCCATTCTCACCAATCTCATTTTGACCATGGTATTTGACCTCCGAAAAATTTTCGTTATTTGACTTTATTGCTTTCCTGCGCCGCCCCTTAAAAGGGAAGGCGGAGCTTGCCCTTGCCGCCCTTGAGCTGCTTCATGAGCTGCTTGGCCTGGTCGAACTGCTTCAAAAGCTGGTTGACTTCCTGCACGCTCGTGCCCGAGCCCGCGGCGATGCGGCGCTTCCTCGGCGAGTTGATGATCTGCGGGTTGTCGCGCTCCTTGGGCGTCATGGAGAGGATGATGGCCTTGGTGCGCTCGAGCTTTTTCTCGTCGATGTCCGCCTCGTTCATCTTGAGCCTGCCCGCGCCGGGGAGCATATTCATGAGCGCGCCCGCGCCGCCCATCTTTTTGAGCGTTTCGAACTGCGCCAGATAATCGGTGAGGGTGAAGGAGCTCTCGCGCATCTTGCGCTCCATGTCCTTCATCTGCTGTTCGGTGACCGCCTCCTGCGCCTTCTCGATGAGGGAGAGAACGTCGCCCATGCCGAGGATGCGGCTCGCCATGCGGTCGGGATAGAAGGGTTCGAGGTCGGTGAGCTTTTCGCCCACGCCGATGAACTTGATGGGCTTGCCCGTGACCGCCTTGATGGAGAGGCAGGCGCCGCCGCGGGTGTCGCCGTCCAGCTTGGTGAGGATGACGCCCGTGATGCCCACGCGCTCGTTGAAGGTCTCGGCGACGTTGACGGCGTCCTGACCCGTCATGGCGTCCACCGTCAAAAGCACTTCGGTGACGGAGACGGCTTTTTTGATCTCCTCGAGCTCCTGCATGAGGGCGTCGTCGATGTGGAGGCGCCCCGCCGTATCGATGACGACGGTATCATACCCCATTTTGAGGGCGTAGTCGACCGCCTGTTTGGCAGTTTTAGGGGGAGCCTGCGTGCCCTTTTCAAAGACTTCCGTCTGCGCCTGCCCGCCCACCACTTGCAGCTGGTGGATGGCGGCGGGGCGGTAGATGTCGCAGGCGACGAGGAGGGGCTTTTTGCCCTGTTTTTTGAGCTGCAGGGCGAGCTTGCCGCACAGCGTCGTCTTGCCCGCGCCTTGAAGGCCGCACATCAAAATGACGGTCGGCGGCTTGGGGGAGACTTCGAGCTTGGCATTCGAAGGCCCCATGAGGGCGATGAGCTCCTCGTTGACGATCTTGATGACCTGCTGGGCGGGGTTCAAAGAGGCGAGCACCTCCTGCCCCACCGCCTTTTCGGAAACGTTCGCAATGAACTGTTTGGCAACTTTTAAGTTGACGTCCGCTTCGAGGAGGGCGACGCGCACTTCGCGCATCGCCGAGCGGATCTCGAGCTCGGTGAGTTTGCCTCTCTTTGTAAGCTTGGAAAAGATGTGGTTGAGCCGCTCCGAGAGCGAACCAAAGAGTGCCATAAAGACCTCCTTTTATGAACTTGCGCCCTCCTCCGCCGCGCGGCCGAGGATACAAAGCAGGGCGCGCCGCTGCTCTTTGGGAAGGGTCGAGGCAAAGCGTTCGAGGGCCTCGTGCTCCTTTGCCCGCTCCAAGAGCAGGGCAGATAAATGCAGCTTTTCCTCGTATTCCTCGAGCTTTGTGCGCACCGAGGCGAGGGTATCGGAAATGCTCTGCCGCGAACAGCCCTTTTCTTCGGCGATCTCTGCAAGGGAAAGGTCGTAATTGTAGTAGAGGGCGGCGACTTCGCGCTTGTTTTCGGTGAGAAGGGGGCCGTAGACGTCGATGAGACGGGAAATGTGAAGATCCATGCTGCGCCCTCCAAACGCAGGACATTATAACAGACAAAACTTCGCCTGTCAAGCATTTTTCCTTGACAGGCGAAGTTTTTGGATGAGTTTTACCATTTGCTCCGACGCGGGAGGCATTTTACTCCCTCCGTCACGTTGCCGAGGACAAGCCTCGGACAACGCGCCACCTTCTCGCGCGGTAAAGAGAACTGCCGTTGGCGTATATCTTGCTTTTTATGATAAGGCGACTCCCTCAGTCTCGCTACGCTCGACAGCTCCCCCATGGGAGGAGCCAAGAAAGTTATCGTTTACCGCGCTTCTTAATTTACTTCCGCGAGGAGGGTTTCCCTCCGCTGCGGGACATATAATGAGGTGACTCCTTCCGCCTCACTTCGTTCGGCACCTCCCTCAGGGAGGGAGGCAAGGGAATAGTTGCTTCACTTGCTTCTCAAATAATTTCCGCGAGCAAAACCACGCTTTTGCGCTGCGGGACCCAAGTTGCCTCATACCTGAGGCTTATTGTTAAATAAGGACAGACGCGTTCGCGGGCGATAAAGTAGGTTAAAATCGCGGCGGCTCACCCCTCACGACTTTTTTGCGGCACGCAAAAAAGTGTGAACTCAGATGAATCCCTCTACAAACTGTTCGGCGTCGAAGGGGACGAGGTCGTCGATCTTTTCGCCCACGCCCGTGAAGACGACGGGGATATTGAGCTCGCTGCACAGGGAGAACACGAAGCCGCCCTTGGCGGTGCCGTCGAGCTTCGTTAAAACGATGCCGTCGAGCTCCACCGCCTCGTCAAAGACACGCGCCTGCGAGACGGCGTTCTGCCCCGTCGTCGCGTCGAGCACCAAAAGCTTCAAAAACTGCGCCTCGGGGTATTCGCGCGTCACCACGCGGTCCATCTTCTGAAGCTCTTTCATGAGGTTCTCTTTAACGTGCAGGCGCCCCGCCGTATCGATGAGGACGACGTCCGTTCCCCGCGCCTTAGCCGAGGAGAGCGCGTCGAAGATGACCGCGGAAGGGTCGCTCCCCTCCTCGTGCTTGACGATGCGCACGTTGGCGCGCTCCGCCCAGACGGAGAGCTGGTCGCTCGCCGCCGCGCGGAAGGTATCCGCCGCCGCCACGGTGACGCTCTTCTTCTGCGAATCGAAATAGTGCGCGACCTTGCCGATGGTCGTCGTCTTGCCCACGCCGTTGACGCCTACGAACATGATGACGCAGGGGTATTTGAGCGTCGGCACGGGCGCCTCCTCGAGCTTTTCTTCGAGGATGTCCTTCAATAGGTCGGTGACGAACTGCTGATCTTTGACCTTGCCGCCGATGGCCTCCTCCTTGACTTCCTCGATGACCTCCTCTGCCGTGCGCACGGAGACGTCGGCAGAGATGAGGATCTCCTCGAGCTCGTCGTAAAATTCGTCGCCCAGCTTGTTTTTGGCAAACAGCAGGCGCAGCTTTGTGGAGACGCCCTCGCGCGTCTTCTTTAAGGCGTCTTTGATCTTTCCGAATAAACTCATGTTATATACACTCCTGTGTGCGGCAAACACGCCGCGGATACAGCCAAAGGGCGCAAGAGCTGCCGTCAGGCTATCACGGTATCGCCGCCGAGGCGCTCCTCCACCTCCGACAGCTTGACGGAGACGATCTTAGAGACGCCCTTTTCCTCCATCGTCACGCCGAAGAGGGTATCGGCGCGGTTCATGGTGGGCTTGCGGTGGGTGATGACGATGAACTGCGTCTCTTTGGAGAACTTTTGCAGATATCGCGCGAAGCGGTCGACGTTGGCCTCGTCGAGCGCCGCCTCGATCTCGTCGAGGATGCAGAAGGGCATGGGGCGCGATTTTAAGATGGCAAAGAGGATGGCGATGGCGGTGAAGGCGCGCTCGCCGCCCGAAAGAAGGGAAATTTTCGTCAGCTTTTTGCCGGGCGGGCAGGCGACGATCTCGATGCCGGCATTCAGGGGGTCGTCGCAGTCGGTGTAGTCGAGCTGCATCTCCGCCTTGCCTCCGCCGAAGAGCTCCTTGAAGATGACGGTGAAGTTCTTGTTGATCTCGTTGAAGCCCTCGTCGAACTGCTTCTGCATGGCGTCGCGGAGGTCGGTGAGGACGGTGGTGAGGTCGAAGATGCCCTTTTCGAGGTCCTCCTTCTGCGTCTGCATCTCGGAATAGCGGCCAAAGAGGAGCTCGTAGTCCTCCTCCGCGTTCATGTTGACGGGTCCGAGGGCGGTAATTTTGCGCTTTAAGGAATTGATGTTGTTGTAGGACTGCGAGACGTCGTACTTCTCGTCGCGCAGCTCCTGCGCGCTCTCGTAGGAGAGCCCGTACGCCTCGTCGATGCGCTGTTTCATGTTTTCGAGCGCGGCTTCCGCCTTGCTTATTTCCAGCTCGCACTTGTGCCGCTTCTCGTCCTCCTGCTGCTGTTCTTCGAGGAGGGCACGCTTGCGCTCGGAGCGCTTCTCCTGCTCCGACGAGGTCGTCTTCTTTTCCTCCTCGGCGCGGGAAATATCCTGCCGCACGGCGTTGATGGCGGCGCGGTCTTCGTCGGAAAGCGCCACTTTTTCCGCCTGCTCTTTGAGGGCGGAGAGCTCCTTTGCCGCGCGCTCCCCCTCCTCGCGGTCGGCGGCGATGCGGGAAAGCAGCGTTTCGCGCTCTGCATGCAGGCGCTGTGCGCTCTCCTCCTCGGCGGCGCGGGCGGAGATGATGGCGGCGCTCTCCACGCGGAGGGCGGCGATCTCCTCGTTGAGCTTATCGCGCTCCTGCCTGAGTTTCCCGCTCTCCTCTTGACGGGCGGCGGCCTCGGCGGCGGCTTCCGAACGGATGCGGTTGAGAACGTCCTCGCTCTCGGCGGCGGAGAGAGCCTCGCTCTCCAGCCCCGCCACCTTCTGTTCGAGCTGTTTGAGCAGGGCGGCGTATTCCGCAAGATCGCGCTCGGCGTCCGCGATGAGGTCGGAAAGGGCGATCTCCTTCTGTGCGAGGGCGGCGCGGGAGGCCGTCTCCTTCTGCACTTCGCTGCGAAAGGCGGCGATGGCTGCCTCTGCCTTGCCGCGCTCCTGTTCGCAGGCGTCGGCGGCAGCCTTGAGCTTTTCCGCCGTCAGGCGCTTGCGGGCGATGGCATCCTCGCACTCCTTGATGCGGCGCTCGCCGGCGAGCAGGTTGCCGCTCTCTTTGCGCTTGGAGCCGCCCGTCATGGCGCCGCTCGTCGCGATGATGTCGCCGTCCAGCGTCACGATGCGGAAGGCGCGGGGATATCTTTTGGCGATCTGCGTGGCGCTGGCGATGGTGTCGCAGACGAGGGTGTTGCCGAGCAGGTTGCCGATGACGTTGCCGTAGTAGGGGTTGTATTTGACGAGCTCGTCGGCAAGACCCAGCGCCCCCTCCTCACGCAGGGCACGGCGGATCTCCCCGCTGTTGGCGCGGGGACGGATGGCGGAGACGGGCAGGAAGGTGACGACGCCGCCCCCCGTGCGCTTTAAGTATTCGATGAGATAGCGCGCGTCGTCCGCCGTGGCGGTGACGAGGTTCTGCATCGCCCCGCCGAACGCCGTCTCGATGGCGACTTCGAACTTCTGCTCGGTGGAGACGATATCGGCAATGGCGCCCTTGATGCGCTGCCCGAGCTCGGGATCCTTCTGCGCCTTCAATTGCAGGTTGCGGACCGAATCGCGGTAGCCGTCGAAGCGGTTTTTGAGGTTCTTGTAAAATTCGAGGTTGTTGGTGTAGTTGGCGATGGAGGTGTTGCAGTCGATGTACTCCTGCGAGAGCTTCTGCCCCGAGCGCGCAAGTTCGCGCAAATTTTCGGTGAGCTCCTCCTCCCGTTCCGCCTGGGCGGCGAAGAAGGCCTCTACGCCCTCCTTTTCTTTGCGGCAAGAGGCAAGCTGTTCGGAAAATTCCCGCTTCCTCGCCCCCGCGCGCTCGAGCGCCGCGCGCACCTCCTCGATGCGTTCGCTCGCTGCCGTCTTCTGAGCGGAAAGGCTCCCCGCGCTCGCCCTGACGTCGGCGAGCCCTTCGACGGAGGAGAGCTCGCTGGCGCGCTTTTCGTCGGAGATCTTTTCGTAGGCTTCAAGGTGCGCCTCCGCCTCGTGCACCTGCGTTTGCAGGGCGGAGCACTGCTTTTCGATCTCCTTCGCGCGGGCAGAGCCCTCCCGCATCTTCTTCTGCCCCGCCTCTATAAGGCGGGCGATCTTTTGAATGCGCCCCGAGGACGCCTCCTCGTCGAGCTTTGCCTGTTCGGCGCGGCGGCGGACGGAGGCGATGCGCTCGCCGATGAGCCGCGCTTCGCCGCTCTTATGCTCGAGGCTCACCTCGAAGGTGCGCAGCTGTTCGTTGAGGGAACGGATCTTTTCGTCCGAGCGGGCGATCTCCTCGCGGGCAAGGCGCTCCTCCTCGTCGAGGGTATCCGTCTCGCGGCGGATGGCTAAAAGCCGTTTTTCCGCCTTTTGGATGCGGTCGCGGTGCTTGCCTGTCTCGAAGGCGAAGTTGTCGCAGCGCAGAAGATAGGTGTTGACCTCCTCGTATTTGAGCTGCTCGGAATAGGTGCGGTATTTCTTGGCGGTCTCCGCCTGCTTTTCGAGGGGGCGCAGCTGCTTTTCCGCCTCGTCCATGCGCTGGACGAAGACGGTGAGGTTATCTTTGGCGCTCGCGAGCTTCCTTTCGATCTCCCCCTTCTGCGCCTTGAACTTCATCACGCCCGTCGCCTCTTCGAAGATGGCGCGGCGATCCTCGGGCTTGGCGTTCATGATCTGCTCGACCTTGCCCTGCCCGATGATGGAATAGCCCTCCTTGCCGATGCCGACGCCGTGCAGAAGCGCCACGATGTCTTTGAGGCGGCAGGGCTGCTTGTTGAGGAGGTATTCGCTCTCGCCCGAGCGATAGAGCCGCCTCGTCATGGCGACTTCCTCGTAGTCGATGTCGAACATCCGCGAGGCGTTATCGAAGACGAGCGTCACTTCACAGTAGGAGAGGGCGCGGCGCGTTTCGGTGCCGTTGAAGATGACGTCCTGCATGGAGGAGCCGCGCAGCGATTTTGCCGACTGCTCGCCCAGCACCCAGCGCACGGCGTCCGCCACATTGCTCTTGCCGCAGCCGTTGGGGCCGACGATGCAGGTGACGCCGTCGTCAAATTTGATGGAGGTCCTGTCGGCGAACGACTTGAACCCCACGAGCTGTATTTCCTTAAAATTCAATGCTGTCTCCCGAAATGAAGATTTTAAGAAGTTTCTCCGCGGCGGCGGTCTCTGCCGATTTCTTGCTCTCGCCGTACCCTTCGGCGCTCTCCCCGAGGGCGGTGACGGTACATTCGTACCCCTCCCCCTCGGCCTTCGTGCAATAGAGGGGCGTCTTCTTGGCGCGCTCCTGCACATACTCCTGAAGGAGCGTCTTGTAGTTGGCGGGCGCGGTGATGGAGAGACTGCGCTTCAAAAAGGCGCGCACGTTCTCCATGCCGCCGTCAAGATAGATGCCGCCGATGACCGCTTCGAAGAGGTTGGAGCTCGTCTTGCCGCCCAAATTGCTCTCCCCGCCCGAGTGGCGCAGAAAGCGCATGAGCCCGAGGCGGGTGCAGGCGGCCTCTAAGGCGGACTGCGAGACGAGGCGCTGCCTCAGTTCGGTAAGGGTGCCCTCCCGCTCCCCGTGCGAAGAAAAGAGCTCCTCGGTGACGGCGAGCTCCAAGACGGCGTCGCCCAAAAATTCCAGCCGCTCGTTGTCGCTGCCGCCGAAGACGTTGGAATAGGAGCGGTGCGTGAGGCAGGTCTTCAAGAGCTCGCGGCTTTGGAAGGTGTAGCCGAGCGCCCTTTCCGCCGCGGCAAGATCCTCTTCGCGCAAGTCCTCGCCGTTACGCATCCTTCTCCCCGAGCGCCCCCGCGGTGAGCATCTCCTCGATGGTCTCCACAAGATGATTGTTATAGGCGTCGAGCGCCTGCAAAACGGAGGGGCAGATAGAGTTGGCCTTGGAGGAGCCGTGCGATTTTACGACCACCTTTTTGAGCCCCAAAAAGACGGAGCCGCCCAGCTTGGCATAGTCGAGCATATTTGCAAGCCCCTTGATCTGCTTTCTTGCGCAGAGATAGGCGAGCTTGGAGGAAAGGTTTTTCTTAAATTCTCTCTTTAAGATGGCAGAGACCGTCTTGCCGCAGCCCTCCACCGACTTTAAGGCGATGTTGCCCGAAAAGCCGTCGGCGACAGCGACGTCCACATCGCCGAACATGATGTCGCGCCCCTCGATGTTGCCCGCAAATTCGATGTTGGGGTTGGCTTTTAAGAGCTGATGGGCCTCCTGGTGCAGCGTATCGCCCTTGTGCTCCTCGGTGCCGTTGGTGAGCAGCCCCACGCGGGGGCGCTCCATATGGAAGGCTGCCCTGCCGTAGGCGGACGCCATGACGGCGAACTGATCGAGATACTGCGGCTTGCACTCGGCGTTGGCGCCGCAGTCACAAAGCAGTGTGCGCGAGCCGCGCACATTGGGGATGCCGGGGCAGAGCGCGGGGCGCAGGACGCCCTTGATGCGGCCGATGAGCATGATGCCGCCCGTGAGCACGGCGCCCGTGGAGCCCGCCGAAACGAAGCCCGCCGCCTCGGGGTCCTCCTTCAAGAGGTTGAGCCCCACGACGAGGGAGGAGTCGCGCTTAGAGCGGATGGCGTGCGTGGGCACGTCGTCGTTGGTGATCTCCTCCGTACAGTGCCTTATCTCCACCCGCGAACTGTCGTGCGGGGTCTTGGCAAGCTCGGCGCGGATGCGCCCCTCGTCCCCCGTAAAGAGGACGCAAAAGTTTTCCCTCTCTTTGAGCGCCCAAAGCGCGCCCTTGACGATCTCCTCGGGGGCGTTGTCCCCGCCCATCGCGTCGACGACGATCTTTACCATATCCATCTCCTTATTCTCTCGCCCGACAAGCGAAAGTTATACGGTGTGATTATACCATTTTTTTTTACAAAAGACAAACAAAACGCGCCGCTCTTGCAGGGAACGGCGCGTTTTTTACGCTTTCGCGGGCGGGGAGCCGCCAAATGGACGAAGGGAGCCGCCTTAAGGGGCGCTCACTCGCGCTCCACCCAGACGGAACACTCGTAGTCGCCCAGCTCTTTGACCTTCTCTTTGAGGGCGGCGGCGATCTCCTTCTCCTTCGCCTTGCAGTCGAAGGGCACGGCGGCCTCGAAGACGAGCGTCTTCTTTGCCCCGCGCACGAGGCGGAAGTCGTGCAGATCGAGCCCCTCATACAGCCCCTGCGTCCTCTCGCGCACGGCGCGCTCCAAAGAGAGCGCCTCCTCGTCATGGAGGTCGACGGGGTCGAGATGGCTGGTAAGGTCGATGCCGAGCTCTTTCCTCACCTCGCGTTCGAGGCGGTCGAGCGCCTCATGGGAGAGCATGGCGGGCTCCCCCGCGTCGCGCTCGACGTGGGCGGTCGCAAAGAGGTGCTGCGGGCCGTAGCTGAAGAGGCGCACGTCGTGCACGCCGAGAACACCCTCCCCCTTCAAGATGCAGGCGCGGAGGGCATCGAGCTCAGAGCGGTCGGGCGCCTGCCCCAAGAGCTTGGAGCCCGCCTCGCGCAATACCCCCACCCCCTGCCACATGATAAAGAGGGCGACGAAACAGCCCGCCCAGCCGTCTGCCGAGGGCACGTCTGCGTACATGGAGACGAGGGTGCCCGCGATGGCGGCGAGCGTTGCCAGGCAGTCGCAGGCGCTGTCCTTGGCGGCGCCAAGAAGGGGGTCGGACCCGCCCATCGAGCGCGACATAGCGCGGTAGAAGAAGAACATCCCGCCCTTGACGAGGACGGACACGCCGAGCACGACGAAGACGAGGGGCGTTGCCGAAGCGACGCTGCCCTCGAGGATGCAGTCGATGGACTCGCGCAAAAGCTCGACGGCGAGCGCCAAAATGATGCAGCCGATGATCATGGAAGCGACGTACTCCGCCCGCTGATGGCCGAAGGGGTGCTCCTTATCGGCAGGCTTTGCCGCGATGCGGAAGGAGACGAGCGCCACGGCGCTGCTGCCGCAGTCGCTCAAATTGTTGATGCCGTCGGCGAGCACGGAGACGAGCCCGAACAAAAGCCCCGCGGCGATCTTGGCGCCCGCGAGCAGCAAATTGAGGCCCATGCCGGCGATGCTCGCCAGCGTGCCCCGCTTTGCCCGTGCGGCGCTTTCAGATAAATCACTCATAATTTATATTATAACACGCGAGGAGCGTTCTGTCACGCGGCGGCGGGAGAAAATATGCGGGGCGGGGTATATTTTCTGCCCGTGCGGGCCATCATCAGCGTGCGGCGGACACCGAGCGAGCCTGCTACATACAATGATAGCGGAGACAGTCCGACGCAAAAGAGGGACGCTATGATGAACGTAAAACGCGGTGAACTTTACTATGCCGATCTTTCGCCCGTGGTGGGCAGCGAACAGGGGGGCGTGCGGCCCGTGCTCGTCGTGCAGAACGACACGGGCAACAAGTACTCCCCCACCGTCATCGCCGCCGCCGTCACGAGCCGCATCCACAAGGCACGGCTGCCCACGCACATCGAGCTCCCCCACGCCTTCGGCCTCGCCAAAGATTCCGTCATCCTGCTCGAACAGATCCGCACCATCGACAAGAAGCGGTTGATGTCGCGCATCGGCGAACTGCCCCCCGCCACCATGTCGCGGGTCGACAGGGCCATCCTCATCAGCCTCGGCTTCGAGCCGCGCTCGGTGCGTTCGTAAACGGAGCGCATTTTCCCGCCGCCCCGCTTGACTTTTTCCCTAAAAGCGCGTACAATGGCGGCTATGGAAGTTGTTTTGGCGAAAGAAAAAGATTTGGAGGCGCTCCTTGCCCTCTATGCAAAGGCGCGGGCGTTCATGCGCGAACACGGCAACGGCGGGCAGTGGGGCGAAAGTTACCCGCCCCGCTCCCTCCTTTTGGAGGACATTGCAAAGGAGCAGCTGTATCTGATGAAGGACGGTGACGAACTTTTGGGCGCCTTCGTCTTTTTTGTGGGCGAGGAGCCCGATTACCGCACCATCGAGGGCGGCTGGCTGACGAAGAACGCGCAATATGGCGTTATACACCGCGTGGCGTCGGCGGGCGGGCACGGCTTCATGCGGCACGTCGTCGAATTTTGCGGCGCGCGGGCGGAAGATCTCCGCATCGACACCCACCGCAACAACGCCCCCATGCGCGGGGCGCTAAAAAGGCTGGGCTTTATGCCCTGCGGCACCATCACCACCGGCGACGGCGGCAAGCGCATCGCCTATGAGAGAGTTCACTCCTTTGTTTTTGCCGAGCAAAAATAAAGGAATGAGGAGTGAAGATCTGTGATTTTAAGCAGCGTTATCGATTTTTTTTGCCTTGATTTGACGATAGGCGCCGCGCGCCCGCAGGATGCGGGCGCGCGGCTTCTCTTTTAGGTGTCTTCGTTTCGTTTAAGGGGGGTGTTTTTGAGATCGGTCTTGGCATAGCGGAAGCGCAGGACATTGATCTGCCCCTTCTTTTCGTCGATCTCGTAGACGGCAAGATAGTTTCCGACCGGCGCATGGCGAATGAACGGATCGGAGATCAAAAACAGGGAGCAGTCGGGATAGGCAAACGGATAGATGCAGGCTTGCTCCAACGTATGCTCCAATTTGTCCAAGAGCGCTTTGGCTGCCTGCGGATTGGCTAAATTTTGAGAGATATAGGCAAGCGTCTCGTCGATATCCTGCAATGCGAGCGGCGTCAGAAAATAACGGAAATTACCTGCCATACTTTTCCCTCAATGCCGCAAGCGCAGAGGGACCGTCGACGAGCTCCCCGCTGTCGGCCTGTGCCTTGCCCTCCATGACCGCGGTGTACATCTCCGCGCGGGCGAGCTGCCGTTCATAGCACTCCATGCTCATCACGACCATGTCGCCATACCCGTTTTTGGTGACAAAGATGGGCTCGTTCGCGGCGTTGCACATTTCGGAGAGCTTTGCGGTATCCCGCATATCGCGGATGGGAATGATCCTCGGCATAAGTTCACCTCCTGAGAGTGGTATGTCATTTTTATGCTATAATTATAGCATATTCATGCCGATCTGTCAAGCGGTATTGCTCAAAAGCCGCGCGACGCTTCTTATATAATACCCCTTGACAAATTAGCATAATTATGCTAAAATAGTCTTGCAAGGAGGCAGCGACATGAAACAGACACACCGCATGATCCGCCCGGTATCCGACCTTAGGAACAATTTTTCCGACATCTCGCGACTCGTACACGAGACGAAACAGCCCGTCTTCCTCACCAAGAACGGGTACGGCGATATGGTCGTTCTCAGCATGGAAAGTTACGAGGAATTGCAGCTCGAGAGCGAGATCTATTTAAAACTTGCCGAAACGGAGCGGCGGGAGAACGAGCAGGCGCGCTGTTCCCTTTCGCAGGCGAAGGAGAAGGCTTTGGAGGCGCTGCGTGGATAGGTACCGCATCGAAGTGCTGCGCTCCGCCCTCGACGACATTGTGGAGACGGCGCGCTACATCAAAAACGAGCTCCAAAACCCGCAGGCGGCGGAAGCGCTCACGGAGCGCTTTTTTGCCGCCATGGAGGAACTCGGCGAATTTCCCTATGCCCATCCCGTCTATGTGCCCGTGCGGCCTTTGAAGTACGAATACAGGCAGGTGCCCGTCGAAAATTATCTGCTCTTTTACCGCGTGGACGAGCCCGCAAAACTTGTCACTGTGGCGCGCGTCATCTACGGAAAACGAAACATGACCCGTCAATTCAGACAGGACGAGACTACATAACATCGGCGCCGCGCGCCCGCAGGATGCGGGCGCGCGGCGCTTCTTATTTTGTGTTACAAATACTTGCCGCTCAGCCGCGGTCCTTCATGGGAACGTACTCGCGGCGGGGGGCGACGGACTTGTAGGCGGGGCGGATGATCTTGCCCGCGCTCACGAGCTCCTCCATGCGGTGGGCGCTCCAGCCCGCGACGCGCGCGATGGCGAAGATGGGCGTAAAGAGCTCGGTGGGGATGCCCAGCATACGGTAGGCGAAGCCGCTGTAAAAGTCGACGTTCGCCGAAACGCCCTTGTAGATCTTGCGGCGCTTTGAAATGATCTCGGGGGCGAGCTCTTCGACCTTCGCGTAGAGGGCGTACTCTTTTTCCAGCCCCTTCTCGCCCGCGAGCTGTTCGACAAAGCTCTTGAAGATGCGCGCGCGGGGGTCGGAGAGGCTGTACACGGCGTGCCCCATGCCGTAGATGAGCCCCGCGCCGTCGAACGCTTTGCCCTCCAAGAGGTCCTCAAGGTACTGTGCGATCGCCTTGTCGCTCGAAATATCGATATTCTTCTTCATGTCGGCGAACATCTGATCGACGCGGATGTTGGCGCCGCCGTGACGGGGGCCCTTCAAAGAGGCGAGCGCCGCCGCCATCGCAGAGTATGTATCGGTGCCCGAGGAAGTGACGACGTGCATGGTGAAGGACGAGTTGTTGCCGCCGCCGTGCTCGGCGTGCAGCACGAGCGCCATGTCGAGCACCTTCGCCTCGAGGCGGGTAAAGTTCATATCCTGCCGCAGCATATGCAGGATGTTCTCCGCCGTCGAATAGTCGGCGCGCGGGCGGTGGATGACGAGGGAATCGTTGTTGTTGTAAAAGCTGGACGCTGCGTAACTGTACACCGAGAAGATGGGGAATTCGGCGAGCAGCTGCAGGCACTGCCGCATGACGTTGGAGAGCGAGGTGTCGTTGGGCGCGGGGTCGTAGGGAAAGAGCGACAGAACGCAGCGCATGAGGGTGTTCATCATGTCCTCGGAGGGGGTCTTCATGATGACGTCGCGCACGAAGTTCTTGGGAAGGTAGTGAAATTCCGCCAAAAGGTCGCAGAAATCGTTGAACTCCTTCTCGGTGGGGAGCTCGCCCATGATGAGAAGGTACGCCGCCTCCTCGAAACCGAAGCGCCCCTCACGGAAGGAGCCGCGCACGAGGTCTCTCACGTTGTAGCCGCGGTAAAAGAGCTCGCCGTCCGCGGGCACGGTGACGCCGTCCACCTCCTTCGTCGCGTTGACTTCGGAAATTTCCGTAAGTCCCGCCAAAACGCCCTTGCCGTTGAGGTCGCGCAGGCCCTTTTTGACGTCGTACTTGGTGTAGAGGGCGGGGTCGATGCGGCTGGAGGTGGCGCACTTTTGGGTGAGTTCCTCCACTTCTCTTTGGATGTATTCCGCGTTCAAAGCCATGTTTTGCCTCCTTTTTTTGCGCACGGAACGCGCAGACCGCGCCCGCCGCAAGGGGTATTTGTACTTTATGATAACACATTTTTTGCCGTGATGTCAACCCCTGAACGGGAAAGCTGTGTGAAAATTGCGTTGCTCCCTTCACGGCGGCGCCGCGCGGCACAAAAAATGAAAGCGCCGCCGCGGCAAACTGCCGCGGCGGCGCCCATAGCGGATGGGATGAACTTTGTTATGCGGGAAGCGCCCTCAGCGCGGCGGAGAGATAATCGTAACCGCCCGAAGTGCGCACGATGATGCTGTCGATGCCGTACAGGATGTACGCAAGCGCGATGCCCGCCGCAAGGATGATGACGACCATGATGATGTCCCACTTCTTCAGGCGGAAGGAACGGCGGTAGGCAAAGTAGAGCACAAACGCCGCAACGGCGACGAGCGCGGTATAGAACGGCATTTCGATCGGCCAGCCGCCATTGGTATAACCTGTGACGATCATCGCATAGACGGCGATGCCGTAGACGGGGATGATGACCTTATAGCCCCACCACGAAGAGGAGACCTGCGCAACGTTTTCCGATTTATCCCTGTCTGCCAACAGGAAGAGGCCGAGGTATGCCGCAGCCGCCATGACGGCCGCCACGACCAGCACGAAAGCAAAGGCATCGGCAGCCGGCATGGTCGTCCAGGTGTTGAGCGAAATGAAATCGAACATCTCCCACCCCTTTTTCAGCACAAGGTCGTCGAAGATGGTGGAGACGACGGCGATCGGGCTGTAAGTAAAGAGCATGAGGCCGATGCCGCCAAATGTCAGGCTGTTGCTTTGCCCGTAATGTACAAGTTCCACCGGCATCGCCACGTCGATGCAGGTAAAGACGAGGGGCAGCGCGCACGCCCAAGCGGCGACAAAGACGATGCCGTCCGCCACGCTGTTGCCGCGCGTGAAGAGGAAGGCGTTGACCCCGAAGAGCCCCGCCCCCAGGAGCAAAAAGAGGGCGTAAGCCGCAGGATAAAAACTATAGTAG
This sequence comes from uncultured Clostridia bacterium, assembly GCA_944363045.1. Classification (GTDB taxonomy): domain Bacteria; phylum Bacillota; class Clostridia; order Christensenellales; family Borkfalkiaceae; genus Gallimonas. The sequence goes on along the minus strand of CALVTT010000004.1, from coordinate 16,490 downwards.
AAGTGCGCGCCGCGCGTGGCGACGGTGGCAACGCCCAGCCAATAGGCAAGCGTGAAGGGCACGAGGGTGAGGACGAGCCCGCCCACCGTGCGCACGAGCGTGAGCTGCTTCCTTGTGATGGGCAGCGAGTACCAAAGATCGACGCTGCGCTGCTTCATGCGATAGGAAAATTGCAGCATGGGCGTCACCGTGCAGAGGATGCAGAGGATGACGGCATAGCAGCCGATACAGGAGTTGCGGTAATTGACCTCTCCGAGCCCGTTGACATACTCGAGGTCCGCCATCATGGTATAGCCGACGGCGATGACGACGGCGATGGCAGCAAAGATGACGAGGGGCAGAAGATTGCGCTTGATCTCGTACCAAAGAGCCTTTTTCATGATAAGTACCCCCTGTTCTTGACTTCGCAGAGGAAAAGCTCCTCAAAGTCGACCTTGACCTCTTCCACAAAGATGGGCGAGAGCGCATTGAGCGCCGCGATGACCGCCTCGCGTTCGCCGCGCACCACAAAGCGCACCACGCGCCCCTCGCTCTCGAAGGTGAGGCACTCGAAGGGGAGCTGCTCGCGCGAGACGGGCTCATCGAATGCCGCCTGGAACTTGTGCACCTTGGTGAGCGTCTCCGAAAGGTCGCCCGCGTCGGCGACGGTGCCGCCGTCAAGCAGGGCAAAGCCCGAGCAGATGTCCTCGAGCTCACGCAGGGAATGGCTGGAGATGATGACGGTGGTGCCCTCCAACGAGATGATGCCGCGCTTGAGTTCGAGGCGCGCCAGGGGGTCGAGCCCGTCGAACGCCTCGTCCAAAAGGAGATATTTGGGCCGGCAGGCAAGGGCGAGCGCCGCAAAGGCCTGCCGCTTCATGCCCTTGGAGAAGTTGCGCACGGGCACGCGCCGTTCGAGCGAGAAGATCTCCGCAAAGCGCGAAAAGAGCTTCTCGTCGAAGGGGTAGAAGCTCTTGTACAGCTCGACGAGCTTCTCTACCGTCGTCCCCGCCGTGTAGTAGGGGTCGTCGGGCAGGAAAAAGAGCTCGCGCCGCTTTTCGGCATTGCCCGTGATGCACTCGCCGTCATAGTAAATTTCGCCCTCGTCGGGGCGCAGAACATCGGACATCAGGCGCAGGAGCGTCGTCTTGCCCGCGCCGTTGATGCCTACAAGGCCGAACACCGAGGCGTCCGGCACCGTTAAGTTGACGTTTTTTAAGACCTCTTTGGTCCCGTAACTCTTCCCTAAACCCTTGATCTCGATCATGTATTACTCCGTTTCAGGATATGCCGCCGTACACTTCCTCAACGAGGGCGAGCGCATCCTCTTTTTTGAGGCCGGCATCGCGGAAAAGAAGAAGCTGCGCCTTTGCCTCCGCGCGCACGGGGTCGCGCCGCCCCTGCCCCTCCGCGCAGGCAAATACGCCCTTTTTGGGGATGGAACGGATGACGCCCCTGTCTTCCAGGATATAGTACGCCCGCGCGACGGTGTTGGGGTTGATCCCCAGCTTCATCGCCAGCGCGCGCACACTGGGCAGGCGCTCGCCGTCCTTCAAAACGCCGAGCGCGATGTAGCGCTCGATCGTATCCATGATCTCCTCGTAAATGCTCTTTTTTCCGGTCAGATGAATTTCCATGTGCGCACCATAAGGATCGTTTTATCTGTGACCTCTGTCATAATTGTACAACAGTACAGATGATTTGTCAAGGGTTTTGGGAAAATTTTATTTGAATATTTTGGCGCCGCAGGGATGGGCGGCGCCGCTTATGCCATTGTGATGCCGCCGCGGGGCTCAGCCGCGGTCTAAAAAGTAGTTGTTGAGGGCGGAGACGAGCGCATACACCGAGGAACGGATGATGTCGCTGTTTTCCCCCGCACCCCACCAAAGTTTGCCGTCCTTTTCGACCGCCACATAGGAGAGCGCCTGTGCAAAGGAGCCCGAGGCGAGCGCGTGCTGCTCGTAGCCCGTTAACACATAGTCGATGCCGAAGTACTGTTTGAGGGCGTTGCTGACGGCGTCAAGGCGGCCGTTGCCCGTCGCGGTGACGGTGACGGAGTCCTTGCCGTCCTTCACCTCCACGATGGCGGTGATGCCGTTCTCCTGCCTGTAATGCACTTCGCCGACATCGAAGCGGCTGCGGGCGCTTAAATATTTATCGCAGAAGAGCTTGAAGAGCTCCTGCGGCTTGAGTTCCTTGTGCTTTTCGTCGGAGACATGCTTGGCAAGGGCGCTCACCGCCTCGCGCATCTTCGCAGGGAGCTTGATGTCGTAGCACTGTTCGAGCACATACCCCACGCCGCCCTTGCCCGACTGCGAGTTGATGCGGATGACGTCCGAATCGTAGATGCGGCCGACGTCGTGCGGGTCGATGGGAAGATAGGGCACGTTCCACACGCCGCCGCCGTGCTCGGCGCGCCAATGCATCCCCTTGGCGATGGCGTCCTGATGGGAGCCCGAGAAGGCGGCAAAGACGAGCTCGCCCGCATAGGGCTGGCGGGGGGAAACTTTGAGCGTCGTGAACTGCTCGTAGGCGTCGGCGATCTCGGGCATATCGGAAAAATCGAGGCCGGGATCGACGCCCTGCGAGTACATATTCATGGCAAGAGTGACGATGTCGCAGTTGCCCGTGCGCTCGCCGTTGCCGAAGAGGGTGCCTTCGACGCGGTCGGCGCCCGCAAGCAAGCCGAACTCCGCCGTCGCCACGCCCGTGCCGCGGTCATTGTGCGGGTGCAAAGACAGGACGACGTTCTCGCGGTACTTCATGTGCTTGTGCATATACTCGATCTGCTGCGCGTAGACGTGCGGCATGGCGTTCTCCACCGTGGCGGGCAGGTTGATGACCGCCTTCCGCTCCGCCGTGGGCTGCCAGATGTCGAGCACGGCGTTGACGACTTCGAGCGCATACTCGGGCTCGGTGCCCGTGAAGCTCTCGGGAGAATACTCGAAGCGGTAGTTCTCCCCTGCCTCCTCGGTGAGCTGTTTCAAAAGTTTCGCGCCGTCGACGGCGATCTTTTTGATCTCTTCTTTGGACTTTTTGAAGACCTGCTCACGCTGGGCGACGGAGGTCGAATTGTAGACGTGGACGATGACGTTCTTGGCGCCTTTCACCGCCTCAAAGGTGCGGCGGATGATGTGCTCGCGCGCCTGCGTCAGCACCTGGATGGTGACGTCGTCGGGAATGAGATCGTTCTCGATGAGGGCGCGGAGGAATGCGTACTCCGTCTCGCTGGCGGCGGGGAAGCCCACCTCGATCTCCTTGAAGCCGACCCGAAGGAGCAGCTTGAAAAAGTCTAATTTGGTCTCCAGAGACATGGGCTCGATGAGCGCCTGGTTGCCGTCGCGAAGGTCGACGCTGCACCACACGGGCGCCCTTTCCACCATGTCCTTCTCCGCCCAATCTATGCAGCGCTCGGGCGGCAAAATAAACTGTCTGCAATACTTGTTGCTCTCCATAGGACCCCTCCTCGGTCAAATAAAAATAAAGCCGCGCCTCTTTTATAAAGAGACGCGGGATTCGCGCGGTACCACTCTTATTGCGGGCAGACGCCCGCCGCTCGGCGGATACTTTCATATCCTCTCCCTGTAACGGGGGAGAGCCGTTCCGCCTTACTGCTGTTCGGGCGGACCGCTCGGCGGCGAGTTCGCCCCTTCCCTCTGCCGCCTCGCACCTTCCGGCGGCTCTCTGAAAGCAGGAAATTGAGGTTACTGCTCCGCGTCTTTGCGTTATATTTGTTCTATCATAACAAATCTGAAAGAAAAAAGCAAGCATTTTGCAGGAGATTTTGTAAATTCGAAAGATCTCCCGCCCTTTGTGCCCTAAGATCCCGCGGCACGCCTTCGCAAAGTGCCTTAACGGCCGCAGCCGCAGGCGTCGCAGACGCCCGAAACTTCCACTTCGCACGCCTCGGGGCAGAAGCCCGCGGGCAGCGAGCGGGGCAGGGGGACGTTCTCGATATCCCACACCCTGCCGCACAGGCGGCAGCGCGCATGGGCATGGGGAGAGGTGTTGCTGTCGTAGTGCGCTTCGTCGCCCAGAAGGCGCAGCTTTTTGACTTTTCCGCTCTCCGAAAAGGCGGCAAGGGCGCGGAAGACCGTCCCGCGGCTGACCGCGGGCTCCCTGCCCTGCAAATACTCGAACACCTCCGTTGCCGAGGGATGATCGAGCGCACAGAGGGCGTCAAATACGGCCTGTTTCTGCGCGGTGCGGCGCTGCGGCGTCATCGTCCTTTCCCCATCCTGCGGCGCGTGCCGTTCAATCTTCTTCGTCCGGCTCGAGCATCGCCGCTTCGTCGGCGTCCTCAAAGTCTTCGTACTGATTGCAGAATTCCGCGAACACTTCGTCGAGCAGGGCGTCGTCCTCGATGGTCTCGAGGCGCTCGTCGTCCTCGTCGCCCACCAGGCGGAAGACGGCGACTTCCTCGCCCTCGTCCTCGTCCGCTTCCTCCACATTGAGCACGGGCGTGAAGAAGCAGTACCACTCGCCCTTGTATTCGATGGTACCGACGTGCTCGTAGCGCAGCGTGTTGCCGTCCTCGTCGATGAGTTCGACGATGTTGTCGCCGTCCTCGTAGTCGTTGTTCTCTTCTTTGAGGCTCATAGTCGTTTTCTCCTTTTTGCGTTTTGCAAGATACCCTTCGAGGATGTACGCCGCGGCGAGGGAATCGATGTGCTTCTTGCCCTTGTCCTTCTTGGCGGAAACGCCCGTAAAGACGAGGTCGCGGCGGGCTTCGCGCGTCGTGTAGCGCTCGTCCTCCTCATAGACGGGGACGGAGAGCCTGCTCCTGAGCGCCGCGATGAAGCGGGCGGTCTTGCGCGTCTGCACGCTCTCGCTGCCGTCGGCGTTGAGCGGCAGCCCGCAGACGACGGCAGAAACATTCTCCCGCTCTGCAAGCGCCTGCATGGCGCAAACGTCCCTCTCAAAGTCGCCCGTGCGGAAGTAGGTATCCCCCGGCACGGCGTACTCGCCGAAGGGGTCGCTGTACGCGACGCCGATGCGCTTATCCCCGATATCCAATGCGACGATCCTCTGGGTCATGCCTTGATTGTAACATATTTTTACCTTAAAGGCAAGCCTTTTTGCAAAAGATGAGGGCGCGCCTGCGTGCGCAAAACGGCCTTTCGGGAAGCCGCCGCACGGGAAAGGGCGAAGGCGCGGTGTCCGCCGCACGGGAAAGGCGAAGGCGCGGTGTCCGCCGCACGGGAAAGGGCTGCCCGAAGACAGCCCTCCCCATTAGTCGCGGTCTCTCTTTCTGCCGCCTCTCTCCATCGCCTCGAGGCGCGCATCCACGGCCTCGTCGATCTTTTCGAGAAAGTCATCCTGGCTCTTTTTGACGAGCGAGCGCATCTTGCAGCTGTTGGCGACGGCAAGCGCGCCGCCCAACGCCCCCAGCGCCAGCCCGAGGCAGAACATCTTTTCCATAGCTACTCCTTTGAGCGGGCATACCCGCCCGTCCATAGTTTGTGAAGGAATGCCCCGCCTATTCGCCGCGCTCTTTGCGCAATTTTTCCAATTCGGCGCGCAGGCTCTCGTTTTCCCGCCTCAGATCCCCCGCGATGCGCTCGTAGAGGGCGTCGATCTCCTGCTCCAGCCGCCGCTGCAAGAACTCGCTGCCCACGGGCATGCCCGCCTCGCGCGCCGCCCTTTCCAGCCGCTCGGGCTGCTTTTTTAAGAGATTGCGGTACTTGTTCTGCATCCTGAGCATCTTTTTCTCGTCGCCGCCCGCAGCGTTGATGATGGCGCGGCGCACGGAATGCCCCTTGGCGCGCTCGCGGAAGATCAGGCGCAGCATCTCGTCCGTCTCCTCCTCCGTGAAGGGCTTCACCGCCCCCGCGCGCAGGTTCTTGCCCGCCAGCATCTTTTTTACGCGCTCGTCGTCCTGCTTTTTGAGGAGAGCATAGTAATAGTTGCGCACGCTGCCCTTGGCGCGGCTGTGCGCCCTGCCGTACGTCTCGAAGAGATAGGAGAGCGTCTTGCCCGCATTCCTGCCCGTGTAGATATACTCGATGAGCCCCGTCGCTTCCTCTTCCGTATAGCCGTTGATCTTGTTCATGGCTGCCTCCGTTCGGGCAGACGCCCGCTTTCCCCTCTGTTCTTGACATAATTTTGTGCGTTTATACATCTAATAGCGGTATGCAGCTGTATTTTTTGGCAGAACGGGAGTGCATCCTCACGCTGGGCGGGGCGGTCGTCGGCATCGCGGACAGCTTCGAGCGCTCCGTCGAGCTCGACCCCGCCGACGAAGTGCTCTGCACGCTCACCCCCTTCGGCGGGTATCTCCCCGTCAGCTTCCGCATCGACGAAGACCTGCTGCTCTCCCCGCCGCCGCAGGTGACCGTCTATCACATGGGCGCGGGGCGGGCAGCCCTCTATATCGGCGGCTTCCTGCGAAGCGACCAGAGCCTCAAAGTGCTGTGGCAGCGGGAAGTGGGGGGAGCGCTCCTCACCCTCCTCAGGCAGGGGAGGCTGTTTTTGGACATCCGCACGGCGGAGGGCGTCTTTTTAACAGAGCTACCCGATGCCCTCGAAACTTGTTCGCCTGAGGCACAGGACGGCGGCTTCCTGCTGACCGCCGCCGACGCCTTTGCCCTGCTCTCGCCGCAGGGAGAAGTGCTGGTGGAGACGGAGGGGCGCGTCACGCAAGCGGGCGAGACTGTGCGCGCGGAAGTGCCCTTTCATGACTGCTGCGGGCATACGGCGCTCTGCGAATGGCGGCAGGGCACCCTCCTTTCCTGCACGCTGCGCTCGGCGCGGGGACCCACGCCCGCCACCTTTGCCCTTGCCCTCTTCGAGAGCGTGCTCATTGGGCTCGATCCCGCCCCCTTCCTCTCGCCCGAGCTGGACGCGGCGGCGCTCAAAGAGTATCTGGGCAGCTTTGTCTCCGTCGTCCTTGCGGACAGAGAGGACTGCGTGGGGCTCGTCTACCCCCGCCGCGAGCGCGTCTTCGACGTCAGATATTTTACCGTGGAGACGGACGGGCAGCGCGTATGCAACATCGTGCCCGCCCCATAAAAGAGGCCCCTGCCGCATTGCGGCAGGGGCGCGTTCTCTTTTGAGGCTTGGAAACTGTTTTAATACTTGACGACTTCCACCGACTTGATGACGATGGGCTCGACGGGAACGTCATAGTCCTCCGAGATGTTCTCGCCCGAGAAGGTCGTCGTGCCCGTCACGGCGTCGTAGGGGTCATGCTCGTTGACAAAATAGCGGTCCGTCTCGGTGAAATCGTCGGCGCTGTCGAGCGTATCGATATAGTCGCCGATGGCGTCGAGCAGCTCCTGCATCTGACTGTAATCGCTCGTTCTGCCGAACACGGTGTACTCCTCGTCGAGGTCGGAACGGGTGCCCGAGCCCGTGAAGGTATAGAACATGGACGTCGCGCAGTTGTACTTATAGGGATCCCCTTCCTGATACTCGTCGCCGTCCGAACGGACAGTCCCCACGCGCAACGAGCTGTCGCCCTTGCTCGTATAGAACATGGCGAGCGCGCCCTGCGTGTGCGAGAGCGACTTGCTGTTGCCCTCCACGCCGTTGGCGGAGAACTCGCCGCGCACCGTGTAGAGCGGTTCGCCGCGCTGCCCGTTCTCCCCCTGCGTATAGACAGTCTGGGTAAGGTCGAGATCTTTGACCTCGCTGTAATAGTCCTTTTCGACGATGGTCCCCGTCTCCTCGTCCCAGACGTACGCGCCGCCGTAGAGGAAGGCGGAATCGACATAGTGATGGATGCAGGTGCCGTCATAATAACCGGCATCGGCGAGCTCGATGAAGTGCTGCACCGTCTGCGGCGCGCCCTTGCGCGAAAGCGTATATTCGACCTCGTAGTCCTCGCCGAGGAAGGTATAGGTGATGACGATCTCGGGCTCTGCGCTGTCGCAGGCGGCAAACATAGCGACGGCCGCCGCGGAAATGACTGCGGCAGAGAGGATGGAAAGTATGCGGTGAAGTTTTTTCACGAAAATGACCTCCGTCGCACGGCGCGGGACGCCCCGTGCGCTAATTACCAATATTTTACCCGTATTCGCCGCATTCGTCAAGTGCTTTTGCCAAATAAAGCATGAAAATTGCGTGTTCGCTCCCCTTTGCGGCCGCACGGGGGCGCTCGGGCGGGGAACGGGCGGCAGGGCGAGGGCACTCAGGCGGGAAAACGAGCGGCAGGGCGAGGGCACTCAGGCGGGAAAACGAGCGGCAGGGCGAAGACGCTCAGGCGGGGGCGGGGAACGAGCGGCGGCGCGGCGGGCGCAAAAAGCGCCCGCCGCGCCGCCCTATCCTTCATTGCTTTCGCCCGAGGCGCCTCGGGGCATAAAAAAAGTCTCCGCGCAGGGAGACGTTTTTCGTTATCGTAACCAAGTCAAAATAAACCGAACCCGCCCTGAAAGGCGTCTTTTGCGCGCCTTGGGGCTCATCCTCATTGCAATACCGCTGGGGGTATTGCTGCTTCGTCTGTCGCCCCAATCCATCGCAAAATGCGCTCTTTCAGGGTGCGAAGCAATCGAAAGCGGGTAGATTGCTGCAGATGCAAGGCAAAGACCGCAGCCAATACAACGACGTATTGGCAAGGGCTTTAACGCCGCAGATGTGGTAATATCCCCGCTTTCGATCGGGTCCTCTTTACTTTGACTTGGTTAAGGTTACTGAAGCTCTGCGGTAGCGCCTGCTTCCTTGAGCTTGGCAACAGCGGCCTCGGCGTCTGCCTTGGGAACTGCTTCCTTGAGCACGCCCATCGCCTCGACGGCCTTCTTTGCCTCTGCAAGGCCGAGACCCGTGAACTCGCGGACTGCCTTGATGACGGCGATCTTGTTGGCGCCGATGTCCTTGAGGACGATGTTGAACTCGGTCTTCTCTTCCTCGGCGGGAGCAGCCTCGGCTGCAACAGCGCCTGCAACGGCGACGGGAGCCGCAGCGCTCACGCCGAACTCCTCCTCGAGTGCCTTGACGAGGTCGTTGAGTTCGACCACGCTCATTGCCTTGACTTCTTCGATCAGCTTCTGAACATCCATTTTGAATACCCTCCGGTTTTTTTAAGAAAATTATTCCTTGTTTTTCGCGATCGCGCCCAGCACATAGGCGAGATTTGCGATGGGAGCCTGCAGGCACCCGAGCATCTTGGCGATGAGCACCTCTCTCGAGGGGATGGAAGCCAGCTTCTTGATGCCCGCCACATCCACATAGGCGCCGTTGACATAGGCGCTCTTGGGAACGACTTTGCTTTCAAGAGCAGGCACATCCTTGACTGCCTTGGCAAGGACGGAGCAGCCGCTCGTCTCGTCCGGGCAGAACACGAATGCCGTCGCGCCGTTGAGGTCGTTGTCGAAATCGTTCACGCCCAGCTCGTCGAACGCCTTTCTCACGAGGGTGTTCTTGTACACCTTATACTCGCTCGAAGCGTTGCGGAACCGGTTGCGAAGATCGGTGACTTCCGACACGGTGAGCCTGTCGTACTGAACGAGGACGACGGACTTGCTCGCGCGGATCTTTTCCTTGATCTCTTCGACGACCGCTTTTTTCGCTTCAAAATTTGCCGACATGTTTACCTCCTTGGGGAGCTTTCGCGCCCCGTTTTCCGCTTCCTCCGCCGTGCAAATGCGGAAAAAGCCACATAAAAAGCGCTCCGACCCGCAGGGGACGAAGCGCAAAGGAAAATCATTGCCTTTCGTTACCTCGACGGGATATTGAGCCGAACTTTGGCACCCGTTGTCTGCGGTATCGATATTACCTTGTAATCATAGCACGGCCGCGCGCATTCGTCAAGCGATTTTGCGCGGCTTTTGCCAAAGTTTAGCCCCTATTGTAGGCGACTTTGACGCCGGGGCCCATCGTCGAGGACAGAGAGACGCTCTTGACGTACTGACCCTTGGCAGCGGCGGGCTTGGCGCGCACGATGGCGTCCATGAGCGCCGTGAAGTTGTCGAGGATCTTTTCATTCCCGAAGCTCTTCTTGCCGATGGGGCAGTGGATGATCGCCGTCTTATCGAGACGGTACTCCACCTTACCTGCCTTGACGTCCTGCACGGCGCGGGCGACGTCCATCGTCACCGTACCGCTCTTGGGGTTGGGCATGAGGCCCTTGGGGCCGAGGATACGGCCGATGCGGCCGACCACGCCCATCATGTCGGGCGTCGTGATCATGACGTCGAAGTCGAACCAGTTCTCCGTCTGGATCTTCTGGATCATCTCTTCCGCGCCGACATAGTCCGCGCCTGCCTCTTTTGCCTGGTCTGCGCGTTCGCCCTTGGCGACGACGAGCACCTTCTTCGTCTTACCGGTGCCGTGAGGGAGCACGAGCACGCCGCGGACCTGCTGGTCTGCCTGGCGGGGGTCGATGCCCAGTCTCACATGAAGTTCGATCGTTTCGTCGAACTTCGCCTTTGCGTTCCCGAGCACGATATTCACGGCCTCGGACGCCTCGTAGGGGCGGGTCTTGTCGTATGCTTTCAGGCTCTCGGCGTATTTTTTACCGTATTTCATCAATTACCTCCTTGTGGTCAAGCGAAGGGAAACCCTTCTCCCACATTCTCCTTATTTCAGTCCTCGACGGTCACGCCCATGCTGCGTGCCGTGCCTGCGATCATGCTCATCGCGCTCTCGAGCGACGTGCAGTTGAGATCGGGCAGCTTGGTCTTTGCGATCTCCTCCACCTGCGCCTTGGTGAGCTTGCCGACCTTCACCTTGTTGGGCGTAGCCGAAGCAGTCTCGAGCCCCAATGCCTTCTTGATGAGGACGGGTGCGGGAGGCGTCTTGAGGACGAACGTGAACGAACGGTCCTGGTAGATGGTCATGACGACGGGGATGATGAGCCCCTCCTGACCTGCCGTCTTTGCGTTGAATTCCTTCGTGAAACCGGGGATGTTGATCCCGTGCGGGCCGAGCGTCGAACCGACAGGGGGACCGGGAGTCGCTTTCCCTGCAGGGAGCTGAAGTTTGACTACCGCAGTGATCTTTTTAGCCATATTGTTCCTCCGTATTCGTGGTACCTGCAAGACGGCCGAAATTTAGATTTGCCGTCTCTCCCACGTGATCGAAAAGCCGCTTGGGCTCTTTCGCCTGAAATGAGGCACGGGCGCTCAGTCCGCCTCGTGCTTTTCCTGCGCTTCGCCCGCGCCTTCGGGCATCTTGCGCATCTGGATATATTCGACCTCCACCTCCTGCTCCCTTCCGAACATGAGGATATTGACCTTGGCGCGCTGCTGCTCGTTGTTGAGCTCGACGATGGTGCCGTCGAAGCCCTCCAAAGGCCCGTTGTCGATGGCAACCCTGTCGCCCGGTTTGAAGTCGGCGTCTAAGACGTACTCTTCAAGGCGCATCCTTCTTATCTCGTCCTCGCGCATGGGGATGGGACGTCCCTGCGGACCGCAGAAACCGGTGACGCCGCGCGTGTTGGTGACGAGATACCAAAGCTGATTGGAGTAGACCATCTTGATGAAGACATAGCAGGGCAGAAGTTTGCGTTCGACGACCTTTTTCTTGCCGTTCGCCTTTTCTTCGATGGTCTGTTCGGTGGGGATCTTGACGTCGACGATGGAGTCGCTCAAGTTATTGTTTTCGATGAGCCTGAGAAGGCTGTCCTTTACCATCGATTCATAGCCCGAGTAGGTATGAAGGATGTACCACTTGGGCTCGCTGTCTGTCGTTGCCATGCCTTAGACCCCCAGATCGGTCAGAAGCTGCAAGAGTGCAGAAAAACCGTAGTTGATGGCCGTGATCGCGACGAGGAAGATGAGCACGATGACGATGACAACGCCCGTCGATTTAAGGGCCTGCGGGAGGGAAGGCCAGGTGACGCGCTTGAGTTCGGAGAACGTCTCTTTGATCTTCCTGCCCGTGCGGACGAAAAAGTTAGGCTTTTTCTCCGACTTTTTCGCGGACTTTTTGGGCGCGTCCTGCTTTTTGACGTCCTGCTTCTTGACGTCGAGCTTTTCGGTGCTGTCGTTGGACTTTTGCATTCTTTTACTCCAATGCGCAACAGGGCGCGGAATTTACTTAGATTCCTTGTGAACGGTGTGCTTTTTGCAGACGGGGCAGTACTTCTTGAGCTCAAGACGGTCGGGATCGTTGCGCTTATTCTTGAAGCTGTCGTAATTCCTGTTCTTGCATTCCGTGCATTCAAACGTGATCTTCATTCTCGTGGATTTGGTAGCCATGCGAAATAAACTCCATACAAAAAAATTACCCCCTTCCGAGGATACAACGGAAGTTTACCACACTTTGAGGGGCTTGTCAACCGATTTTGAAAGAAAGATGAGAGATTTTGAAAAATTTGCAGAGGGAATATTACATATTATAGCCTCCCCTGTGCAAGGGGAGGTACACTCCTTCCGTCAGCCCTGCGGGCTGCCACCTCCCTCCCAGAGGGAGGCAAGAGGGGGTTGCGTTTCTCTCTTGCCTCCCCTGTGCAAGGGGAGGTGGATTGCCGAAGGCAAGACGGAGGGGTTGTAGCGCTCGCGCAGAACCAACCTTTACAACCCTTCCGCCTCACTTCGTTCGGCACCCTCCCTTACACAGGGAGGGCTAAGGTCATGCCTCCCGACGCAGAGAAAAGAAGGCTCCCGCGCGTGCGGGAGCCCCCTTTTGTTCACAACTTATGAAGTTGTAGGGTTTGAGGTTTACTCCATCGTCATCTCGGTAACGTTGAAGTATGCACCGTCGACGCCAAGACCAATATTGTAAACTTCAAGAAGGCCGGCGCCCGTAGAAGTGATCTCATACGTCTGGTTGAACGTTGCATCTTCCCATGCGAAGGAGATGTCGACAACGATCACGCTCGAATCGGTGTAATCCCAAACGAACGTGCAGTCAAATGCACCCTGCTTATAGTGGTCGACGAGCGCAGTAACCCAATCCGCGCCATTCGCCGATTCGGGAGTGAAGCCCTTCCAGACCTTAGCGATCGTGAAGCTCATTGCAGGAACGGAAGCCTGATCGTCTGCAGCGCCATTGATCCAGTTATCGGGACGGAAGTTCAAAGCAGCAGCCTCGCCCGTCCAGATATAAGGCAGGGGAGCGCACCAAACGCCTGCGCCGCCGGAAGTAGCCGTACCGCTCATAGTGATCTTCTGACCGACACCGAGCGAACCCGTCCAAAGAGGAGTCTCGCCGGTGTATGCCGTAGAGTTGTCCTCTGCACCGAGCTTGAGGTCGATCGCCGAGGTAGCAGCAATGTTACCGATCTTCGCGTTAAGATCTTTGACCGCAGGAAGATAGCCGCCGATCTGAATGGTAACGGGTGCCAGCGTGAAGTTGTCAACAACGATATGGTTGACATACGTCGAGCCGCTGGGAGCAGTCCATTCAGTCTTAATTTCAAGCACAGAACCCGAACGGGTGATGAGTGCCGTCACGTCACCGTTGAACTCACCCTTACCGTTGGCGTGCGACAACCAAGCGGACTTATCGACCGCAACGCCGTCCTTGAGGAGTTCCTGCGTGGAAATGACTGCGGAATCACCGCTCGAAAGCATACCCTGAACAACAACAACATCGGCAGTTGCCGCAAGGTCGATCGTCGAAGTATCGGCGCCGCTGATGAGCTGGAGACGAGCATTGGTAAAATCACCCGTGCCGTCTGCATGCGTGTAAGTGTATTCAACAGCAAAGTTGCCGTCCACTTCGTTCACGCCATTCACTTCGACCCACCACGAAGCATTGGGCATATCTTCGTAAGCGGTAGGGGTGCTGAGCGTGATATATGCATGGCCGTCTGCGGTCTCAACGTATTCTCTCGTGTAACCGCAGTTGGAGCAGACTTCAAGGTTCTCCGTTTCGGAAGCAGCCCAAACGTGTTCGCCCGTTGCGGGTTCGACAAGGCCGCCGAAATAGAAGTTGGTGTCGCCATATTTGAAGGCCTCGATACCGTCGTTCACGCAGCTCCATTCCTGCGTTACAACACGCTCACCCGCGCTTGCCGCTTCAACGACGTCTGCGGTGATCACGTTGCCCTCCACCTTGTAGACGGTGTAGGTATCCTGACCTTCGGGATCTTCGTTTGCCGTGAAGTAGAAGGTCTCTGCCACATCCTCTTCGCGGAGGTCGAGCGCCGTGACGGAGAACTGATAGACGACGAGTGCGCCGTAGTCGTAGTCGCTCGCATCGCCGACGTTGCCCATGGCAACGAGCTTGCCGGAAGCATCGGAGCTTCTCGTGATGGCATTTGCGACATCTGCTTTGACGCCACTATCCGAAGTGGAAACAGAAACATCATAGGAAGCCGCTGCGTCATTCTGAATATTGAGCGTTGCGTCGATATAGAGCTGGGAGTATTCAAGCTTGCCCGCAACTGCATCTGCGGGGACGGCACGGAACACATAGAGCTTATCGCGCTGGACAAGCACCACGGTGTCGTCGGAGATCTTCACCAAGTTGGTGACGGTCGCAGGAACTTCATCGCTGAAGACCATGTCGTAATGGTAGGTGTATTCGGCAAGCGTCTCGCCCTCGGCGTCTCTGAGCGCGACGAGCGTGGTCGCATTGGTCGAGGAAAGGTTGACAAGGTCGGGACCTGCGGTCCTGTAAGTGACGGTATAGTCGTCACCCGTCTGCTCTGCCTCCGTGATCCAAAGCTGACCCGCGAAGACGGTGTATTCGCCTTCCGCTTTGATGCCCGCCTTGACTTCGGACACCTTGACAGGCATACCGCCTGCAACCAGGGTATAGTCATCGCTGACCGTAACGTCCGTATAGACGACCGTGAATTCGCCGCCCGCATCGAGCGTGAAGGTGCTGCCGGCAAGATATGCGCCGTGTTCGGGCGTCTGGACCCCCGAAAGATCGACGGCGACCCTCTGAACTTCCTGAACGGTCTCGCCGCTCTTGGAAAGGACGAGCGTATAAAGCGTATAATCAGCGCCCGTGGGAAGAACGACTTCCACAACGCCTCCGCCGAAGGATGCATAGCCGCCCTCGACTGTTGCAGTGTCGAACGTCTCGGAAAGTGCGCCAAGCTTGAAGGAGACGAATGCGTTGGCTGTGGTGTCGAGCGCTTCCTTCTGCGCATCCGTGAGCACGGATGCCGTACCTGCGCCGACGATGACGATGCCGTCCTCGCTGTCGTTGACCGCATAGTCGAACGTAGCGTTAGAAGCATCGAAGAGTTCGCCGTTCGCAACAACGGCAGCTGCGTTTGCCGACGCGAATTCGGAAGCAACGACCTTGATGAGAGAATCGCCGCCCGGTTCGCCGGTGCTCGTGAAGTAGAACGTCTCGCCAGCGAATTCGACATAGAAGTCGTACATATCCCTCGAAAGAGGAGTGTTGGCAAGCGCCATTCTGGTAGGGGTCGTGGTGCCGTCTTCGGCGACGACATCGACCATTGCATATGCGTTGTAGGAATTTTCGATCGTGGTGCCATCGCTCATCTCAGCGGCGGTGGTAAGACCCTCCGTATTGAAGAGCTTGCCTTCGGGCTGGACGGTCGCAGTGGGAGGCTCTGCCGTGAAACCTTCGACAAAGCTGTTCATGATGCTGACGACCTGGGTGACCTGATAGGTGACCTTCTCGCCGTAAGCAACGATCTCATAAGAGCCTCTGGGAACATTCAGGGAGTTAGCCTGCGTCAGAGTGCTGTTGTCCGACTTGGTGAGCGTATGACGGATGGTCATGACGGAGTCGCTCGAATACTCATAGGAAACGACGACCGTTCCGCCGACGAGGTCAGTCGCGTTGATGGCAGAGCCCGACTTGTAGACGACCCAAGGATCCGTACTTGTCGAAGCCGTACCCGACTGAGGAGCCGCGTCCTTCGTGCCGCCGTCGGGCGTCGAGAAGCCGGCGCAGGTACCGATGACGTAGGAGTCTTCACGGGGAATAAGGCCGTCAACGCCGTTACGGATACCCATAAGAGGCGTATTGTAGATGGCGCCCGTATCGACCTCGAGGATCTTCATCGTGAGCTCGATGGTCTGGCCGGGAACGAGCACGCCGTAGTTGACGTGGTTCTCACCGGCGATGGGCTCCTTCGCGGGCGAATTTTCAGACTTCTCGGTGAGCGTTGCCTGATTGCCCCAAGCGACCGTGGTGACCGTATCGGTAAGGTTCGCGTAGGTGACCTGCTTTGCGCCGCATTCGCAGTGCGCATTGCCGTCCCCGTCATCGATCCAGTTATGGCTGATGGTGACGTTGTAGCTTGCCGTAACGGGATCGGCATTGGCTGCGGGCGTCTGCTCGGGCGTGACGACGACGGTGTACGTTCCGGGCGTCAGGTCTTCGAAACCGTCCGGGTAGTCCACCTCGTACTGATCAGGTTCAAGCACGACTGCCTCATCCGAACCGCGGTAATAGACCGTGACCGTAAGGCCTTCGGACGAGAACGAATCGCCTTCGATGAACTCTGTCTTCATGCCTTTGCCGAGTTCGATCAGCGACACTTCTTTCCCCTCGTTCCCGCCGCAGGCGACGAGGAAGAGAGAGAACGTCAGCGCGAAGAGCAGGCTCAAAGCTATTTTCAGCTTCTTCATGTTGTTCATGTCCCCCTATAGAGATTTTTTCCACTTGTTTTGCGTGGTTATCATAATTTTACAACA
>CALVTT010000003.1 GCA_944363045.1 uncultured Clostridia bacterium | reverse complement strand
TAAACCTGTCCGCGCGCGGATTCGAGTATACTTTTGATTTGGCTATAAAATTTGATGTCAATGAGTTCATTCATTTGTTTTATCTCCGAGCAGCACCATGATTTCTCCGAGCACTCTGTCTATTTCTGCATCAAGGCTGGCGCGTTTTTCCCTGTATTGTTGGATCAGATCCTGCGGCGCTAAGATCTCTTCTTCCTCATGCGGGAAGCCACACAAGTCGATATTGTAGCCGAGAGCGGCAATCTCTTCAACCGTGTATTTCTTTGCCTTTGGGGCGTCATCTACGATGATCTCTTCGCGGCTACCCCACCATTCCATGGCAGGGGAGAAGTGTTCCAGCTTCATCGGCTTGGTCTTGGAAAAGTGCTTATATCCTTCCGGCATATCCAAACGGTAGAACCAAGTTTCTTTGGTAGGATGCGACTTGTCGAAGAAGAGGATATTTGTAGTGATCGAGGTATAAGGCGCAAATACGCTGCCCGGCATACGGATCACTGTATGCAAATTAAACTCGGATAATAGCTTCTTCTTTATTGCCACTTTCGCGTTATCTGTGCCGAAGAGGAAGCCGTCGGGCAGAATTACTGCCGCCCGTCCGTTCGTTTTTAAGCGGTACATGATAACAGACATAAACAAGTCTGCCGTTTCACTGCTTGCCAAATCAGACGGGAAGTGATTTTTAACCTCCGTCTTTTCGTTGCCGCCGTAGGGCGGGTTCATCAATACGACTTCAAACTTGTCCTTTTCAGTATAATCCAAGATATTATGCAGCAGAGAATTATCGTAGTAAATTCGCGGCGTGTCCACATCATGCAGCAACATGTTTGTCACGCAGAGAATATACGGGAACTGCTTTTTCTCTATGCCGAAAATAGAATTGTAGATTTTTTCTACGTCATCGGTGCTTTTCTTTTTCTTCTCCAGTTCTTTCAGCCAACTTATCAAAAAGCCACCCGTTCCGCAGGCAAAGTCGGCGCAGTGCTCTCCGATTTGCGGATCGATCATCTTTGCCATAAAATCGGTGACGGCACGGGGTGTGTAAAATTCACCGGAAGAACCCGCACTTTGCAATTCGCGAAGGATCGTTTCGTAAATTTCGCCGAAAGCGTGGCTCTCTTCATAATCGCTTAAATCAATATCGTCGATGACGTTGATCACCTGCCGCAAAAGAACGCCGTCCTTCATATAGGTGTTGGCATCTTCAAAGGTCGTCTTGACGATGGCCTTCTTGATGGGCGTAGAGGGATCGACTTGGATACCTTTGATGAGAATATTTCCGTTGGGATCTTTATAATCCTTGCCTTTCAATACGGGGAAAAGAATATTGTTGACGAAACCCAAAAGCGCATCGCCCGTTATACCTTTTCCGCCCTCTTCGTGCGCCCAATTACGCCAGCGGCAGGGATCGGGGATAATCGATTGATACTTATCGTCCTCAAATTCCCAGTCTTGCTCTTTGGTATCGTAGACTTTTAAGAATAAAAGCCAGGCGATCTGCTCAATACGCTGTGCGTCGCCGTTGATGCCTGCATCGTTGCGCATGATGTCGCGCAAACGCTTGATAAATCCTGAAATATTGCTCATTTGTTATGCCGCCTTATAAATTTCCTGTTCAAGTTCTCTTACTGCTCGGATATAGCCCTCTCTGCCGCCGAATAGTGAAGCGATTTTTGCGGGCTTTCCAAACTTGACAAACGGATCGAGTTTGAGAATATCCATATCTTCGATTTCATAGATACCGCTGTCCGCATATTTTTCCAGCAACGCTTCCAGTACTGCTCTTGCTTCGCCGCCATATTTTGCAAACACATTACGCTTTTTAACGTTTTCAGCGCGATCCCGCCGCGTCAAAGGCTTCTGGTCGAAGGCGATATGGCAGATAAAATCAAAGTCATCGACATCGCTCATGCCTTCATCGGCTTTGATCTGTTCCAAGTCAATACCGCGTTCACGGAATAATTCCTGAATTTTAGCCTTTTTCTCTTCGGCTGACCATTGCAGAATAAAATTATCTAAAGATGAGAACGTGCCGTAAATGCTCGCTTTTGTATAATCAATAATACTCTCCTGCCGCAAAAGCTTTCCATTGGTATCATAATAAGCAGCTATTTTTTGTGTTACCATTACCTTACAGCCGCGGCTGTCTACAACATACTTATGTTTCGGATCAGGAGGCGGTAAATTCGGCACAATAATATCTCCGTCAGGCTCTTTGTTTTCGACATGACGGAACTCTTCATCCTGTTCGATCGGGCCGTCCCAATCGGGATCGGCAAATAATCTGGTTACGCCGCGGAAATCCATGATAACGAAGTGCGTTTTCCCGTCTTCATAGCGCAGTCTCGTTCCGCGCCCGATGATTTGCTTAAATTCTGTCATGGAACCGATCATTTCATCAATGACAATTAGTTTAACCATTTTGCAGTCTGCACCGGTAGAAAGCAGCTTGGAAGTAGTGGCAATCACAGGGTATTTAGCCGATACGGATATAAAATAATCGAGCTTGCTCTTGCCGTAATCGTCGCTGCCTGTGATCCGCACAACGTAATCCGGATCTTCCGCGCACATATCGGCGTTCAACTTTGTAAGAGCAACGCGCATCCGTTCTGCCGCATCTTCTGTTGCGCAGAAAACGATCGTCTTTGCCATTCTGTCGGTCGCTTTGAGATAATTTGTGATCTCGGTTGCAACCATGTCAATACGGTCCTGAATGATGATGTTGTAATCGTAATCGCTGTTATTGTAGATACGGTCTTCAATTTCATAGCCATAGATATCGCATTGACCTTTGCGAGGGCGCCATTCGTCATCAATATCCGTCTTTATGCGTATGACCTTGAAAGGAGCGAGGAACCCGTCGTCGATGCCTTCTTTCAAGCTGTACTTATAAATCGGCTCGCCGAAATAATCGATATTGGATATGTACGAAGTTTCCTTCGGCGTTGCGGTCATACCGATTTGCGTGGCAGAGGAGAAGTATTCCAGCACTTTACGCCAACGGCTTTCTTCCTTTGCGCTGCCGCGATGACACTCATCCACGATAACAAGATCGAAAAAATCCTTATCAAAGAGTTGCTTATAGTGCGCAAGCGTTTCTTCGTCCGTCTCTTCTTCGGTCGTCTTGTTTCCGACAAGCTGCTGATAGAGGGAGAAATATACCTGATGGGACGTGATCGTGGTGCGGTCGTCTTTTGCAAAATTGATCTTATGGATAACCTTTTCGAGTGGCTTAAAATCTCCGCTTATCGTCTGATCGACAAGATTATTGCGGTCGGCAAGGTAAAGTATCTTTTGCTTTACGCCGCTCTGCAACAAACGATATACGATTTGGAAAGCAGTATAGGTTTTGCCCGTTCCCGTCGCCATGACAAGCAAAATGCGATTTTGCCCCTTTGCGATGGCGTCCATTGTGCGGTTAACGGCAACCTGCTGATAATATCTCGGAGGATAAGTATTTTGGCTTGTATAATATGGCTGATTGATGAGAGCAAGTTCTTTCTCCGATAACCCTTGTCCGTCGTTTATTTCGCTCTGATAGCGAGCAAACAATTCTTCGGGCGAGGGAAACTCATCCAACGCAATTTCGCGCTCAACTCCTGTGATAAAATCAAACTCTTGGAAGGCGTCGCCGTTAGAGCTGTATGCAAACTTGACATCAAGCATTTGAGCATAGAGCTTTGCCTGCTGCATACCAAAAGATACGCTGTGGTTATTGTCCTTTGCTTCAACCACGGCGAGCGGATTATTTTTGGCAAAATAAAGCACATAGTCCGCCTTTTTTGGCGCTTCACGATTTACAAGGTTGCCGCGGAGATTCACTTTACCATCCGTAAACCTGAGCTGGGTCTCCATCGTGATCTTATCCTGCCAGCCTTTTGACAAAATTGCCGGCGTAATAAAATTCAACTTGATGTCTTCTTCGGTCATTTGCTTTTTATCTATAATGCCCATAACGCTCTCCTATGTTCTCATAATTCCGTATTATCGGAAGTTAGGGGGTATAATTATTTCCAACTTACATGGATCATTTTTTCTTCATTATCCCGTATCGATTTTGAGTATTCTGATTTCTCTATTTTTATATCGTAGATATTAAATATTTGATGTAATATAAACTCAACAAAACGCCCAAAACTTATATTTGCAACAACAGGTATTCGACAGTTCGCTATATTTGATAATGTTAAATGGCTAACAGGATGGTCACTCTTAAATTCATCAGAATTATAATCAGCTCTAATTATTAATGGGAAATTTAATAGGTTAGAAGCATTATCAGTATTTTGATATGATTCCCAACTGTCATCATACATATCATCATTATAATCGTTTAAAAATGGCTTAATAAAGATAATTCTTTGTTTTATAATAACATCTTTACTAATTAAGCACTGAAATAATAGGAGGCTTCCATCTTTAAATTCTATATTAAATTGATCATGTTTGAATAAGCTATCATATAAATCTATAGACCGAATAGAACTATCATATAGAACGTTTGAATGTTCATTCTTGGTATAATACTCCAATTTGCATTCATTATTCTCATTTTTATATGATAGCTCATTGTGTCTTAAGATGAGGCCATTTTTATATAGCCTGTCTATGATTGACTTATAGTTCTTAATAATATTTTTAGCCAATGTACTAGTCATTTTCTTCATCATTGCTGAACAACTTAAATAGCTCTTCTTTTGTCTGAACTCCAAATAGATCCTGAGCTACTAACAGAGGATCCCTTTTATTATCTGTTATAAGCTTTTTTATTGTATCTCTAGTTTTGTTGAGCGCGTCTATATCTGCTTTTGACAAATCATTGCTATATGTTCGTATTTTTTTCAGTTGATCCTTAGTAGGATATGGTGAAAACACTAATTTATAATTATTCCCTTCTACAGAGTTAAATTCTTCCATAAGTTTATCCATAGATTCCCCATAGCCAATCACAGTAACCCAGCCTTTACTTCTTGTCATCGCTGTAAACAATGCATTTCGTAATTTTAGTTGGTCGATATTATTTATAACTTGTTGTGCGTTAATAATATAAACCATATAAGTTTCATTACCTTTGGCGCGAAAAACGGAAGAATACACTATTGAGTCATCCCTAAAAAATTCCTCGGGATTATTTTTCCCTGCATAATGAATGGAAATAATACTTTGTGTGTTTTTTAGGTTAAGATAATTTTGCTCCGCATTGAATGTATCAAGATCGATAATCATAATATCTTTTGTAATCAAACAATCATTACTTTGATTGTCAGCAATGCTTTCGATTAGAAAATCGAACTGTTCTTCGGCGCTATTACATTTTCTAAATATTATTGGATTATCAATTTTAATTACATCTGGACTGGTTTCGTTAGGTCTGTACAGAGTTGCATTTTCTCCAAATTTTAATTCACCTTCACTGTTGTATCCTATTGTGTCCCAGACTTGCAACGTCTTTGGCATTTGAATGGGCAATTCATTATTCCTATAAATCCCCATGCCTAGAGCATGAGCTGCGACAATTACCTTTCTCTGATTCCGGTAACAAACTCGCAATGGTGTATCGCTAGCAATATCTTTACCAAAAAGTTTTGTTGGACTATCCATTGTTTCTCCACCCAAATTCTGCAATTCATCATATGCATAAACAATTCTATCGTCCTTTACAACATTTAAACACAACTTAAAAAATTCAGACTTGAAGTCTTGAGCTTCGTCAATTAATATGCAATCATATTCTTTCTTTAAAGGCTTGTTCTCAGAAAGTACAAGACCACAAATCTTGCTAAATACATCTTTTGCCGTGCGAAAATAGAACCTAGCTTGACTAAAATTTAAGGCTTGAATCTCGTTATGAAGACATATTTCATAATAGAGCCCATTGGCATTTGCTGATCCCCATGCGTGCATTACACGTATTTTAGAATTGTCTATCGTTAAACCATCTGTCAATTTTTCATAATAATCACTTATTAACTTTTCAAGTTGGTTCTTTTGGCTTCTCGTCGAGTAAGTTACAACAATATTCCAATCAGGATGATCGATATGAAGCTGCGCTGCTTTTCTTGCAATGATTATCGTTTTTCCGCTCCCAGCCATACCTCTTATTCGTTGTATCCCACGCGAATCTGTAACGATTGCTTTAAACTGATCGTCATCATAACTTTCGATATAATCATTAATTTCATTTATTATAGCGCTTTTTGTGTTTGGTTTAAAAGATCTTCGCTCTCTTTTTACAGTACCATAGGCACCTTGCAATGCCGCATTGATTTTTCTTAAAGAAATATCCTCAAGTGAAACACGACATTTTTCATTATCTTTTATATATAGAATCAAATCTTCCAAGGTCTTGCAGATTATATAATTTCCATTATTGGTTGTTTCATTATTTTTAGAAATTGTAATTGTAAAAATTTCACATATTAATCGTCTCTTATCGAGCATTGTGGGTGTTTTCTTCAATGAGGATTCTACTAAATTATATATATTGTCTTGATATTCACAAATTGAATCCAAAGAACCAATACAAAAATTACAAATGTATAAAGCCTTATCTGTAAGCAGTGCATATTCGATAATAAACTTATCGGCAAACTGACCACCTTTTAGTACAGGAAATCCCGCGTAAGATTTATAAACAGAAATTTGAGGTGTTTGACGAATTTTGTCATCTAAGGTCTTTATGTCTTCTATGTTAGGGATATTTGCATTTTCATTTAGTATTTTCATTTTATTTTCCTCCTCAATTTTTCCTATAAACCTCATCCAAAGTCTTGCCGTCTTTATCTTTCCACTCCGCCCAGCCGTTGATCGAGCCGCCGAGGATGAATTCTCCGGCGCCGCTAGGTGTGTTGAATTCAAGCGTAACTTTCAAGATATACTTATCCGCCTGCTGGATGATATCCCCCTTTTCAAGCAACTCTTTTCGCTGTTTGTTATACTTTTCAAGATTTGCGGGTTTTGCAAGATTGACCTCTGAACCTTCCAGCACCTGAAATTTATCGCCATCATAAACGCCAAATGCCTTGATGCCATTGCGTGTCGTATGGAAAACAGACGATTCATTCAGGCTTGCCCTTGCGTTGTCCAGCTTATAACCCTGCGTCGCCATGATGAACTGTATTTCCTCGTAAACCTCTTCAATAGAGGGGAGGTCGTACTCATCAATTTCATACTTGGGTTTGACGGAGTTTTCTACCTTATAGCGATTGGATTCGTGCGCTTTGATAATGGCGTATTCTTCCAGTCCGCTTATCATATCGAGGGAGAACGTCTTGCTGTCGGCGAGGAACATGATTGCCTTATTCCAAAAATCTTTGGAACGGTTGTGGTCGTCCAGACGGACAACTCCGTTGCGCGTCTGCCCTATATAGATCTGCGCGATCTTATTTTCGTCGTTTTCGTTGATGAGGTAATAAATACCGGGTCGGTTGATGCCTGTGATCTTTTTTGCCTCGGCAAGCAAAGGGCGCGGAATGACATAAGTCGTCATTGTCGACAGATGGCGTCTTATAGACCTGATACCGTCGGGCTGACCGTTGTGGTAGATAATTTCAAGTTTCTTACTTGTCGCCATTGCATTCCTCCTCATTGATGACATCCATAATGTCACCGACATTGCAGTCAAGTAATTTGCAGATCTTTAATAGGACGTCCATCGAAACCGTCTCATTTTTTCCAAGTTTGGCAAGCGTCGTCGTGGAAATATCTGCCTGAAGTCGCATCTGCGTCTTTGTCATCCCTTTATCGATGAGCAGTTTCCATAACTTGTTGTAGCTGATCGCCATACAGTCACCTCGTTCAGATCGTATTACAAAACAATTATAGCATATCCGCACGGGAATTTCAATAGGATATGCGAAATTGCTGATATATTATTTGAAAATAGTGCGGAATCCAACCGTATCGGATTCGATACGGTTAAAATCCTATTCCAAAAATAGGAGGCTTTCCACCTTATTTAGGATGGAGGGAATAGGCGCAAATCGCAAGGGCAAAACGGAGCACACAAAAGAACGGCAGCCCGTATGATGAGCTGCCGTTTGACTTTGTTCCGAATGGCTTTATTTTCTTTCCCTTATGTTACCTGCTCTGTTGCGCCTGCGGCACCTGTTGCGCCGGTGGCTCCCGTTGCGCCCGTGGCTCCCGTCGGGCCGGTCGGGCCGGTCGCGCCCGTGGCTCCCGTCGGACCGGTCGGGCCGGTCGCGCCCGTGGCTCCCGTCGGACCGGTCGGGCCGGTGGGGCCGATGCCCGTTGTGCCGGTGGAGCCCGTCGCACCTGTGCAGCAGGGATAGACGATCGTCTTATAGGTCTGGTTCACGCAGACGCAAGGCCAGCAGCCGCAGACAGGGCAATGCTGATAAAATGGCATATCCATACCTCCTTTTGTGCAGAGCGGCTCTCTTGCCGCCCTCTTTCCATTGTATGGAAAAGACCCGCCGCACGGTCACTCCCCTGCGCCCTGCTCCGACCCCACTCCTGCGCCCCTCCTCCCTGCGCCGACCTCACCCCTCTCCCGTGCCCCTTCTCCCGCGTCAGACGCGCCCAACGCGCCCAACGCGCCCCGCCTCTGACGAATCCCGAAACGAGCCGCACCGCCATGAGCGCCTCGTGAAGGCGCAGGGCAGAAAAACTTGTCGCTTTTGTGAAATTTTTGTCAAACCGAAAAAAAGTCTTGACAAGCTGCGAAAGAGCGCGCTACAATATAGGGCGGATCATCCCAAGGGAAAAAAGGAGGTACGGCATGAAACGCAGACAAGTTTTGCGGCGGGCAGCTGCCCTTTTGACGGCGCTCTGCCTTGTATTCTGCCTCGTCTTCTCCTCTACCTTCTTGGGGATCAATGCAGAGCACGAGTGCCTCTCCTCGGAGGACTGCCCGATCTGCACGGAGATGAGCCTCTGCAACGACCTCATGCGCGCGTTTAGCACGGCAGCCCCCTCCGAAGAGGAGGAACGCCCCGCCGCTCCCGTCTTCTCCGTCGAGGAGAAGAAGAGCACCGCGCCCCGCCGCCGTTTCGCGGCTACGCCCGTCTCCCTCAAAGTCAAAATAAGCTGTTAAATAATTCCGGCAAGACAAAAAAGCGCTTGCGCGGCTTATGCTGCGCGCCTTTTCGTGCGGAAATGAGGCCTCTCCGCACCCTTTGTCTTGCTCTTTTGTTATACTATATTCTCAATTTATTTATATTTACTATAACTTAATTTTGGAGACCACTCATGAAACGCGCATTGCGCCACATTCTTTCCACGCTGATCCTCGCAGCCGCCCTGCTCGCTTTTACAGGCTGCGACTATGTGCTCAACGAGCGCACTTTCTTTAAGACCATGACCAATATGCTCGCCTTCCCCTCCTCGTACATGGGCTCGGATATCGAGCTCGACTGCTTCGTCTATGAGCTTTCGGACATCGAGACGGGGGAGGACTACACGCTCGGCGTACGCAAGTGCTCCTCGGGCGTGGGCTGCACCTGCGGCAACGACACCATCATCGGCTTTATCCTTGACTACAACGGCGACATCCCCGCCCCCAGAAATCAGAGCGAGGACACCAACGACAAGGCATGGATCCACATTGCGGGCAGGCTCGAGAGCGAGACGCCCGAGACGATCGCCATTGCCGCCTACACGAACGGCGTACCCAACGGACAGACGGAGTACATTCAAATGTTCCGCTTTGACGTCGCTTCCCTTGCGGTGATCGAGGACTATTCCTCGCTCGCCTACTATGTGACGGACTGAACCGTCCCCCTACATCATCTTTCGGAGAAATATCATGAAACAAAATACCGTGGCGGCACAGGCCGCCGCCGAGAAAATTTCCGCCCGCGAGCGCAGGCGGCTCATCGAGCTGCGCCATGCCCGCGAGGAGGAGTACCGCGCCTCCTTAAAAAAGCTCTCTCCCCTCCTCCTTTGCGCGCTCCTATCAAGCGTCCTCATGCTCGCCTTCTGCTTCTGCGACCTCGCCTATATCCACAATCTGGACGTGGGGCGCGAAGTGGGCGTCAGCGTCTGGTCGTTCGCCCTCGCCACCATTTCAGGCAGCTTTTCCTCCCCTCAAGAGGTGTTCGGCGACATCGCCGTGCCCTTCTATTACTATGCGGAGACGGGCACGATCTTAACGGGCATCCTCGCCCTTCTCACCATTCTTTCAGGGCTTGCCCTTACCGCGCTTGCCGCCGTCCTCCTCTTGAAGAAGAAGTACGACTTTCTGCCCCTCCTGCTCTTTGCCGCCGCCGTCACGGCCGCGATGCTGCTCGGCGGCATCGTTGCGGCACTCACGCTCAACGGCTCGCAGATCCTGCCCATCTATTGCAGCGGCAACCCCGCCTGCTCCATCCGCACGGACGGCTGGCTGCCCTTCCTTGCAGCTCTTGCGGCGCTCATCGTCGCCATTGTTACAGCCGTGAAATACCATGCCGCGCAGGCTCTTCTGCAAACGGCGCGCCCCGTGCGCACGGGAGGCGCCGCATGAAAGGCTTGAAAAGTGCTTTATCTCCCTCTTTGCGGGCATTACCGCCCTTATGTTCCTCTTTGCGGGCGCCTGCACGGCGGGAGCGGAGGACGGCAAGCTGCACGTCGTCTGCACCATCTTCCCTCAATATGATTGGGTGCGCGTGCTGACGAGGGGCGTCGAGGACGTGGAGATCGAGCTGCTCGAAGATTCGGGCGCCGATCTTCATAACTTCCAGCCCTCGGCGAGCGACAAAGTCGCCATTTTGGGGAGCGATCTCTTTATCTACACGGGCGGCGAGTCCGACGAATGGGCGCGCACGCTGCTTGCAAACGCCGAGGAGGACGTGCGCTCTCTCGACCTTATCGAAGCGCTCGGCGACAGGGCGCTCACCGAGGAGGAAGGCATCGAGGAGAGCGGCGAGCACGATCATGCGCACGGAGAGGAGATCGACGAGCACATCTGGCTCTCCCTGCGCAATGCGAAGGTGCTCGTCTCCGCCATCGCAGAGGAGCTGTGCGCCGCCGACGGGGAGCGCGACGGGCTCTACCGCGCCAACTGCGAGCGCTATCTGCAAGAGCTCTCCGCCCTCGACGAGGAATACGGTAACATGGTCTCCTCCGCCAAGCTCAGCGTGCTGGTGTTTGCCGACCGCTACCCCTTCCGCTACCTTGCCCATGACTACGGCCTCACCTGTTACGCCGCCTTTTCGGGCTGTTCGGCAGAGACGGAGGCGAGCTTTGCGACCGTGCTCGCCCTCGTCAAGGCCGTCGACGAGAACGAGCTCCCCTATGTGATGGTGCTGGAAAACAGCTCGCACGGCATCGCCGAACAGATCATCGCCAATACAAAGAGCAGATCGCAGGGCATCCTCGCCCTCAACTCGCTGCAATCGGTGGACGCGAAGGCCGTTGAGGCGGGCGCCCAATACCTTGCGATCATGCGGGATAACCTCGCCGTCCTCCAAACGGCGCTCAACTGAGGGAAGCGCGGCATGGATACAAATGAACGGGAGACACTTCTCTCCTGCCGCGACCTCACCCTCGGCTACGAAAATCACGCCGTCGCCGAACACATCGGTTTTGAGGTGACGCGCGGCGATTATCTTTGCATCGTGGGCGAGAACGGCAGAGGCAAATCGACCCTCGTCAAGACGCTCTTAGGGCTGCAGCCGCTGCTCGGCGGACAGATCGAACGCAGCCCCGCCTTAAAGCGCTCCACCATCGGGTATCTGCCGCAGCAGACGCCCGTCCAGCGCGACTTCCCCGCCACCGTCGAGGAGATCGTCATCTCGGGCTTCCTTAAAAAGTGCGGGCTCCGCCCCTTCTACACCAAAAGGGAGCGGGCAAAGGCGGAGGAGAAGATGGAGCGGTTGGGTATTGCGGCTCTTAAAAAGCGATGCTACCGCGAACTTTCGGGCGGACAGCTGCAGCGCGTACTGCTGGCGAGAGCGCTCTGCGCGACGGACACCCTATTGCTGTTGGACGAACCCGTTGCCGGCCTCGACCCCAAAGTCACGCAGGAGATGTACGGCATCATCGAAGGGCTCAACCGTGAGGACGGCATCACCATCCTTATGATCTCGCACGACATCGCCGCCGTGCTCGGCTATGCGACGCACATCCTGCACGTCATGCACGGGAGCTGCTTCTTCGGCACGACGGAAGAATACCAAAAGAGCGAGGCGGGAAAGCTCTTTGCGGGAGGCGATCATGCGGCATGAACTTCTCTCCGTCATGTCATGGGCGGAATTTATCTCCTTCTTCCAATACCCCTTCGTCTGGCGCGCCGTCATCGTCGGCACCCTCATCGCCCTCGTCGCCGCCCTCCTCGGCGTGACGCTCGTCCTAAAACGCTTCTCCTTCATCGGAGACGGCCTCTCGCACGTTGCCTTCGGCGCAATGGCGGTGGCGGCGGTGGCGGGCATCACAAATCAGATGCTCATCATCCTGCCCGTCACCATTCTGGCGGCGGTGCTGCTCCTGCGCTCGGGAAGAAAAGCCAAAGTCAACGGCGATGCCCGGCTCGCCCTCATCTCGGTCTCTGCACTTGCTATTGGATATTTGATCTATAATCTTTCGGGTTCCTCCAACGTCTCGGGGGATGTGTGTACGACGCTGTTCGGCTCCACCTCCATTTTGGAACTCACCCCCTTTGACCTGTGGATGAGCGTGGGCCTCTCCGTCGCCGTCGTCATCGTCTTTGTGCTCCTCTATCACAAGATCTTCGCCGTCACCTTCGACGAGACCTTCTACAAGGCCTCGGGCGTGAGGACGGAGCTTTACGACCTCATCATCGCCGTCGTCATCGCCGTCATCATCGTGCTTGCCATGGACCTTGTAGGCTCGCTCCTCATCTCGGCGCTCGTCATCTTCCCCGCGCTTTCGGGAATGCGTCTCTTCAAGAGCTTCAAGCGCGTGACCGTCTTTTCCGCCATCCTCTCGGTGGTGTGCGCCGTTTCGGGGCTGCTGCTTTCCATCTGGCTGTCGACGCCCGTCGGCTCCACCATCGTCGCCGTCGACCTTGCAGCCTTTGCCGCCTGCAGCCTCGTCGGCTTCACTGCAAAGCGCGCCTGAAAACTTCTTCCGTCAAACGCGCCTGAAAACTTCTTCCGCAAAGCGCCTGAAAACTTCTTCCGCAAAGCGCCTGAAAACTTTCCCCCGCGCCTCGGGGCGGCAGCAATGCCGCCCCTTTTCGCGCCCCTTTTCGCACTTCTCTTTTGCACTTCTTTTTACGCCTTCCGCCGCTCTATACTGTAAGGGAATAATAGGAACCCGATCAAAAGCGCGTGTTTTGCCCCGATACTGCGTTAAGGCCCTTGACCGTGCGCTCGGCACGGCCTGCGGCCCTTGCCTTGTCTAGGAGCAAAACCGCAGCTTTTGATTGCTTCGCACTTTTGGCGAGTAGATTTTGGGATGCCTTGCCGTGAAGAGGATGCAGCAATACCCGCGTATTGCAAAGACGATGAACGGCAAGGCGCACATTGATACCACAGCCCTCGCCAAAATATTTTCTTTGAAAAGATTTTGGCGAAGAGGAGCGGCAGACGGAAAAGGCGCGGCGTTCGGCTTTGCCGAATGCCCGCAAAACACGTCTTGCCGCGACGAAAAAGCGGGTTCGTACTGTTCCCTTACAGTATAACAAAAAATATGCCCCCGGCGGCGGCCCGGGAGCATACTTTCATTTTACTTTTTAGTCAGCCGATCTTTTTCACGCTCTCGCCGATGACGAGCTCGGTCTCGAGGCGGGTCTTGCCGCAGGGCACTTCCTTGCCGTCGATGAGATCGAGCAGCATCCTTGCCGCCCCCTCGCCGATGCGCACGGCGTCCTGCCGGATGGTGGTGAGCTTGGGCATGGCCATCTCCCCGAAGTTGACGCCGTCAAAGCCCGTCACGGAGATGTTCTCCCCCACCCTGTAGCCCGCCGCCTTGAGGTCGCGGTAGGCGGAGATGGCGGTGTAATCGTCGGGATACATGACGGCGGTAAAGGGCTTCGGGGAAGAAAGGAGCAGTTCGGTGGCGCGGGAGCCGCGGTCGTTGCTGAAAAAGCTGGTGTGCAGCAGGCGCTCCTCCTCGAAGGGGATATGATGCTCTTTCAGCGCCGCCTTATAGCCCGCGATGCGGTCGTGCGTGATGGGGATGTCGGTGCCCGCGATGAAAGTGATCTCGCGGTGGCCGTTTTCGATGAGGTACTCGGTGAGCCGCCTGGCGCCCTCGAAGTTCTTGCTCTCGATGGAGGGCTTCTCCTCGTAGGGAGACTCGAAGGCGACGAGGGGGATATTGCCGCCGATGAGCTCGCGCACCGCCTCGCTCTCGTACTTGCAGCAGAGGCAGAAGACGCCGTCGAGGCGCAGCGCACGGCAGTGGTCGAGGAAGCGCCCGCCCCACGTCTCTCCCTTTTCGGAGATGAGCACGATCTCGTAGTTGTTCTTCTCCAGCTCGGCGCGGAAGCGGTTCAAGATCTCGGCAAAGAGGCCGTGGCGCAGGCCGAGGCTCTCATCGACATAGAGCAGCACGCCCACCATGTTGGAGCGCTGCCTGACGAGCGAGCGCGCCGCCACGTTGGGCACATAACCCAGCCGCTGCGCCGTCTCCAATACCTCGCGCCGCTTCTTTTCGCTGATGTTCCCCGTTTGATTGAAGACTTTGCTCACCGTTGCCGACGAGCAGCCGCACTCCTTGGCGATGTCGTAGATGGTGATCATGCCTCATCCTCCCTGCTCAAAAGCCGAAATTTGAGCATTTCCGCTTCCCCCGCCGTCACGCGAAACATGAGCGCCTCCCTCGTTCCGTGTTTTGGGGCGGGCAGGCGGTACTCCCGCCACTCCTTGCTCTCCACCTGCACGCTCGCCCCTTCCAGCGCGAGCGTTCCCTTGCCGCGCGCCGTGACAAAGACTTCCTGCGTTTTAGAGAGATCGAAATACTTATAGGCAATGAGGGTGCCCGCTTTAAGGCCGGTAAGGAAGCGCTCCTCCCCCTTACTCGTGATCATGGGGATGCCCGAAAAGGAGGCGTTCCCCCCGTGCGGCATATGGCCGTTCGTAAGGTTGCAGCAGATGACGGCGGGATACTCCCCCTCCCCCTTGAGCGGCCCACCGTTGAGCCCGCAGGAAGTTATTTCCACCTGCGGGATGCTGCCGTCGGGCAAGATCTCGATGGGCTCGGCACAGCCCTGGCGGGAATAGTCGGTACCGTGCGTCTGGCGGTGATAGAAGACGTACCACCGCCCGTTGATATTCTCGATGCTGCCGTGCGTCGTGCCCGTGTGGTTGAGGCGGTCGCGCTCGCGGCGGCCCTCATAGCCCACGTCGCCGTTGGAGACGATGACCCCGCGGTAGGTAAAATCGCGGTCGGGGTACTTGCTCGTCGCACAACAGAGCTCGTGATTGTTGACGGAGGAATAGATGAAATAGTAGGTATCGCCGACCTTGCGGATGGAAGCGCCCTCATAAAATCCGTGGCCAAAGAAGCGGTGGCCCTCGACGGGCTTGCTTGACATACCGCTTTCAAAGGGG
Source organism: uncultured Clostridia bacterium (assembly GCA_944363045.1). Taxonomy (GTDB): domain Bacteria; phylum Bacillota; class Clostridia; order Christensenellales; family Borkfalkiaceae; genus Gallimonas. Next base: position 53,940 of record CALVTT010000003.1, on the reverse strand, counting down.
GTGCCGCGCGTATCGGCGGGCAGGATGCGGCGGGGGCCATCGGCAATGGTGAGCATATCGTCTTTCAGCGTGCAGCAGACGGGCCCCATCACGCCGCCCGGTTCCTTCTTGATCTCCTTAACGCTCTTGCCGAACATCCCTGCCTGCACGCGCCGCATGACGGGCTTCATAAAAAAGGAGAACTGATCGAAGGGGTACCAGGTACCGTAATAGAGGCGGACGGTGCCCCCGTCGTTGATGACGGCGGGATCGAAGGGCACAAAGCGGGTGCAGGGCGTGCCGTCCTGGAAGCGGACGTGCCCCAAAAACTCAAACTTGCCGTCGGGCGTATCGGAGACCGCCACCCCCACGGGGCCAAAGTAGCCGCCCTGCCCCTTGTCGCCGCTCAGGCAGTAATAGAGGTAGTATCTCCCGTCCTTGCCGCGGACGCAGTCGGGCGCGTAGAGATAGGGGCGGTTGGTCTCTTTGGAGAGCGGATCCTGCGCGGCGCTGTAACTCGTGCCTTTCGTCGTCCAATCGGAAAGATCGTGGGCGGGCGCCGACCACACCTCGTAGTCGAGCATACAGAAGGTCTCGCCGCCCTCCTTGTCGTGCGAGCCGTAGATGTAGACGCGGTCGCCGAAGACGTGCGGTTCGCCGTCGGGGATGTAGGTATCGAGCGGAAGATAGGGATTGAATGCCTGCTTTTTCATGCCGTATGCTCCTCTATGTGAATATGAGATAATAAGTTAATCGATTTCCTCTTTCTATTATACGGTCTTTTTTTCCGCTTGTCAAGATGCCGCCATTAAAAATTTGCAAAAAAATTTTACTGCGGCGCGGCGCCGCTGCCCGTCCGCTCATTGACATCAAAACAGCGGCCGCAGGGGCCGCCGTCTTATCTCGTCTTCCGTTCAGATCTCGTTGGTGTTTTTGAGCGTGCGCGGTGAAAGATCCTCGGGAGAGTAGTTCTCGAGATAGGCAAACAGCTCGTCCGCATCGGTAAAGATCTTGTACATCTCATGGCAGGCCGCAGCCATGAACTTCTTTTGAGACATCTCGTGCATAAAGGCTTCGAGGCTGTCGTAATAGCCGTTCAAATTGTAGAAAGCGATGGCTTTATGGTGCCTGCCCAGCTGCTTCAAGGTGATGACCTCAAAGAACTCCTCCAGCGTGCCGATGCCGCCCGGCACGATGATGAAGGCATCGCAGTCGTCCTCCATCGTCGTCTTGCGCTCGGCCATCGTCTCGGTATAGGTGAGCTTATCGCACGCATCATAGATAGATTCAAGGCGTTCCTCGCGGAAGAAGTTGGGGATGACGCCGTGGATATACCCGCCCCCGCGCTTGGTGCCGCGCGCCGCAGCGCCCATCAGGCCCGAGCCGCCCGCGCCGAAGACGAGCGAATGCCCGCGGCGTGCCATCTGTTCGGCGAGCTTTTCCACTTCGTCGATATAGCTTTGGTCGATGGCGGCGCTGGCTGCGCCGAATACACAGATCTTCATACTTTTTCTGCTCCTTTTCAGTAGAGCCGCCCGCTGTATCCGACGCCCAAAGCCGCCGCACGCGCGTACTCATTGGTATTATATAGAATTTTTTGACGATTGTCAAGAGCACCGAGAAATTTCCCGCCGCAAAAAACCAGATACCCGCCGGCACAGCGGCCGACGGGTATCCGATGAGCATTTTCCGAAGATACTCCTATATCAAAACAGAGCCATCTTTCTTTGCAGGATAGAAAAGGACCTCTCGCGTTCACCTCCGTACCGGGACTTAAAAAGCATAGACATCTTCCTGAACGGAAGAGCCTTCCTCTTGAGGAGGAGAGAACTTCTTTCTCACGATCGCAGAGGCGGACATAAAGACCCCGATGACGATGATGACGATGGGAACGATCAGGGAAGCAGAGAATGCCTCGCTGCCCCTATTGCCGACATAGACCAAGGAGATCGCAGCCATCATTGCCCCTGCCGCGATGAAAAATATACCCGCCAAGATCGCAAATGCGGGGGTACGTTTTTGAAGGCTCCCTCCGGGGGAAGAGAGGATATCGGAAAGAGTGAACGAAACCATCCAGGAAACCGCGGCAACCGCTATCACCAATATGATACCCAAAGCCAAAATGGTATTGTACATTTTGACATAAGTATTATTCCCCATATACTCTGCTGCGATCTGCGAAAAGAGGGGAAGGAAGCCCTGGGTCGTACTTGCAGAGGCGCCCAAAGCGTCTGACGTCATAAAAGCAACGCCGTTCCCTAAAAGCCCGATCGCAACAAAGGCAAGGATCGCATACACAGCGGCACTGCACATACGGATCAGATAGCCGCGAAGCTCTCCCTCCATCCCCTGCCTGAGGACAGACAGGATGACTGCCGCTGCCAGCGCGACTGCCCCCAGCACGATGCCCTCCGTCGTTCCGATATTGGCGGAAACGGAAGTCGAAACGCCTGCCAATTCCACCTTCTGGCTGATGCACAGCATAAAGAGCGCCACGGCAAACAGATAGGCGAGATAGGTCATGACCGCAGGAGCAAGGATGCCCTTGTCCGTCTTTTTCTGCAAGAACTTGACCGCGCGAACAATGAAGAATATGGCAGATGTTGCAACGAGCAGCAGCCCGCAGACGGTGCAGACCGTTCCGAACACAGCGCCCACACGCGCCATTTTTAAGGGGATCTCTCCCTCATATGTCATCGCATACGCATCGCCGAAGAAATAGAATATACTGTAGCCGCCGGGGGTCCCCGCGGAGACGCCGCCCGTCCCTACCTTCAGGGACGCCCCGATGAGGAAGGTAAAGATGAGCGACAGCACCGCCGTCACGAGTGCGGCGACGTCTGAGATCTTGCCGACGATCCCCGCTGCCCGTGCAGGCAAAAAGCTGCCCCCTGCACCGGGTCCGTCTGCGGAGAGCAGGCTCTTTTGCGCCTTTTCTTTCCGCGCTTTTAGCTGCGGCTCTGCATACGCTTGCCGTCTTGCCTCCGTATGTGCCGGCCGCTGAACGGCAGCGGGCAAAGCGTACTGTCCTTTCGGGATCTCCGCCTCGGGAAAGCGCAGCGGCATCGTATAGACGGGTGCATTGCGATTAGAGCCGCAATAGATGCAATATTCGCCGTCGGCGGGCGTCAGTTTTCCGCACGCTGTACAGACACTCAAACCGTCCAGCCTGCGGCCGCACTTTTTGCAGAACTGCGCCCCTTCCGGATTTTCCGTTTCACAATGATAACATTTCATCGCTATCTCCTCCATTTATTTTCTTGATCGGGGACGCTCATCCTGCAACGGTCTGTCCCTTGATCTTATTGCCGTTCACAGCTCTTCCATAAAGTAGCTCTCATCCTCTTTGTCGTAAACGATGACGCAGCCTCTTTGCTCCGTGATGAGATAATCTCTGATCGCACTCATATAGCGATAGAACGTTCGTTCCGAGATCGCATTTTCGCTGCAAAATTTTTCCCGTGAGATCTTATTTCCTTTCTTCAATTCATCGAATAGACGCAAGATCAATCTTTCCCTCATTTCGAGCCTCTCCCGTCTCAGCCGCCGCTCTTGCTCAATGAGAGGCTCCTTCGCTTTGACGGCTTTATTTTAGCACAAAATACGTTAAAATTTGTCAGCCTGTTTCGCGTATCTACCCGTAATTTCGGCTGAATTTCCCGCAATTTCGGCTTAATTCGTCATTTTGAGTGCCATCTTGTGTCATTTGAGAGCTCGTTTTCAAAGAAAAAACGGCCGAAGCCCTCTGCCGATCGCTCCCTCATTCTCGCATTCCCGGAGCGACCCGCAAAGGCCTTCGGCCTAAATCATGAACTTACATCGGCGCCGCCCTAACCGAATACCCATACGCTCAGCGTGATGTTCAGCGGTTTGGACCACCAGGTCGTTCGCAGTTTGAACAGATCTCCCGGCGAATAATCGACGCTCGTTCCCGACACGATGCTGTCGTTCCGGCTCTCACCATAGTGCTCAGCCTCGATATGCTCGAGATCGCCGGTACTGAATACAAATCTCACCATACAGGGCTTCGACAGATCGAGATCGAAATAGAGCTCGCCCTGCGGCGTCAGGATGAATTCATACTGCACTCCCGCCGAAAGAGTCACGGCCGTCTGCGGGGATCTGCCGTCGTTCTCCGCCTTCTCCTCGTAGACCGCCGTCAGCTCTTCGTCCATGCCGTTCGGGAAATACAGCTCCGAACAAAATTCTCCGCTTTTATTCTTCCAGCCGAGGAAGGTATAGCCGGGTTTTTCCGGGCGGGGCAGCACGACCGCCTGCCCCGACAGCGTCTGCACGCTGCCGCCGTCATACAGCTTTACGCTTCCTCCGCTTACACCACAGTAACTATAACCGGCTCCCATCGCTTTAAGCTGTTCATTCGTGAGCGGAGTGCGGATCGTCCCGCCGAAGATCTCGACGCCGATATACTTGACGGACGCGGGAAGATACATTTCTTCGATCCGCCCGATGTTCGAGTTCGAAAAAGCGAAATCGCCGATAAACTCAACGGTGTCGGGCAGGAGGATGCCGGTCGCACAAATCTCGGCAAACGCAGAGTCCCCGATCGTCCTGACGCCGTATGGCAGCTCAAGCACGCCGTCAAACGTCACGCCGCAAAATGCCCCTCCGCCGATCTCGGTGAGATCGCCCTCTTGGGAGAACAGTACTTTTCCGTTAAAGAAGTTAAAGCACCCATAGCCGACCGTCTGTACCGAGGACGGGATCTCAACGGGAAGGGCGACGGTGAGCGATGCAAATGCATTATCGCCCAATTCGATGACCCCGTCTGGCAGCACGAGCGAATGCAGCGTTTCGTCCATTGGGATCACAGGTTCGGGCACTTTTGCCTCCTCCATCATACGATCATTGCCGATCTTTGTCACGGGAAGGCCTTCGACCATTGCGGGGAAGACGACATCCACTTGCTTACCGACAGGCCCCGTGTAGCTCGTGATCGTGACGGAGTATCTGCCCTTTTTATAGGTAAAGTTTTCAATGCTGCCGCTCATGACGATCTCCTGCCAGACGGCATAGAGCGTGAGATGTTCCGTACGGCCGGCGGGCGTGGATGTGTAGCGCTCCCCCTTCCCGTCGGGATCGTCGTACCAGCCGAGGAAGAGATACCCCGCGCGTACGGGGTCGGCGAGCGGGAGCACCTCCCCGAATTTCACTCGTTCGGGGTTGGGCGTCTCCGCCGTGCCGCCGCCGAGCTCATAGGAAATAAAGTAATAGCTTTCCTCCTGCCACAATGCAGTCAAAGAGCGATCGCGCAGCTCATAGCCGTTGACTTTAGAGATCGGTTTTCCGTCCTCATCCACCCACCCGAGGAAGATGCAGCCTTGCTTCCGGCACTCCGGCAATATCAATACATCCGCATAGCCGATCTCATAGACATAGTACTCCTTCTCCGCCGAGGACACGAAAAAGGTGCCCCCCGCCCCGTCGAGCTCGACGGAGGCGAGAATGGGATCAAAGCGGGCATACAGTACGGTGAGCGAAAGGAGGTTGCCTTCATCGATGACGTCCACCCTGTTCCCTCCCGTCTTTTGATCGAACCAACCCGCAAAAATATAGCCGAAGCGCTGCACGGGCTTGAGCTCAACGCGCTCGCCGAAGGCGATATGATTCGGATTGCTCTCCCCTCCTTCATACTCTCCCTCATATTCGTACCGCACAAGATAGGTCTTTGGCTCATAGACGGCATAGAGGGTGAGCGGCTCCTCTATACCATATAAGCGATCGTAATAGACCCCCGAGCCATCCTGCTGCGTGTTCCAACCGAGAAAGTTATAGGCCTCCTTGACCGCAGGAAAGAGCTCGAATACCTCGCCGGCGCCGACGGATACAGGGTTTTCCCCTGTGACTTCGCCCCCGCAGGCATCATAGTGAACGGAAAAGACGGCATTGCTCTTTTGCCACAACGCATAGAGCGTCATATTCCTCGCCTCTTCCCCGCCCACGCTTTCATACCGCGTACCGCCCTTCGAACCATCATACCAACCGAGAAAGAGATACCCCTCGCGCACCGGCTCAAAGAGGCGCACGCTCTCTTCAAAGGAGACGGAGGACGGGTTTTCCGCAAACAATACCCCGCCGTTGAGTTCATATCGGATGGTGCACAAAGCCTCCTCCCATTTTGCATACAGGACGAGATCCTCCCCCGTATAGGAGATGCTTTCGACAGGCTCACCCCGATAGTCCTCCGCAAAATACCAGCCTTTGAACTCTGTACCCTCCTTCTCGGGCCGCAGCGGCGCAAACGGCTCGCTCTCGATCGTGACCACCGTCTGCGGCACGGCAGAAAAATGACCGCCGTTCAGCCAATACTCGACCGTGTATTCATGCGGCTCAAAGACCGCACGAACGCGAATATCTGTATCGATCGTACGGGGGAAGGAGACGATCTCGCCCGCCTCGTCCCTCCAGCCGATAAAATCATAGCCCTCTTGGGCAGGGATCGCCGGCATATAGGAAGTTCCCGCCTCGACACGCGCGCTCTCTCCGTCGACAGTGATCGTATGGGTCTGCGTCTCGGCAAAAGAACTGCGGCTGCCCGACGAGAGAATAATGACAAGCAGAGTGACTGCCATGCAGAAAAAGATGGCGGCAGCGGCGATCAGTACGACCGACAGACGGCTGTAACGCCGCGTCAGGACGATGCTTTCCGTCCGCTCCTCCTCCCCGATCCCATAGTAGAGACGGGAGACGGGCATCTCGAAATGATCGGCAAGCGCGGAAAGTTTGGCGATATCAGGGCAGGAAACACCGCGTTCCCAACGGGAAATGGTATCTGCGGAGATACCGACCGCTTCCGCGAGCTGCTCCTGCGTCTCTCCGCACGCAATGCGTCGCTCGGAGATGAGCCTGCCGAATTTTTCCGCTTCAAATTTACCCGCATACGTCTCTTCGGCCTCCTTCCCGCCGCAAAGACATTCCAAAGAAATGCCCAGCGCCGAAGCAAGATCGCCAAGCTGCGAGATATCCGGTTCCGAAAGATCGCGCTCCCATTTCGAGACCGTTTGAGGATGAAGGGCTAACCGATTCGCAAGTTCGGTCTGCGTCAATTTTGCCGCTTTCCGCAGCTCCTTCAATTTCTCTCCAAAAGCCATTATATCATCCTTCTGCATCTTTTCTTATTATTTTAACATATTCTCCCCTCATTTTCAAGCAATCGCTGACAACTTATGACAGCATTCGCCCGCACTCTTTCTGCACAAAAAAAGCCTGCACGGCAATCTGCCGCACAGACTTTTTGTGTTGCTATCGCTTACGCGTTGACGGGAACTTCGCTGTCCACAGCAAAGTAAGTTCCGTTCCAATGGAAGGTGACGACCATCTGCGTCGCCGTGCTCGTGAACGTGTAGTAGGTCACGCCGTCCTTTTCTTCCGTGGTATATTCCGCGATCTCGGGACCGGGAGCCCCTTCCACGTTGCTGTTGCTGACCCAGAGCTCGGTATCCGAATAGATGTTGATCCTGTAATACTTATACTCTGCGCCGTCGCTGCTGTCGTACATACTCGAAGAGGAAGATTTGATGGAGACCTGCATCGCAGCGGTGCCGTAACCCGTCACGGCGATGGCAAAGTAGTCGCCGTCGCTCATATCGAGGACTTCTGCCGCAAAGTCTTTGCCGCCGTTCTCCCACTCGATCTCGTCGCAGAACACGCTGGAAGGATAGGAGGAATTCTCGTAGATGCCGAGCATGGTCTTCTCTTCGTTCAGCCAGCAGAGGACGTATTCCGTATCGTCCACAGTCACGGTCTCCGTGCCGCCCGCATAATCGATCCCCGCCGTAAGGGAAAGCGTACCGCTCTCATCGATATGGATGGTGAAGGTGATCTCAAGATCGGTAAAGTAGCTCGACGTGAGGGTGGCATTGAAGGTCGTGCCGTCCGTGAGGGACGCGGCCTCTACCACCGCGAACGGATACCCGTATGCCTGAAGGAAGAAGACACTGCCCGAACGGTAAGCAGTCAGCGAAGTGCTGTTGCCCGACCAGACGCCTTCCGTCTCGGTATAGGTCATGACGGAGGGATTGATGCTCGCATCAAACGGCTGCCTGCCGATCGGCATGTAGGTGTCGCCATAGTAATCGTAGACGAGGTAGCCGTACCCCTTGTCAAGATCGAGCCAGCCGTTATTCTTGGCATCGTTCTGGGTGTTGATCCACGCCTTGATCTCTTTGGTCTCCGCATCATACTCATAGGTACCATAGGTGTAGCTGCCTGAGAAGTAGACGAGATTGCCCATGCCGTCGAAGTACACTCTGTAGCTCGACGAAGAGCCGGAATAGAACATCCCCGCTTCGGGAGCGCTCGCCACGGTATAGCTCTTTGCCTCGATATCGAGATAGAGCACTTCCACACATTCTGCCCCGTCGAAGATGACGAGGCTGGTATTGTTGCCAAACAGCGTGTAGGTATACTCATTCTCGCCAATGGAGGCATTGAAGTAACCGTCGAGGAAGAGCTCGCCGAGTTCACCCGCATATGTATTGCGGAGCTCTGTCGCCGTCTCGACGATAAACTTCAGCTGCGTCGTATAACTCTCGTCGTAGTAGCCCTTGACCACATAGTCGGAGGCAACGCGCGAATAATCCCAAGACTTGGCAACGCCGTTGAGATCGAACTTGATATAGGAGCCTTCGAGCGTATAAGGCACGGCATCCGAAACCACTTCCCCGTTATAGGTGAGCGTGAGCCTGCCCGAATAGGTCACATCCCCTTCCGAGAAGGACTTGCCGTCCAGCTCGAGGATGGCGCGGTTTGCATAGTCGTAGAATACGCCCGCCTCGGCGCCGAGCGCCGTCAGCTCCACATCGCCGTACTGAATGGCCGCCGCAGAACCTTCGCCCGCGGTAAAGGTCACTTCGGTGAACACGGGGATACCCGTCACGGTGAGTTTCTCCCCATCCGCGGTATAGGTTCCCTCATAGGTAAGGCCGTCTTTATCCGTATAGACGATGCTGCCGTAACCGTCGATGCTGACGATCTCCTTGCCGAGCTCGCCGAAGACGCCGTACTCTCCGCCGCGGGAGACGAACTTGCCGTCTTCGAACTTGCCGTACGCAAAGAAGGAACGCATCTCCTCTGCGGAGGCATAGTCATACATGATCTGCACTCTGACGGGGCTGCCCTCATCGTCGTCGCCCGTCGTATAGTTCCAATAGGCGTAAGCCGTACCTTCGTACACACCCTTGCCGTCGTAGTCGCCCGCATTGAGCGTCACGAGCATATAGTGGGTATCCGTACCGATCATGGTGATGGAGCCGAACTCCGCCTCGTACACGGTATTCGCCGCATCGAAGCCGTAAGTCACCAGCTGCGCGAACATACCGCCCGACTGATCGACATAGCGGATGGGATCGCCGTTTCCGTCCTTCGCGACCATATCGCCGAGCTCTTCGAGGCCCGCATTGAAGGCAGTCAGGAAGTCGCCGACTTCAGATTCCGTGCCCCACCAATAGTCATCCTCATAGGTAAGAGGCGTCCAGATAAGGGCGGGCTCATAACTGTCCGTCATGTACGTCACGGGGACAAAGCCCGTTTCGGAGACGTAGCAGAATGCTCCTGCGCCCACCGTCTTGGGAGCCGTTTCGCCGCGGAAGACGATCTCGGTCATATACGAATTATTGCCAAAAGCAAAATCGCCGATGTTCTCGATGCCGGTGCCGAAGATGACGCCAAACACATTTCCGTTGAAGAAAGCATAATCGCCGACATCCGTGACATTGTCGCCGAACACGACATAGCGGACATTGGGATTGAATACAGCTGCGCCGGGAGCCACTGCCGTAACTTCCTCGGGCACATTATAGACGACCTGCGTACCGACATAGTCATAAAGCGTATTGCCGCTGATGACGGAGCCGTCTTCTGCGGGCGCCGCATATGCCGCCGTGCGATTTTCTGCATCCAGAACGTAAGTCTTGCGGTTTGCGACATCGCCGAGGCTCGTGAAGACGGCGCCCGTACCATAGGTCTCGACGACCGCCACTTCCTCTGCGGAGACGACAGCAGCATACTCGCCGACGCCCATGACGACCTTCACGTCGCCCGTATAGAGGCCGACGAACTCAGCCGCAGCCTGCATATCGGCTTCCTGGATGTACGCTGCTTCAATGCCCGTCACGGCCGTGATCTTTTCAAAATCGTCCGCGCCCTCTGCGCCCTCGATGAGCTTATCCCAACTCTCGGCAGAGGCATAGACGGTGATCCTTTCGCTCACGCCGTCCACTTCCTTCCTGCCGTCGCCGAATACCGTGGCACCCAGAGCGGGGAAGTCGCCGAGGAAGGCAACTTCCAGCACGGAAGGCGTATTGAGCGCGTTATCCCCGATGGACGTGACCGATGCGGGAACGGTGACAAAGGTGATGTTGCTGCCCACAAAGGCATCTGCCCCGATGGAAACGACGCTGCCGAGTTCGATCGCAACGAGCGCGCTGTCCTCGAAAGCGCCCTCGCCGATCGCGGCGGAGCTTGCGCTCATATCGACAAAGAGAACGTTCGTGTTGCCGTAGAAGGCAAAGGCACCGACGGTCTCCACCGAAGCGGGGATGATGACCTCGGAAGCCTGCATCGAACGCAGCCCGTATTCCGCGATCTCCGTCACGGCCTTGCCGTCGTATTCCGCGGGGATCTCGACCGTGCTATCAAACTCATAGCCCTCCTTCGCGGAGACCGACCACGTTCCGTCTGCCGTCTCTTCAAAAATAAAGCCGTTCTGTTCGATCACAGCCTCTTCCCACTTGGCATACAGGGTGATATTTGCCGTAATGGCCTCGTCGGCAAAGACGAACTCCTGCCCCTCGGAGCAAGCCTCGTCTTTATACCAACCCGCAAAGACAAATCCCTCCAGCGTAGGATCTTCGGGTTCCGTTGCATTTTCGCCCTCATTGATCGTCTGCGAAGCGACAGCCGTGCCCTCGCCCGCGTCAAACGTGACGACATATTGAGCAACAGTCTCTTCCCACTTGGCATACAGGGTGATATTTGCCGTAATGACCTCGTCGGCAAAGACAAACTCCTGCCCCTCGGAGCAAGCCTCGTCTTTATACCAACCCGCAAAGACAAATCCCTCCAGCGTAGGATCTTCGGGTTCCGTTGCGTTTTCGCCCTCATTGATCGTCTGCGAAGCGACGGCCGTGCCCTCGCCCGCGTCAAACGTGACGACATATTGGACGACCTGATCGACACACGCAGCCGCGATCAGAGAGAACACAGCCGCGATCACAAACGTGATGAGGGTCAAAAGTCTCTTTTTCATAGTTCCTCCTCAAAAATTAGTTATTCTTCCATTCAGCCTCTCTGCGGGAGGCGGCAGAACTTGTTCGGCGGACCGCCGCCCCCGGCCGCAGAGAGATCGCTTCACGGTCTGAACCATAAGTACATGATCAAAAAGAGCACAGCGCACAGCCCTACGAGGATGGCAAATGCCGGCAATGCCGCACGCAGCCCTCCTAAAAAAGCCGCCCTGCGCTCTTCCCTGCTCATCTTCAGATCGTCTTTCTTCTGCTCTTTTTCGCGCTTTTTCTTTTCTTTGGCGGCGAGCTGCCTGTCGCTGTACACATGGCCGAACCGTCCGATGCGGCTCATGTCGGCAATGGTGCGCCCGTCGTCATAGTAGACGATCTTTTGCTTTTTTTCCTTCTTTTCCCGATCAGCCATGGCGTCTCTTTTGCACGATCACGATCGCCGCGACTGCACCGATCACCGCGGCTGCTCCCACACAGATCAGCGCGACCGCCCAACCGGGAAGCCCGCTCTGCTCAGCAGGATGGGGCGTGTCGGGAACGGGATCGACAGCTTCGGAAGCCGTCACAAAGATACTCACACTCGTAACTGCGCCGTCGTACTCGATCTCAACATAGCTGTTATTGACGGTGAGCGGCTCTTCGGAACAGGTAAACCCTTCGGAAACTTCGATCTGGGAGAAATCGTCATAGATGACCCTCAGCACGAGCCCTTCCGGGTCAAATACTTCCCCTGCCGTATAATCGGTTTTGTGCGGCTCCTGCAGGACGGTGATCCTGCTCACCACGGGGGTGTCTCCGAGAAGCTCGCGCACTTCGCGCATCACGCGCTCGGTCTCGAGCAGGGCCGTCTGCAATTCCTCCGAGATGAAGGAGAGCTGTACGGGATCGGACACATCGTTGAACGCCCGGCGGGCAGCCGTGACCTCTGCCTTGTACTCTGCCAAGAGAGCCATATCTTTGGACTCTTTGAGCGCCTCAAACTGTGCGGCGGTCGGCATCTCCTCCAACAAAGAGAGCGCGAGTTTGGTCAGATCGTCTTCAACGGGAGCCTCTTTCACGATCGTCTCAAAATAATCGGTGTAAACGGGGCTGTCGAAGCCGGAAGCGTTCTCGGGATAATGCAGCGTCAGGCCGTAGGAGTTATCCTCCAAATACAGCTGCAGCGCCAGGAAGTCGTAGAAGTTTGCGTAGTAGATCGCGCCTTCCCCGATGGCAGCAAAGACGATGAACTCATCGTCATAGGCATTGTAATCGTAGGGGTCGACATACTTTGCCTCCAGCACGGGAGCGCTCAGCCCCAGGAAGGTGAACTCCTTTGCCCCGCAGCGATAGAACGCCATGTCGCCGATCGCTTCAAGCGAAGCCGGAAGGATGACTTCCGTCAAAGAGGAAGCGCTGTCGAAGGCATTTTCACCGATGCGCACCGTCCCTTCGGGAACGGTATAAGCGGTGCCGGCCTTGCCGGCGGGATAGACAAGAAGTTCCATTTCGCCGCCGTCGAGGACATGGAAAAGTACGCCGTCCTCAACGATATAGTCTTCATAGTCGCGCTCGAGCGCGATCGAAGTCAGCGCAGGGTTGGCGGTAAAGGCGCCCTCGCCCATATAGATCACGGAAGCGGGTACCGTAAATTCGCCCTCCAGCAGCGTGTAGCCGAACGCGTGCGCACCGATATGAGTTGCCGCAGGGATGGAGACGGAGGTCATGGCGCTCAGCCAGAAAGCATAGTCGCCGATCGTCTCCGCGGCAGGGAGCGAGACCTTATCAAATTTTTTAGTAAGCGTGAACGCATAGTCCCCGATCGTCACAAGGGAAGAAAGATCGTGGTCGCTGAGGAAAGCGCAGCCGTAAAAGGCATAGTCGCCCACTTCCGTCACCCCGGAAAGATCGAGCCCGGAAGGGATCCCCTCGTGTCCGCCCAGGGAGAAACAGTTATAGAAGGCATAGTCGCCCACTTTGACCGCATGTTTGAGGTTGACGCCGGAGAGATATTCACAATTATAGAAGAGGTAGGCGCCGATCTCGCGGATGCAGGCAGACAGCGAATCGGGGATAGTGACAGTCTCGAGCGTATTGTTGGGCTGCTCGAAATAGAACGTCTCCGTACCGAGCGTCGTCGCTCCCTCGGGGAAAGTCACGCTCTTGAGCGAGGAGTAGGCGTAGTACTGCGTAAGGCCGGTACTCGTATCTTCCACGAAGAGCTCCGAAGAGAAGGTGCGCCGCCCCAGCGACGATACCTTCGGCATCTTCACGCTGACAAGCTCATAGCAGGCGCCGAACGTCTCATCCCCCATGCTCTCGATCGCCGCGGCGGAAAGATCGATGTTTACAAGTTTGGTCCCGTAAAATACGCGGTTGGCAAGTGAAGTAATACGCTCGCCGTCAAAGGTCACCTCTGCAAGCGCGGAATTGGCAAACAGTTCATCCGGCAAAGAGTCTGCAAGGCAGGTGATATCCGCTGCCGCGAGCGAGGCGCAGTTCTTGAAAGCCCCCTTTCCGATGGCAGTCACGCCGTCGGGGATATCGATCCCGGTAATGCCGCTTCCGGAGAACGCATAGCTGCCGATCTCTTCGAGCCTGCTCCCCTCGGCAAAGGTAACGCTTTGCAGCCCTTCGTTGCCGGCAAAAGCGCCCGTCCCGATGACGGTCACGCTTGCGGGGACCTCAAACTGCGTCTTGTCCTGCATCAGCCAAACGAGCTCCGTCTTTTCCTCATCGGCGTAATATGCGCCGTCTTCAACTATATAGCGTGCGCCTGCGAACTCGACCTCGGTAATGCGGCAGCCGGCAAAGGCGGAGGCGTTCATGAAAGTAAAGGAGTCGGTATCCTTATAGACGATCTTGGAAAGCGACGTGCAGCCCTTGAACATATTTTCCGCAAGCGGCGTGTACTTGGACAGCGTCACTTCAGAGAGCGCGGTACAGCCCTCAAAGGCATCCGCCCCCACCGAGCGCACCAAGCTCAGATCGATGCTCTCGAGCGAAGTACAGCCTGCGAATGCGCCCGTCTTGATCGTGCCGATGCGGGGCGCTTCGTAGCGGATCTGATCGGGCGAAAGCGAGACGACAGATGTGACGTCCATATCCAACGCAGGGTCGGTCACCGCGACAGTACGGACCGTCTTGAGAGAGGTACACCCGCGGAAGCTGTCCGGCCCGAAAGTCACAGCGGTCGACCTCAGTTCGATGGTCTCGAGCGCAGGGCAATCTACAAAGGCATTGGTATAGACATAGGTCAGCGTCTCCGGTAAAATGAGGCGCTTGAGTGCCGTCATGCCGGAGAGAGCTCCCTCGCGGATATCGGAGCAAGGCTCGGATATCTCCAGCACTTCGATGTTATCGTTGCCCGTAAAGGCCTCTTCGTCGATGTAGTAGATATTCAGATCGCGCGGTACGACGACCGTTCCTCCCGTGCCGTGATAGGAACGCAAGATGCCGCCCTCCACATAAAAGTCGGAGCCAACTGCAAGCGTCACGGAAACGGTGTAGGGCTGATATTCCCCCTGATAGGTCGCACGCACCGTAGTGGAGCCCTCCTTCAGCGTCCTGACGATGCCGTTCTCATCGACGGAAGCGATGTCCGGACGGGTCGAAGTATATGTCACTTCGATATCCTGCGGGAAATACCAGGGCTCAACGTGCAAGCCGAGATCGATCGTCTGATTGGGATGCACCTTCACCGTGGTATTGGTAGCATCCTGCATCGAATCATTTTCAGAAACGATGAGCCCGAAGCGCAGCGACTCGATGCTCGGCAGAGGATCTTCCTCGCCCGTGACATTGACGAAGATCTCCGCAAACGGACGGGAACGATCGGCAGAGGAAGCCGCGTAGACGGTGATGAGCGCTCTGCCTTCGCTCCTGCCGATCACTTCGCCATCCCTGACTTCTGCAACGGCGGGACGGTTGGACGTCCAATAGTAACCCGTAGGCGAAGCATCCTGCGGTTCAAATACGGGCGTCAGCTGTACGGTCTCGTTGATATTGAGCGTGATCTCATCCTCGGCAAAACTGATCTCATCGGGGAAATCGATGGCATCGGAAAGATCCTGCATCCCCTGATCGGCATATGTTCCGCCCGTGGTGAGCTTGTAGAGCGAAGCATTGAGCGCATAGTCATCCACCTGCACGAAGATCTCATCGATGTCATCGTAATACTCGGTGATGTCCATGCTCACGGTCGTCACGCTGTTCTTGTTGCCGCGCACGGGTTCGGCGTAGCCGGTCAAAAGGCAGACTTCATCCTTTTCTTCATCCAAATAGCAGAGCAGCACCGACTGCGCATATTGGTTATCATAGACGTCGATATCGAGGAAGACGTTATACTTTGTCTCCTTATCCTCGGTATAGGGCTCAAAGCGCACCCTGTAGCCGCGCACTTCGGGCGCCTGCGTATCGATATTGAACGTAAACGAGAAGGTATTGCCTTCGCGTTCCACGGTATCCTCTCTGCCGAGCGCCGAATCGAGCGTACCGTTCATGGTGAACACATAACTGCGGTTGTTGGAGAGGTCAAGTTCTGCCGGATCGAACTCCAGCTTGATCATCGAAGGATTGATGTTCCCCCCGGCAGCATATGCCTTGGAGACGTTTGTACGGTTTTCATAATAGACGATCTCGCCCGTGACGGCGTCCTTGATCTCGAGCTCCATCTGCTTTGCCGCACGGAGCATACCGGCATAGATGCAGTAGAGCTCGTAGACCGTATGGTTGTACTCCGAATCGTACATAGAGATCGCACACTTGTCCGTATCGGCATACATCTCGTCGTACCCTTCGGGCAGCTCATAGACGTATTCTCCGAGCGGGATGAGATACTCGTCGTTATAATATGTTCCCAACGGCTGCGTCAGGAAGATGCTCTCGGTCGGTTTTTCGTCGTCCGGAATGGAATCATCCTGCATGATCTCCGCCATCTCGAACTTATCGTAGTCAAACATGGGCGCATCGAACCAGTCGCCGTAAAATGCAAGATAGGGAATGTTGAGGTCGGTCTCGGCGCCGTCGCCCGTGACGTCGGAAAGGTAAATGAAACCCTCCACATACATACCGTTCGAGAAATTATCGTCGAGATAAGCCTTGGCGGAAGCATCGAGCGCCAGCGTGAGCGAGACCTCGGTCTCACCGCCCGCAGCCAGGACGATGCGGCCATTCTGCACTTCTGCGCCGTCCGCCTTCACCGTATAAGAACTGTTGCCGTTGAGCATATAAGCCCGTTCGGCGACCGTCCTGTTATCGGATGCGACCGTTTCGCTGAACACGTCGAGAGAAAGATCGTATGCTCTCTCTTCATCGGAGAGATTGTTGAGCGTAAAGGTCATCGTATAGACGCCGCGGCGCTCGGGATCGTCGCCGAGTTCGAGCTTGGCCTTGTCCGTCCCCTCCACGGAGACGTATGCCTGCGTCCCGATCGCATTCTTGATGTTGGCAAGTCCCGCGCCCTGTTTCCTGGGGGAATAGGGATCGCCGAATTCATTGTGAGCGATGGTCGCCGTGCTCATGATCTCGCGATAGGCGAGCGTGAGACGGTCAGATTCGTTCAGCTGCGGCTGCGTCACTCTTAAATGGTGCAGGATGAGCGCCATAGCGCCCGCCATATTGGGCGTTGCCATGGAAGTGCCGCTGTATTCCGCCCAACCGCCCGGCACGGAGGAGGTGATCTCCCCGCCGTGCGCCGTGATCTCCGGCTTGAGCTCGAGCGAAGGCGTCGGCCCCCAGGAAGAAAACGCCGACATAAACGGACCCGCCTTATAGTCGCGGCTCAAAACAAGTTTTCCCGTCCTCCCGCTGCCCGTGGCGCCCGCCGCAAGCTGTTGGCCGATCTCCATGGTGACGGAACAGGTGGGGATAGGGTTTTTATCCGTACCGAGCGACATCTGCACGGTACCCGTAACATTGTTGTATATGATACACGCCGCAGCGCCGCGCTGCTTCGCCGTACTCATCTTTTCCTCAAAGGAAACATCACCGCCGCGCGAAACGAGCGCGATCTTGCCGGTGACGTCCAGGCCGATATAGTTGCTCGATCTGCCGTATCCGGGAACAGAGACGTACTCCATCTCCAAAGTCCCGTCCCGAGAGACTTTATCGGCAAACTTCGCAAACATATCGTCGAGGAAATTCTTAGGATTGCCGTTGCCGTCTGCCGCATTGGTGAAGTAAGCATACGTCTCGTTTTCCGTGCCGGCATTGCCGAGCATATAGGGAGCAGGCTGGCCTTCGATCGAGGCAACGGAGAGCGCTTCGGGATAGGTGGAGGGCGAGCCGACCGTGCCCGAATCGGGATCGCTCGTCAAATTCGTGCCGGTAGGGCCGCCGTAGCCCGAGGAATAATCGTTGCTGGCAGCAACGACGAGGCTGATCCCCTCCTCCCGCAGCGCGCTGTAAACTTCCTGCGTGTAGGCATCGCCATCCGAAGAAAAGCCTGCCGATGAGCCGAGGCTCATGTTGATGACGTCAACGCCCAGCTTTGCGCAGTCCTCGAGCGCGGCGAGGATATCTACCATCTCCGCACCGCCCAAAGCCATGCTCTGATCGTTGTCGGTAAACACCTTGCAGATGGCAAGCTGCGCCTCGGGCGCAACGCCGACAAAAGTCAGCGGCTCGCCGTCGTCGTCGAGGATGGGGTTGCCGTCATTGTCGAGCACGGCTTCGACACTGTTACCGGCAATGATGCCTGCAACATGGGTGCCGTGCGTCGAATAGGACGGGAAGACATCGGCATCCTTATCGGCATAATCGTAGGCAAAGGGAACTTTGGCGTTATAATAGACATCATCGACGGTGACGGAGTTGTCAAATTGCAGCAGCCCCTTCCCGGAACCGTCAAAGATCATGTTCTCCACATCGTCCTTGGATCTCGCCGCCGTCTCTTCGTCCGGCATCACGGAAAATGCCTCATGTGAGACATCAAATCCCGTATCGAGCACGGCGACGATCGTCCCTTCGCCCGTATAGTCGATGCCCTCGGTATTGTAGATCCCTGTATTCCAGACGAACGTTTCGTTGGTCGTCACCGATTTGGGCGCGGCATAGTGTTCGGAAACGGCAACTCCTGCCACGCCGTCCATGTCGCAGATGCGGGAAATATCGCCGTAGCGCACGCGGATGCCCACCGCATTCTTAAATACAGAATAAGAATACTTATAGGTATAGTCGATGCCTGCCCGGTCGAGATCGTTCAAAAAGCGCCGCTGCTCCGCCGCAATGCGCCTCTCCTGCGCGGCGCCCCGTGCGCTCTCCGCATATTCTGCCACCGAGCGGGAAGAACTGCCGCGCGCCTCCGTCAGGCTTTCGCCCTCAAGGTCGACAAATATCCAGAAGAGCTTGTCCGCCTCATGATCTTTCTGGCTGAGCAGATCGGAATTCAACAGCGATCTGCGCAGATGTTCGGTCTCATATCTGCCCGTCACGTTTTCCAAGCCGAATGACTCGGCCGACACGGACGGCTGCATCGCTCCGCTGCTCAACAGGAGCCCGGAAGCAAAGCAGGCCGCCGTCATGACAGAAAGTACGGGAATAAAAATACATTTAAGTTTACGCATTCGCATATTCCGGCTCCTCGCTGATATTATTATTTCCGCCGCCGTGCAGATGACAAGCGACGAAGTGCCCGCCGCCGCAGTCCGTGAATTCGGGCACGATCTCTTTGCAGATATCCATGCAGCGGCTGCATCTTGTGTGGAACTTGCAGCCCTTGGGCGGGTCAGCCGGAGAAGGGATGTCTCCGGACAGAATGATGTGTTTGTTCACGACATCCGGATCGGGGATCGGCACGGCGGAAAGCAGCGCCTCCGTGTACGGATGCAGCGGACGATCAAAAATATCGCGCTTGGAGCCGTATTCCACCATGGAACCGAGATACATGACGCCGATCTCATCGGAAATGTGCTCCACGACGGACAGGTCGTGCGAAATAAAGATATATGAAATGCCTTCCTGCCGCTGCAGATCGCGCAGCAAGTTGATGATCTGTGCCTGGATCGACACGTCGAGCGCCGAGACCGGCTCATCGCAGACGATCATCTTGGGATGCAGTGCAAGAGCCCTTGCGATACAGATCCTCTGCCTTTGACCGCCCGAAAACTCATGCGGATAGCGGGAATAATAGTAGTCCTGTAGCCCGCATTGCTTCATGATGCCGATGATATAGTCTTTATATTCGCTCTTAGGTACGAGGCGATGCTCCTTCACTCCCTCCCCGATGAGCTCCCCCACCGGCAGGCGGGGACTCAGGCTCGAATAGGGATCCTGAAAGATGATCTGCATCTGAGGACGCAGCTTCCGCAGTTTAGACGCCTTCATCGCAGCGATATCTTCGCCGCAGAAATTGATGGTGCCCTCCGTCGCAGGGTAGAGGCGCAGGATCGTCCTGCCCATCGTCGTCTTGCCGCAGCCGCTCTCGCCGACGATACCCACCGTCTTGCCGCGTTCGAGCGTGAAGGAAACATCGTCCACCGCCTTCAAGAAACGCTGCGGCTTGCCGAAGGCATTGGTATTGAGCGGGAAATACTTTTTCAAATGTTCAACGCGCAGAATGACCTCGCTCATTTGTCCTCCTCCCCGTACAGATAGCATGCCACGCTGTGCGTCTCGCTCACTTGGATCATGGCGGGATACTCCCCGGCACATTTTTCCGAAGCGCGGCTGCAGCGGTCGCGGAAATAGCAGAACGAGGGCATATTGATGGGATTGGGAACAGAACCCTCGATACTGTACAGCCGATCCACCTCATGATTGACGACGGGCTTGGACTTCTGCAGGCCGATCGTATAGGGATGCAGAGGATGTTTGAAAATGTCGTGTGCCGTCCCCTTTTCCACCACGCGGCCGGCATACATGACAACGACATAGTCCGCCATCTGCGCGATGACGCCGAGATCATGCGTGATCAGCATGATGGAACTGTCGAGTCTTTCGCGGATCTCGCGCAAGAGCTCAAGGATCTGCGCCTGAATGGTCACATCGAGCGCCGTTGTCGGCTCGTCGGCAATAATGAGCTTGGGATCGCAGGCAAGAGCGATGGCTATCACGATGCGTTGGCGCATCCCGCCCGAAAGCTCATGAGGATAGGATCGGTAGACGCGCTCCGGCATCGCGATGCCGACGAGATTCAAAAGCTCGATCGTCCTCTTTTTCGCTTCCTCCTTGGGCATATCCTTATTGCGGAGAAAGAACACTTCATCGATCTGATACCCGACGGTAAATACGGGATTGAGCGCCGTCATCGGCTCTTGAAAGATCATGGCGACTTGCTTTCCGCGGATCTCGCTCATGGCGGAACGCGGCATTTTGGCGATATCATATGCCTTATCGCCAAGATCGAAGCGGATACTGCCGCTCACGATCTGCCCCTGCGGCGCCTGAACGAGCTGCATGAGCGACATGGAAGTGACGCTCTTCCCGCAGCCGCTCTCGCCCACGATGCCGACGACTTTGCCCTTCGGCACGTCGAAACTCACGCCGTTCACGGCTTTGGAGACTCCGAGATCGGTAAAGAAATAGGTATGCAGATCTTCAAATTCTACGATATTGTTCTTATCGCGCATCTGCGTCAGGTATTCCGTTTCCGGAACATTCTTGCGCTTGCGGAATTTTTCCAGCGCTCTGACTTCTTTTTGGTTGGATCTCGCGATGGCGCGCGACTCCTTGGCGGAGATATAATGGGACGCATCTTTCTTCTTAGTCCCCTTAGAAGCCGCTTCCGTCTTTTTTTCCGAAGGATGCGAGGCATTCTTTTTCAAAATGTTCATACTTTTGCCTCCTCCGCTCAGCGTTTGCTCTTTGGATCGAACGCATCCCGCAGTCCGTCGCCAATGAAATTGAATGCCAATACGGCGAGCACGATACAGATGCCCGCAGGCACCCACATATTGGGATAGTGTTCGAGATATTCCGTCGTCGTTGCAGAGTTGATCATGTTGCCCCACGTTGCATACGAGGAGGGAAGACCCATGCCCAGGAAACCAAGCGTCGCCTCCGTGAGGATGATGCCGCCCAAGCCCAGCGTCATCGTGACGATGAGCTGCGGAATGACGTTGGGCACCAAATGGCGGAAGATCTTTTTGGAAGTCCTAAGGCCTATGGCGTCGGCTGCGGTCATGAACTCCTGTTCGCGAAGGGAAAGGATCTGCCCCCGCACGAGGCGCGCCGTTCCCGCCCAGCCGAGGAGCGTCAGCATCGCCATCATGATGTATAATTTTGCGACATCCTCCACTTCATTGGCGGAGAGCATGGAGGAGATGATGAGCAGGATGGGCCACTGCGGGATACAGTTGAATATGTCGACGATACGCATGATGATCTGATCGACCCACTTGCCGAAATAGCCTGCAAGGCCGCCCAAGATGACGCCGAGCACCGTCTCTAAAAAAATGACGACGAGCCCCACCGTCAGGGAGACCCTCCCGCCGTACATCAAACGGGAAAAAATATCATATCCGTTTTGATCGGTCCCCAAAAGATGCTCGGGCGAGATGGGACCCTCGTTGTTGAGCGTGTGCTGCGTTTCCGAAACGTAATAGCAGACATATTGCTCCCCGTCCACCTCATAGACGACTTCCTGCGAAAGGATGGAGACCTTGCCGCCCGAATAGTCCGCTTCCTGTTCCCCCCAGATGAAGGGCAGAAAATCAAACAGCGGTCCCACAAAGGAAAAGATGAAGAGGATGATCATGGTAACAAGACCGACCATTGAGAGCTTCGAGCGGAAAAATCTCTTTAATACCATCCTGCCGGGAGAAAGGATGCGCACATTATCGGCAAGGGACGGCACGCCCGTCTCATACATCTCATTTTCCCGGGATGCGGCATCGGAGAGGATCTCCTCTTTCAGCTCCTCCTGCGGCTCTTCGTGAAAAGATTCTTGCATAATTTCTCCCCTTTACTTCGTGATCTTTACGCGCGGATCGACAACGGCATACATGATATCCGACAGCAGCGTTCCGAGTACCGTCAGGATGGCAAGGAACATATTGTACCCCATGATAAAGGGCACGTCTCCGCCCTGCAGCGCCTCATATGCTTTGAGGCCGATGCCGGGGATCGCAAAGATCTGTTCGGTGATCATGGCGCCGCCGAAGAGGCTCGGCAGCGTGCCCGCGATGATGGTGACGAGCGGGATCATCGTGTTGCGGAAAGCATGCTTATAGATGACCGACTTTTCCGAAAGGCCCTTTGCCCGCGCCGTACGGATGTAATCTGCATTGAGCACTTCCAGCATATTGGTGCGGGTGTAGCGCATGAGCCCGCCGATGGACAGAATGACGAGCGTTACCATGGGCAGGACCAGATGCCACATCATATCCCAAAAGCGTTCCCAGCCCGTCGCGTCAACGGGAAGGTTTGCCGAGGTAAGACCGTTGACGGGGAACCATCCCAGATCGACGGCGAATATCTTGATCATGATCGCGCCCAAAAAGAAAGTTGGCAGCGATATGCCCATCATAGCAAGGACTGTCGCCGTGTAATCGATCTTCCCGTACTGATTGGTCGCGGCCTTGATGCCGAGAGGAACGGCAATGACAAACTCCAAGATCATGGCGACAAAGGCGATGCCGAAGGAAATGCCCATGTTTTCAAAGATGACCGTGGTCACCTTTTGCCCGTGGATAAAGGAGGTGCCGAGATCGCCCCTGAACACGTTGCCGATCCATTTGAGATAGCCGAGCAAGATCCCCGCAAAGGAATTATCGCCCAGGCCGTAGAGCTCCTTGATCCGTTCCACTTCATCGCGCGAGATCAGGCCCTGCGTGATCTGCGGTTCAAACTTGCGGTCAATGTAATCCTGCGGCATCAGCCTGGAGAGCGCATAGATGATGACCGACACGCCGAACAGGATGACAATGGCAAGCAGCAGGCGCTTGATGACATAGCGCAGCATCGAGTTTTTCATTTTCCCCTCTCTTTGCCGCCCCTGCGCCTGAAAGCGCAGGGGGACATTCGTGTTTTATTTTACAAAATCCATCTCCCAGATGCGCGCGAGCAGCGAGTTGTAGGGAGAAAGCTCCGATTCCGGCGTTAAGGTGTTTCGGTCGATCTTGGCGGAATTGAACGCCATCAATTCCTTCCTCTGGTAGAGAGGGAATTCGATCGCCAGCTCCATTACGCAATCGAGCGCTTCCGAATAGATGCTCTCGCGGCGGGCCTGATCGTCCGTCTCACGGGCATCATCGATGAGCGCCGAGAGCGCATCGACGAGCCCCTTTTCATAGCTGTAAGTGCCGTTGATGTTTGCCTTGATCACATCGTAACCCCAGTTGAGCGTGGAGGTCGCCGTCGAATCTTTATGATAGACCTGATACATATCGGGGTCGATCGTAGAAGACCATGCCGCCGCCCACACCGTCAGCAGCCCGCTCGAGAGCTTGGAGAGCGCAAAAGCATCGTTGCGGACGGTGACGTCAAAGCCGATGCCGTCGAGGATCTCCTCCGCCTTCTTGAACATACTCCATGCAGGGTGATCTTCCGTGCTGCCCGAGATGGTAAAAGTATATTTCAGCTGCGTGAACTTGCCGTTTTCCACTTTGCCCAGCTGCACGTCATCGGTGCCCGCATTGCGCTGCGTATAGCCGGCATCGAGCAGCATCTGCAAGATCTTATCGCCGCTGTTATCATAGCTGTAATAAGGGGGCGCCCCGTCGGGATAAGCCCAGGAGACCTTGCTCATCGGCCGATAGATGACCTCTGCAAGGCCGTTCGTATAATAGTTGCTGGTAATGAGCGTCGGATCCATCGCCATCATGATGGCGCGCCGAACGTTCACATCGGGAACATATTTGGCGTTGACGCCCACATAGCCGTAGCCATTGGCATCGGTAAGGCTGTAGCCGAGGTTTTCGCTGTTATTGAGGTCGTTGATGACGCTCGCCTTGGCAGTCAGCTCGCCGAAATCGATATCCCCGCGCTGCAGCGTATTGAAGATCTGGTTCGAGTTGATCACCTGATAGCGCAGGTACTTGATCTTGGCGTTATGGATGGATCCGCCGAGCGTCTCGAAATAGGTATTGCGTTCAAAGTAGATGATATTGTTGCGGCGGAACTCGGTGGCAGAGACATATTGTTCCGTCATCCCTTCCGTGCCCGTAGACCGGGAGGCTTTATAGGGCCCCGCGCCGACGGGAACGCCATTCTTATCGACACTGTTGACGACGGCATCCATGAAGTCTTTGGAACCAAATTCAACGCCGAACTCCTTCACCCCGTCAAAGGCGGCGATATAATCTTTACCGTTGTAGTCGTGCGTGGAATAATAATGAAGGGGAGAAACGTTGAAGCCGAAATTCCACTTTGCCTTGGGGTCAACGCCGTTGATCTTGATCTTAAGGACGTCGTAAGTCCCGTCCAGCTGCTTACCGTTGAACTCGGTCACCCGCTCGGTCGTGATGCCGGAGATATTATCCACCCTCCTTTCGCCCGCCAAATATTCGCTCCTCGCGTCGGCAGTAAATTCGGTGATGAGGTTGACGGCCGTCTCGCGGTATGCCACAACTTCCTGTATCCTTGCATAATTATACGTCTTCCCGTCCTCGCCGAAATAGTCGCTGAACACGATCTCGATCGCCCTTGCTTTCTTGGCAGCCAGCTTCTTTTCATCATCGGTGGAACCTTCATACTGACTGTAATTGGCAGCCGCGTAGTCTTCCACCAGCTCGCAGTAATACTCGGCGGAAGATTCATCCACGATGTACTTTCCGTCCCCGTCTTTATCCGTCACGCCGTTGTTGTCGGCATCCATGAGTGTGATCAGTCCCTCGGAGAGGAAAAACGCCTGATACTCTTCGTCAATGAAAGTGTATTCGCGCATGGTGTCTTCCAACCCCTCTTCAGCGGACTGATAGACGCGGCCGAGTTCCTCCTCAAAGAGTTCCGCCACCGTCGCAAGATCGCTCTCCGCCCGGGCGGCATCCTGAAGGGGAACGTTATCCTCACTGTTGCCGGCAAGATCGTTGAGCTTGTTTTGGCAGTAGTCATAAATGTCCTGCAGACGATCGTTGGCATCCTGCGCAAACTGCTGGTCGAGCGCTTCCGCCGCATTCTCGTCAGCCTGTGGATTTTGCGTACGGTATGCCGCAAGCCCCACGATATCCGTTGAATAGATGGTCGTGGAGCCCGTATAGGCGGGGTCGAGATAGACGTAGAGGCTGAAAAGCACATCCTTGATCGTCAGCGGCTCCCCGTCCGAAAATTTGATGCCGTTCTTGATCAGGAAAGAAAATTCCGTATAAGCGGCCTGATTGCCGTCCGTCACAACGTTGCCGTTGCGGTCGGTCATCACCGTGGTATAGTCTTTCGTCACGACCGCCTCATCGTCGCCATAGGTGATCTCCCCCTTGCTGTTGGAAGAAAGCATGCCGATCTGCGTCATGCCGACGACTTCGGAATCGTACTCCGACGTGGCAAAGAAGGGATTGAACATACCGTCGCAGCCTTGAAGCGCCATCGTAACGTATGAATTTTCGCTGTCGTACATTGAATCGTCCTTGCAGCCCGCAAGCACGCCGCTGAGAGCCAGCACCGCCGCAAGCGCAACTGCCATTTTTTGAAATTTAGGCTTCACTTGAATTTCCTCCTGATACAATATAATCGACCGGGAAAGTGCGGTAATTTGAACAGCACTTTCCAAGTTCCGTTCCCTGAGCTATATCGGAAAAACATTTAAGGCCTGATGCTGTCCGCCTTGTGCCTGCGGGCATGAAGGAGACTGTCAGCCTGCCGTTTTCCGTTATGAGATGCGATCGATCTGACCGGTATATTCAACGACAGCACTCTCATGCCTGCCGCCGAATACCCCGGAATCATCGATCGTCACTTCCGCATTGATGCCGCCGCCCGTCTTATTCAGGCGCATACTGCAATTTTCAAAGGAAACTTCCATAACGGAAGCCCCGCTGCCGAGATATCCGCAAACAAAGCCGTAACTTACGCTCGCATTGGACGAAATGGAAAGCGAAAGTTCAATATTCACAAACTTTACACCGCGAATGACCGCGTTCTCCGCCAACTCCCCGAAAAGACCGTAGCTCGCGCGTCCGCTGCTCTGCCGCAGCGTCGTCGTAAAGTTGGAAATGGTATGCCCGTTCCCTTCGAACTTGCCCGAAAAGGACGTCAGTCCGCCCCATGTGCCGGGCATGCCGATAAGATTGGTGAGATCGATGTCGGCATCGAGGAAGATATTTTCCTCACTATGGGCAGTGAGGAGATTAAAATCGTTCGCCGAACGCACGATAAACCACTCTCCGGGCAAGAGCTTGGCATAGACCGTCTTATGATAATCGGGCGAGCCCGGGTCATAGACAACGGAGACAGACTCCTGCTCATGGTCGAAGGGCAGGGCGCACGCTTCATCGAGGAAATATCCGTAAAATGTATATCCCTCCACATCGCCCTCGCGGAGGATGACCGACTCCGACCCGGAGGAAGGTTCCGCTCTGCCGGCGGGAAGATCGAGCCTGACGCCCTCCATATCGAGATAGATGACCTCTACATAGGGGTTCGGCGTCCACTCGGCGACAAGCACCATATCCTGCTGTACACGGTCGGTATCAAAATCCCAATACTCTCCTGTCGCGACAGCATCCTCCCCGCTCCCTTCGTAGACCTGCCAACCGCTCAAATAATAGCCCGAGTAAATGATATCCCCTAAAACAGCATTGTCCCCGGGGCGAAGCGCGGGCGAATTCTCCTTATAATAAAAATCCATGCTCTCTTCACCGCCGAAGCTGCCGCCGTTGAAGTCGTACGTCACTTTGACCGTATAACCCATCTCCTGCGGAGTCTTAGTCTCCTCTGCACAGGCGGAAACAGCCGCCGCCGTACAGACAAGAAAAGCAGACGCCAACAGCACCATGATCTTTTTTCTCATAGACATCCTCCGATCGCTTCAGCGAAGTGAAAAACCGACCCGGTCCCCGAGCAGATCTGCCCTGCTGCCCATTGCCGCAGCTTCACGAAATATCTCTCTTTCCAAGCTGAGCGAGGACCTAAAAATAAAAGAAGCTTCAGTTATTATATCATTTAGACCCCCCCCCATGTCAACAATTAACCCCCCTTCTCCTGCACAAAAATGACAGTATTCGTGATAAAAATTCGTTTGCTTCATGACGTTTTGGCAAAATATTGGTGACGATCATCAAAAAATGATAAAGAAAAATGGAGGGTTGTATTATGGAACAGAATATCGACCCAAACGGGAGCCCTTGCCCTTACCCTCACTTCACCCTCATTCGGAAAATAAAAAACTGACGGCAAAATACCGTCAGCAGAATAAGCATATGAAGGATGAAACTTTATGTCAGAAAACAAGGTCGACTATCGCTGAATATTCGCGGTAGGCGGGCGTTGCCGAAAGCAGGGGAAGGCGCTCGGCGATCCCGCGGTAATACCATTCCTGCTTTTTCTTGTCCTTTTGGTTGAAGTCCTGCCAGAGGGCATCTCCCTTTTTAAGATGCAGCCGATAAAAGGAGCGCAGATTGGAAAGTTTATCGGCAAGAACGAGCACCTGCTCCTCAAACGAGGCACTCTCAAGCGCATCCAGCGTCTCCTGCTTTCGTAGCATCCAGGTATCCGCGGCGGGCAGGCTTTCACGCTTGTTTTCGCTGTCTGAAAGTACGAGGGAAGTCACACGCGCACCGAACTCCGCCCGCAGCATCTCGGCAGTGACGGGAGTATCCTCCAGCGTATCGTGGAGCACGCAGGCCGAGAGCACCTCCTCGTCCGAAGTGAGCGTGGCGGCGATCGCAACGGCCTCCAGGGGATGCACGATGTAGGGCGTAGAGGAGCCCTTCCTCGTCATGCCGCTGTGGGCTTTTACGGCAAAACAGATGGCTCTATCTAAGAGAGCGGACATTGTTCCCTCCTATTCCTCCACGCCATTCAGGCGACGGGCGACGGGGATGAGCGCGCGTGCCTCGGGCGTGCGAAGGTATTTTTCATCAAGTTCACGGGCGCCAAAGCGAAAGCGGTCGAGCGCGTCGGCATCCTTAAAGATATGATAAAGTTCAATGATTTCCCCCGCCGCTTCTGAAAACTGCGCGGAAAGAGCAGCCTCTCCCTCGGCATCGTGGCGGTCGTGGAATGCCATGATGAAGTAGACGCGCTCGTCGTATGAAAGACCGAGCAGCCCGCAGAGGGCACGATACTTATCTGCCGCGCGCTGCCCGTGACCGATGTCCCTGCCGTCGTCAAAACGGCAGCAGTCATGAAAGACAGCCGCTGCGGAAAGGGCATCCCTCTCCCCCTTCGCAAGCCCGCGTGAGAAAGCGATGAAAAGCGCAAAGAGCAACACCCGCGCACAGTGATCTTTGGCATGGCAGGCGCTGTCCTCATGCAGAAAGGGGATCCGCTCATATAACAAGGTGCACCAACGCTCATATTCTTGCCGAAGCAAAGGAGGAAGTTTCATATACGCATATGATAGCAGAATATGCAAAATTTGTCAAGAGGAAAAAATATCGGTTGTTTTGAATAAAATCACCCGATTTTTAATACTATGTCTGACATACTATTGCCGTTTTGCGCCATTTGCATAGTATTATGCCTGACATAGCATTGCTTTTTCTTCAAAATTGTCGCATTTTTCCTCCCCTCTCTCATAATATGATGACGAGGTGCCCCATGATAAAACTTTCCCTGTGCATGATCGTAAAAGACGAGGAGGAGGTGCTCGCTCGCTGCCTTGCGAGCGTCAACGGTCTCTTTGACGAGATCGTCATCACCGATACGGGCTCAGGCGACGCAACGTGCGATATTGCCCGCTCCTTCGGCGCCGCGGTGCTGTCCTTCCCCTGGCGCGATGACTTTGCCGCAGCGCGCAACTTCTCCTTCTCAAAGGCGACAGGAGACTATCTCTTCTGGCTGGACGCCGATGACGTGCTCCCTCCCCCATCACGGGATAAGTTCCCTGCCCTCAGGGCGCTATTGGAGCGAGACGCGCCCGATACCGTCTTTTTGCCCTACGATACTTCCTTTGACGAAAAGGGCGTGCCGCAGCTGACCTATTGCCGGGAGCGCGTGCTCCGCCGCTGTCCTCTCGCCCGCTGGGTGGGGCGCGTGCACGAGTGCATCGTCCCCTTCGGGCGGCAGTGCTCCTTCGACCTACATATCCATCATCTGGGGAGTAGGAAGGAGCGGAGCGACAGGAATTTACGCATCTATAAGAAGTGGGAACAAGAGGAGCCCCTCTCACCGCGCGATCTCTTTTATTACGGCCGCGAACTCTACTACCACCGCCGCTATGAGGAGGCCATCGCCCGCCTTGAAGAGATGCTCGCCTCGGACGGCTGGTACGTCAACAAGATCGAGGCGTTAAAGACGCTCTCCCTCTGCCGTGAAGCGCTCGGGGAGAGCGATGAAGCCCTGAATGCCCTCTTCCGCTCCTTCCTCTATGGGGAGCCGCGCGCCTCCGTCTGCTGCGCTGCCGCCCGCCTCTTTCAGGCGCAGGGCCGCCTCCGAGAGGCCGTGTTCTGGTACGAGGCGGCGCTTTCCTGCCGCGATCATACGGCGGAAGGCGATTTTGAACTGCCCGCCGACCGCTCTTTTACCCCTCTTTTGGGCCTTACATGCTGTTTCGACGCCCTCGGCGACCGCGCGGCCGCCCTCGCCTGCCAAAACCGCGCGGAAAAGCTTTTCCCGGAGCACCCCGCCGTCGCCTACAACCGCGCCTATTTCGCCGCGCAGGAACAAAAATAGCATACAAAAACGGCGCCCCTTTCTGCGGAGCGCCGCTTTTTCTCAAGATCAGTCTTCGAGGAACTTCAAAAGGCGGGGGAGATCGGAGGAAGTGAGGATGTTGAGGATGGGCTCCCCCCAATTTCCGCGCGGCGTGACGATGACGGCGAGCAGCTTGCGGTTTTCCGCAAAGGCATCCACGGCATCCTGAATGGGCGCCTCCTTGCTCAAAACGCGGTAGTAGCGCATGATGTCCTCCTCATGGAGGACGTCCTCGCAGGGGAGCGACAGAAGTTCCTCGAGCGCCCCGCCCTCGGAGAGCAGCGTACCCATCGCGCGCACGAGGCGGCGGTTGTTGAGCATGCCCACCGGCCTGTCGCCGCGGTAGACGGGAAGGTTGGAGTAATCGGACTTGGCGATCTTGATGAGCGCCTCCTCCACCGTCTGTTTCGCCGAGATGCCCGTCACCTGCTTTTCGCGCAGCTGTTTGAGGCGGGGCGGGCTGGAGAGGAGCTCCGCAATGTGCGTCAGAAGCTGCGTGATCTCGTCGCAGGGTTCGGCGACGATGCGGTCATTGGTCGTGGTGTGCACGATGACGTTGCGCAGCTTTGCACAGAAGACGAGGTCGTCCTCATACCTGCGCACGATGGGATCGCGGTCGGCAACGCGGCGGACAAGATCGGAAAAGTTGAGGCTGCCCTTGCCGCGGTAGAGCGCGCGCAGGCGGGCATCGATGATATTGTAGGCAGAGATGAACTGCAGGGCGTTTTCTTGCGGCATAATTTCCTCCTCGGGGGCGCCTCGGGCGCAAAATGCCCCCTTCATTTTACAGTATAGCACACCTCCGCCCCGCTTGCAAGACCTAAAATTCTCTTTTTTTGCGCAAAGTGAGGCGGCGGCGCGTCTCGATGAGGCGGTATTCCCGCTCCTTGGGCAGCATAAAGCGGCTGACGGGGGCGGGAGAGGCAAAGGCGAGCCTGCCCGCAGGGTCGGCGGCGGCGGCGTATCCCGAGGCGCAGAGGGCAACGGGTATGCCGTAAAAGAAGGCCTGCGCGCGGATGAGCGTGAGCTCCAGCCCCTCGGAAAGCTCCTCTAAAAGACAGAGCGCGGCGTCCGCCCCGGAGAGGGAGAGCGTTTCGAGGACGTGCGGAAAGCAGAGATCCTCCCCCACGACGATGCCGAGACGGCCTACGGCGGTCTCGTAAACCTTGATGCCCGCCCCCGCACCGTACTCTCTGCCGTCGATGCGGCTCGTGAGGTCGGAAACGCCCAGAATGCGGCCGCGCTCGGCAATGACGGCAGACTTGCGCCGCACGCCCCGCGCGTCTGTATCACAGCCGCAGACGAGCACGCAGCGCAGTGCCTTGGAGCGCAGCGCCACTTCCTCAAAACGACCCGTCTCTCCCTTGAGTTCGCGCTCATAGCTCACCTCGCCGAGATAGGAGAGCGGCGCCAACACGACGTCCGCCCCTGCCTCCTCCCCCACGCTTTTGAGATCGCCGCCCGTTACAAAACAAATGCGCATCATATTCCCCCCGTCCATTGTATTTTTTCCGAACGAAAGGTGTGCAAAACCGCTCCCTCCCTCGCGGCGCAAGCCGCGCACTCCGAAAAAACTCAAAAAAAGGCCCTGGGTTCGAAACATCCCGTATCGCGGGAGATCTGCTTCCAAGGCCTTTATATCGATTTAATTCGCTGCCGATTTTTTGCCGCTGTGCTTGGGAACGGACGGAGGCTCGATGCCGAGATATTCCATGAGCGCCGCCTCCAAGAGGCGCGAGTAGTTGATGCCCTGCTCTTCGGCGGCGTTCTTCAGCCAGGCGGGCAGCGTGACGTTGGTCTTCACCCGTTTGTTGTCGAGCTCATGTTTTACGAGTTCGGGATAGACGGTCACGGGCGACACCAAAAACCCGGGAGCTGTTTTGGGATCGATCTCAGGCACCTTAGATGGCGCAGGGATCGGCTCTCCGTCCTGCTCCATGCCGTAGAGATGCAGGCCGAGCGCATCCGCCGCGCTGCGCTGCGCCTCCTCAAAGGTGCCGCCAAAGCCGATGCATCCCGGAAGATCGGGAAAATACACCCCATAGCCGTCCGCGGACGGCTCGAATACCGCAAGATATGTTACAGATCTCATGATGCCTCCTCCTTTCTTATTTCAGACCCGCTTGCTTTAAGATACTGTTCAATGTGCCAACGGGGATATCCCCGGAATGATAAGGCACGGTGACCTTCCCCGGCTTTGTCGGATGCTTGAGCTGGATGTGCCCGCCCTTCGTGCGGTTGGGCACTTCCCGCCAGCCGTCGGCGTACAGCTGCTTGAGTATCTCTTTTGCGGTCATTTCCTTTCTCCTTGCTGTTATTATACGCCCAAATCATGCGTATGTCAAGTGTTTAGGGAAAAACCGCCTTGCTTTTCTGTCCGCTCGCGCCTCCACCCTCAAACCTTGTCTGCTTCTAATAACGAAAAATGAAGCCAACAAATGTTAGCTTCATTTTTCGCGGCAGATAACTCCAAAAGGCCTCAAAAGTGCCCTTTTTCAAAGGATATAACTATAAAAAGTCTTTGCCGCCTGCAAAGCCGAAGTGCCCACGCTTTTGAAATCACACAGTTTATCAGTCCTGACTTATCTTTTCTTCAAAGCCGTCGAAAATCGGCTTTATGCTGTCAGCCACATCAAAATATCCCTCGTGCGTGAGACAACTCAAAAGCACTTCGCCGTCCTTCCAAAAAGTGATATCGGCAAAGCTGAAATAGGGATCGTATCTTTGATACGCATCGTAATGATACCTGTCGAACCGTTTGAAAGACATGAGATATTCTTTGAGCTTTTGCGTGGGTTTTAAGTAGATCCTTAAAACGTTCATGCCGTAATTTTCCGTCTTTTCAGTGCTGATCACCTCATTGAGAATTTCGGCGAAGCGCACGTCGCACTCGTCGCCGATATGAACGCCATCTTCGGCATGAAAGCACACGGCATCGCACTCGGCAAAGAGGTATTCAAGCTGCAGAGCGGAAAGTTTTTTTGCCCGATCGTCCTCGGCGACGGCTTTATTGTAGTCGTCTATGTATCCGCTCTCCACATACTCTTCCCAGATTTTTATCTGATCGTAGATGCAGTCGGAGGGCATTTCAAATTCTATCATTTCAGGCTCATCTCCCGCCAAAGCCTGCGCCAAATCGAAAAAGGGTTCGACCTCGGGCGAAGTCCTTTCAAGATGGTATCCCGCCGCCTCGGTCATCAGTTGATCGTTCTGCAGGAATGCACCATATTCGCCTATGGCTTTTTGACACGCCTCGCCGCTCTCTGCCTGCTTGAACATTTCCAGTACCTTGGCATACACTTCGCTTTGCATTTTTTGACTTTTCTCTTCATCGGATAGCGTGGGATCGTTCATGATCTTTTCCGTCATTTCCTCCTCCCATTCCCCGATATGCGCTGTATAGCTCCGCCACTTCCGCATCAGGCGTTCCCGCTCTTTTTCAAAGGCGGCGCGCCTTTTTTCATACCCTTCCGACTCCAAAAGAGCCTTGATCTCCTGCAATCTCGCCAGCCTTTTTGCTCCAGCTTGGCGGAATGTCTCGGCGGTGTATGGCTTTTCTCTGTCTATTTCGTTTACCGTTGTTATGGTTATCAGCTTTTCCATGATTTAACCTTTTATTTTATCTCGTTCCCCATATTTATTATATCAAAAAAAATTGCCGACCGCAAGGATTCAGCGATCGGCGGCTTGATGTTATTTTCTTTCGAGACAAACCAACGCCTCGACGTGGTTGAGGCGACGGCAGGACCCATGACCCCCTTCATCGGAACAAAGCCCGCCTGCACGCCGCTGCGTCCCTCGCGGCGCGGCTACGCTTGGCTTGTTCCTCCTCTTCCCGCGAATCTCTTGCTGCCGCAAGATCTTTGCGGGAGCCCTTTTCGCGCGAGCGCGTTTGCTTTTGAGACCAAAAGGCGCTGGGCAAACTCCGACGCACAATAAAAAATCGGAAACCAACAGACGTTGATTTCCGATTTTTGGTTGAGGCGACGGGATTTGCGCCTTTGGCGGCGCGCCCCGGTGAACAGCCCACCGGGCTGTTCAGTTTGCGCCGAGCCAATATGTCAGCGAACTCTTCGCGCGCAAACCGCTCGCTCCCGCTCGCGCCTCCACCCTCAAATCCCGTCGATGTTCGTAATAACGAAAAATGAAGCCAACAAATGTTGGCTTCATTTTTCGTGGTTGAGGCGACGGGATTTGAACCCACGACCTTTTGGTCCCTAACCAAACGCGCTACCAAACTGCGCTACGCCTCAATGAAAAGTACCTCTCTATTATATCGATTATTCGCCGTGTGTCAAGCAATTTTCTCTCCTTTCGGACAAAAATTTTTTCTCTCTAAACAAACTTTCCCTTCCTCGCATGATCGATACCCCGCAGGCGCGCGCCCCGCCGCAGGGCGGAAGCAAGGCAAAAGCGGGCAAAAGGGGCGCTCAAAATGCTTGCTCTTGACAAGGAGCAGGCGCGGGTGTACAATAATAGAAAAGATAAAATTTTAGGAGAACTTCATGAGCAGCTTCAAAGACTTACGCATTGTAGACAACTTCTATCAGACCTCCTCCTTCTTCCCCATGCCCACGGTGCTGGCGGGAACGCTTGCAGAAAGCGGCAAGACCAACCTCGGCTCTTACTCCCTCTGCTTCCCCTATTACATCGCGGGCAAGGACCGCTATGCGATGCTCCTCGAGTGCCGCAACAGCTCCAACACGGCGCAGAACATTTTGCGCTCCAAGAAGGTCTCGTTGAACTTCATCCCCGACGACAGGAAGTACTTCCGCGAGGCGGTGCGCCTCGGCTTCCCCGGCGACACCACCGACGAGAAGATGAAGGACTGCCTCTTTACCTTAGAGGACGGCATCGCGGGCGGCGAGCGGCCCAAAGTGGTTGCCGAGGCCTTCCAAGTCTTTGAATGCACCTGGAACGACGCGCTCGAGGACGCCTACCTCGATAAACCCGGCTGCCTCGAAGGGTATGAGCCGCCCTACCGCAACTTCAACGGCATCACGAGCAAGTTCGGCGCCCACTTCATCCTCAACATCGACAAGATCCTCATAAAGCCCCGCTACTATGACACCATCGTCAACGGCGTCAAGGCGAAGGGCTTCCCGCCCGTGCCCGTCGACTACGGCTACCGCGACAGCACCAACTTCTGGTGCTCGCGCTTCAAAAAACCCTTCCCCGAAAAGATCCAGGCAAAGGAGGGAGACGCTGCCTCCGTGCGCTACGCCGCCGACCGCATCGACCCCGACATCAAGTTCACCGACGAAGCCTGCGCCAAGCTCACCAAAATCCCGCGCGTCTTCTTAAAGGCCGCCCTTCAACAGATGGTGGACATTGCCAAGGAGGAGGGCATCACCCTCATCGACGAAGCCGCCCTCACCGTCATCAACGATAAGCGCCGCAAGGAAAAGAAGAAGTAACCTTTCAGGGCGCGCCGCGGCTCAGCCGCGGCGCGCCCCCTTTTGAACGCAAAGCACAAATCATGGTCCTTCTTCCCGAAAAAATCCACAAAATATGGATTTTTTGCCTGTTTTTTCCTTGCTTTTTTGTGCAAGTTATGCTATAATGCATCTGTAATGTGGTGGGAGTGTTTCCCTGCCGCATCCAAGGATTGTTATCCCCTTATTTTCTCCTTTTATCGGCCGGCCCGAACGTCACGTTCGGGCCGGTACTGTTTTGCCGCGTCTGCCTGCCGCAGCTCCTTGCCGCGGCGTTTTTATTTGCCTTCGGGCGCAGCGGGCGGAGTTTCGGCCGCAAGGGGCTCTCCCCTCCCCTCGCCCGCCTCTTCGGGCTCCTCCGCCTCTCCCCTGCCCTCGTCTTCCTTGGGAAGATAGACGCTCTCGCGGCTGAACCCGCGGCCGCGCACCTCGGAGACGACGCTCACGGTGAGGAAGGCGTCGGGGTCGATCTTCTGCACCTCGTTTTTAAGGCGCACCAGCTCGCGCGGGGAGACGACGGTGAGCAGCACATAGCACTTCTCGCGCAGGTACCCCGTCTTGCCGTAGAGCAGGGTGACACCGCGGTCGAGGACGTTCAAGATCATCTCCCTGATCTCCCCATGGCGGCGGCTGACGATCTGCACCTGCATCTTGCGCTGACCAAGCGGGGTCACGAACTCGATGACGACGGAGGAGAGGATGCAGATGACGATGCCGTAGAGCACCGTCTGCAGCGTGGCGCCCGCAAAGAGCTGCAATAGGACGACGGCGAGATCCAAGACCCACAGCGAGATGGAGACGGGGATGCCGAAGAAATGCTGCAAAATGAGGGGCGGGATGTCCGTGCCGCCCGTGCTCGCGCCCACGCGCACCACGAGCCCGATGCCCGCGCCGAAGAGGATGGAGCCGAAGACGGTGTCGAGAAAGACGTCTCCGCCCGAGACGGCAGTGCCCGTCTGCGCCACATAGGCGGCGTTGAGGGCGTCGAAGAGGGACAGGAAGGCGGGATAGAGGAAGGTGCCCGCGAGCGTCGCCCAGAAAAATCCCTTGCCGAGCAGAATGGTGCCCACGATAAAGAGGACGATGTTCGCCGCATAGACGGTGAGAACGCGCGCATATGCAAAATCCCACAGCTGCTCGACAAAGATGCCGAGGCCCGTCGTGCCGCCCACCACGAGCCCGCCCGGCACAATGAAGAAGGAGCTCGCCGCCGCGGTGACGGCGTTGCCGAGGACGATGAGCAGCCAGCGGACGGCAGTCTGTTTGAGTTCGTAGCGCGTCGGCTTGCGGAAGATGTGTTTCAAGATGGTCTCCTCACAAAAAATATGCGAATATAAACATTATAGCAGTTTTTTCCCGCAAATGCAAGTGCTTTTGGGCGCAACCGCCCGCCCTCTGCGCATACAATGAGACAGGGACCAACTCCCGAAAACATATCATCGAGGTTTCCTATGTGCAATTCCTGTCATTCATACCGGGCATCGTCCAGGTGCTCGACGAACTTCATGCGCGCCCTTTCCAACCTGTTTGCCGTGCGCAGCGAGTCGACGGACGAGGGCACCTGCGACTGCGGGCAAAACTGCAGCTGCAGCTGTAATTGCGGCAGCTGCTGCACCTGCACGCCCTGTACCTGCACGCCCTGCACCTGCGAGCCCTGCACCTGCGAGCCCTGTACCTGCGAACCCTGCCAATGCGAATGCACGCCCTGCACCTGTACCCCCTGCAGCTGCGATCCGTGCAGCTGCTGTTCGGGCTCTGCGGGCGGCGGTACGGACAGCTATTATGCCCGCCAATACGCCATCGGCCGCGCCTATGTGAGCGGATGCAACAGCTGCTACATGGGCTTCTGAGGGCAAATGAGGGGGCAATTTTGCCCTGCCCGCATAAAGCGGCAGCAAGTGAAGCGGCGGCGCCCCGTTCGGGGCGCCGCCGCCATGCTATCATGCTTTGAACTTATTTTCTCACGAGCGTCAGCGTCACCTTGTCGCCGTTGATGTCCACCTCTTTGGTGAAGCCCTCATGGCAGCCCTCGCACACGTTCTCGGCGAGGACGTCTTTCGCAAAGGCTGCCGAGCAAAGCGCCTCCTTCGCGCGCCCTTCCGCCTCGTAGAAGACGCAGATGCGGTCGGTGACCTCAAAGCCCGCCTCCTTGCGCATCGTCTGGATCTTGGAGACGAGCTCGCGTTCGCAGCCCTCCATCAGCAGCTCGGGCGTAAGTTCGGTCTTGAGCGCCACCGTGATGCCGTGGTCGCTTGCGCAGACGTAGCCCTCGCGCGAGCCCGTGAAGATCTGCAAGTCCTCCTCGGAAAGGTCGATGCCGCCCTCCATGTGATAGACGCCGCCGCCTCTCACCGCGTGCACCACCTCGCAGGCGTTGCAGGAGGCAAGGAAGCTGTTGATCTCTTTGAGGCGCTTGCCGTACTTGGGGCCGAGCGTCTTGAGCTGGGGCTTTAAGGAATAGCAGACGAGCGATTCCGCATCGCCGCAGCGGGAGAGTTTCTTGACGTTGAGCTCGTCGAGGAGCACCGCCTCGAGCTCACCCGCGATGGCAAGGGGCCGTTCGCTCGCCACCACCATCTCCGACAGGGGCTGGCGGTTTTTAAGGCTGCCCGCGTTGCGCGCCGCACGGCCGAGGGCGACAACTTCGAGGACGTCCTCCATGCCGCGCTCGAGCTCCCTATCGATGCGCGCCTCGTCGCAGACGGGGAAATCGCACAGATGCACGGACTTAGGCGCCTCGGGATAGAAATTAGGCACGAGGTTTTGATACATCATCTCCGCCATGAAGGGGGTGTAGGGCGCGAGGAGCTTAGCAAGCGTCACAAGGACGGTGTAGAGCGTCGTGTAGGCTGCCGCCTTGTCCTCCGTCATGTCGCTGCCCCAATAGCGGTCGCGGCCGCGGCGGACGTACCAATTACTCAGCACGTCGCTAAAGTCTTGGATCTCGCGCGCGCTGTCCGTGATGTTGTACTCCGCAAGCATCTTATCGACGTCGCGCACCACCGTGTTGAGGCGGGAGAGCACCCAGCGGTCCATGAGGGAGAGCATGCACTCCTCGAGCTTGTAGCGGGAGGGATCGTAGCCGTCGATCTCCGCATAGAGGGCGAAGAAGGCGTAGGTGTTCCAGAGCGTGCCCTGGAACTTGCGCTGCACTTCGCTGACCGCCTCCGCCCCGAAACGGGAAGGGATCCAGGGTGCGGAGTTGGTGTAGAAGTACCATCTGACGGCGTCGGCGCCCTGCTTATCGAGCACCGACCAGGGGTCGACGACGTTGCCCTTGTGCTTGCTCATCTTGACGCCGTTCTGATCGTTGACGTGGCCGAGGACGATGCAGTTCTTGAAGGGCGCCTTGCCGAAGAGGATGGTGGAGATGGCGAGCAGCGTATAGAACCAGCCGCGCGTCTGATCGACGGCTTCCGAAATGAAGTCGGCGGGGAAGGTCTCCTCGAAGAGGTCCTTATGCTCGAAGGGATAGTGATACTGCGCGAAGGGCATGGAGCCCGAATCGAACCAGCAGTCGATGACCTCGGGCGTGCGCTTCATCTTGCCGCCGCACTTGGGGCAGGTGCAGACGAGGTCGTCCAAATACGGCCTGTGCAGCTCGATGCCTGCGGGCGCGCCGCACTTTTCCTCGAGCTCCTTCCTCGAGCCGATGACTTCCTTCGCGCCGCAGTCGGGGCACACCCACACGGGGAGCGGCGTTCCCCAATAGCGGTCGCGCGAGAGCCCCCAATCGATGACGTTTTCGAGGAAGTTGCCCATGCGGCCTTCCTTGATGGTCTCGGGCATCCAATTGACGGAGCGGTTGGCGGCGATGAGCTCGTCCTTCACCTTGGTGACCTCGATGAACCAGCTCGAACGCGCATAATACATGAGGGGGGTATCGCACCGCCAGCAGTGGGGATAGTCGTGCTCGAAGGGCAGCGCCTTGAAGAGCTTGCCGCTCTCTTTGAGCATCTTCAAAATGACGGGGTCCGCCTTCTTGATAAAGAGGCCGTCAAGCTCGGGACAGCGCTCGTCGAACTTGCCCTGCTCGTTGACGAGGGAGACGACGGGGAGCGAATAAATTTTGCCCACGTTGTAGTCGTCCTGACCGAAGGCGGGCGCGATGTGGACGACGCCCGTGCCGTCCGTCAGCGTGACGTAACCATCGCAGACGACTTCGTACACGCGCTTCCACTCGTTCTTCATGGCTTCGAGCGTGGGCTTGGCGTAGTCAAAGAGGGGCTCGTACTTGGTGCCCTCATACTCTTTGCCGAGCCTCTTTTCGACGACTTCGTACTCCTCGAAGAAGGAGGGAACGAGCGCCTCCGCCATGATATAGTGCGTGCCGTCATGGGCGATCTCCACATACGTCTCGTCGGGGTTCATGCAGAGCGCCACGTTGGAAGGGAGCGTCCAGGGCGTCGTCGTCCAGGCGAGGATATAGGTGTTCTCCCGCCCCGTGACCGCAAAGCGCGCCACGCAGGAGGTCTCCTTCACCGTCTTGTAGCCCTGCGCGACTTCGTGCGAGGAGAGCGCCGTGCCGCAGCGAGGGCAGTAAGGCACGATCTTGTGCCCCTTATAGAGGAGCCCCTTCTTATCGATCTCTTTGAGCGCCCACCACACGGACTCGATGTAGTCGTCGTGATAGGTGACGTAAGGCTCGTCCATGTCGCACCAATAGCCGACGCGGTCGCTCATTTTGCGCCACTCGTCGGTGTACTTCCAGACGGAGCGCTTGCACTGCTCGTTGAAGGGCTTGATGCCGTACGTTTCGATCTCCTTCTTGCCGTCGAGGCCCAAAGACTTCTCCACTTCCAGCTCCACGGGCAGTCCGTGCGTATCCCAGCCCGCCTTGCGCAAGACGTGCTTGCCCTTCATCGTCTGATAGCGCGGGATGATGTCCTTCATGACGCGCGTTAAAATATGACCGATGTGCGGCTTGCCGTTGGCAGTCGGGGGGCCGTCGAAGAAGGAGAACTCCTCCTTCCCCTCGTTCTTTTCCACCGACTTCTCGAAGATGTGGTTTTGCTTCCAGAACTCGATGATCTCCTGTTCCCGCCCGACGAAATCGAGCGATGTGTCTACCTTGCGATACATGATCTCCTCCTTTTGAGATAGCTTCAAGTGAAAATAAAAGCCCCCGCGTTTCGGAATACGCGAAGGCATTTTTTGACCACCAAAACAAACGAACATTTGCCGCAGGGGATAACGGGCTGCGACCCCGTGCGGAGTTACTTTTATTTCTCCCCGCAGGCACGAGCGGTGATACCCGGAAAAGCCCCTTCTCTCCCCTCTCAGCAAGGCGGGGAGCTCTCTGTGCAAGCAGCTCATTTTCGGACGCGTCCGCTCTTGACGCCGTATTTTTTCCTATTATATCGTCTTCCGCGCAAAAAAGCAAGCGTTTTTCGGGGGCTTGCCCGCGCGGAAGCGCCGATTTAGCCGAAGAGCCCCTTGCGTTCGCGGATCTCCTTGACGGTAAAGCCCGCCTCGGTGACGCAGGCGGAGAGCGCCGAATCGGGAAGCTCCGTCTCCACAAAGATGACGCCCTTTTTGAAGTTGGCCTTGGCGCCAAAGACGCCGCTTAGAAGGCGCAGCTTCTTTTCCGCGCGCTCGGCGCAGCGCTCGCAGCACATTCCCTCTACTACAATGACCCGTTTCATGCCCTCATTCTACCACATCCCCCAAAATTTGTCAAATAAAACGCCGCACGGGACCGCACGGCGCACGTTGATACTTTAGCGGATGAGCTGCCTTAAATAGCGCTTCTCCTTCTTCGAAACTTTGCCGTCGACGGCGCAGACGAGGAGGGAGAGGAGCACGAGATCGTCCTTGAGCTCTTCGGAGAGCAGCCCGAAATAGTCGCAGAGGGCGTCCGTGAACTCGGTGAGCTGCCTGC
Organism: uncultured Clostridia bacterium; assembly: GCA_944363045.1. Taxonomy (GTDB): domain Bacteria; phylum Bacillota; class Clostridia; order Christensenellales; family Borkfalkiaceae; genus Gallimonas. The sequence goes on along the minus strand of CALVTT010000003.1, from coordinate 12,682 downwards.
CCTCCTTTTTGGAATTTTCGATGACCGCCTTGACATCCTCAAAGCCGAAATCATTGCCGAAGGTCTCTATGAGCCCCGGCAGGAGCAGGGCGTACTCCGCCTCGTCGAGGGTGCCGTCCGAATAGACGGAGGCGATGAGGAAGGCGGCAAAGAGGGCATCCCCCCGCGCCTTGCTGCCCGACACGGCTTCGAGCGCGGGCAGCACTTCCCTCGCCTTTTCGCGCAGCACTTCGGGATAGAGCTCGGCGGGGATAGTTTCGGCAGTCTTGCACAATGCATCAAAATCAGTCATAAGTAAGCTCCTTTGTTTTCTTGCCGTTATCATACCACACATTTGTCAACGTCTTACGCATTCTGCATGAAAGAGCTGTGAAATACTTAACAGTTGTTTATCACCTTACATATCGCCCGCGGCGCGCTGCCGCCATAAAAACGCCGAAAAGAAGGACGGAGCCGCAGCCCCGTCCCCTCTTTTCATCTTTTGAGCAGTTTACGAAGATATGCTTCGTATTCCTCTTCCGTCAGTTTGCGCATTGGTTTTTTCTTTGCCATAAGCCGCCTCGCAAAAGAGAGTATGGGCGAAGCGCGCCCCTTTTATGCGCCCTTTTTGCGCCCTTCCATGCGCCCTTTTCTGCGCCGTTATTCGGTGCGCAGGGCAATGACGGGATCTTTCTTGGCGGCGGACTGAGCGGGGATGAGCCCCGAGATGAGCGTCAGGGCCACGCTGACGCACACCATGATGACTGCCGAGGTGACGGGAAGGAAGGCGATGCCCGCGATGCCCGTGAGCGACTGCAAAATAAGGCTGATGACGGCGCTCAAAGCGTAGGCGACGGCGATGCCGATGAGCCCCGCCGCAAGGCCGATGATGAAGGTCTCCGCATTGAAGAGGTTCCTGACATCCTGCTTTCTGGCGCCGAGGGCGCGCAGCACGCCGATCTCCTTGACGCGCTCGACGACGGAGACGTAGGTGATGATGCCGATCATCACGGAGGAGACGACGAGGGAGATGGCGGTGAACGCGACAAGCACATAGGTGATGATGTCGATCATCGTCTGCATGATGCCCATCAGCATGCCCACCGTGTCGGTATAGGTGATCTTATCCCCCTCCGCAAGGGCGATGCCCCCGTAAGAGCCCCCCTCCTCGCACCGGGTGTTCCACTCGTCGAGATAGGAAAGGAGCTGTTCCTTGTTGTCGAAGTTGTTGGCGTAGATGGAGACGCCGCTCGGGCTGTCGCTGCCGCCCAGCGCCTTGACGGCGGCATCGGGCGTCTGGGAGACGTAGATGCTGCTGCCCGGCATGACCTCGTAGAGCGTGAAGGCACTCGTGAGGTTATCCGTCATCGCGGGCATGAGATAGATGTCCATCCCGCCCGACGTAAATTTCGCCTCGTCACTCTTCATCCACTCCACGATCTCGGAGCCCATGTTGCCCTCGATATACGCCTTGACCGTCTTTTCCGTAAGGCAGAGCCCCGGAGAAAGGCAGCCGTAAGAATACTCGTCTTTGAGGCGCAGGATGCCCGAGATCCGGATATTGATCCCCTCGCCGTCCTGCGCTTTGAAGGCTTCGTTGTCGCGCTGACCGTTGTAGGTGAAGGCGTACTTGCCGCTCATGTAGGAAAGCTGCGTCCAGCCTTCATTCTTTGTATACACTTCGTCGTTATAAAAGAGGGTATAGCTCTTGCCGAGGATATCGTCATAGGGGATCTTGTCGGCATCGGGATCGGTGACGGGTTCCGCATCCTCATCGCCGAGGTTAAAAAGCTCCATGAAGCGATCCTCGTCGAGAAGGCCGAGCTGGGCGAGCGTCAGGTCGGTGACCTGATAGTTCTGCCCCACCACGAGGACGGCCTCGTACTCGTTCTCGTTCACGGGGTCGGGGTCGGGGAAATGGCCTTTGATGATGTCGTACTGATCCGTGACGTATTTGTCGTAGCCCGAATTGGCATCATCGGACGTCCCCGGCATGACGGAGACGACGTTCGTGAAATAGTCCGCAAAGCCGATAAGAGAGCTGTACTGATCGGCAAACTGCATGAGGTCGTTGATATACTTTGCCTTTAAGTTGTTGAGCGAGCGCGTCGTTTTTTCCGTCGTCTCGCTGTTTCCGTCGGGGAAGGTCTTCGTCTGCAGAAAGAGATTGTCGGAAAGCTTCGCGCCGTAGCTGTACATGATCTCTGCATACCACGAAGGGTCCATCGCTTCGAGGTAAGAGACGTAGGTATCGGTGATATTGTTGGTAGTCGCCATACCGTTGGCAAGGCTCGTCAAAAAGGAGTCGATGTACACCTTGTTGTCGAGCTGCGAAAGATCGGGCATATCCTCGATGTCGGTGAAGGAGGTCATCACCGAAGCGAGGTCGAAGGAGCTCTCCGAAATGGTGACGGGATAGTAGGAGAGCATATCCTCCTCCGTCTTACGGATGTAGTTGTTAAAGCCGTTGGAGAGCGCCAAAACGAGGCAGACGCTGATGATGCCGATGCTGCCCGCGACAGACGTTAGGATGGTGCGCCCCTTCTTGGTGAGCAGGTTGCGGAAGGAGAGCGCCAGAGACGTCAAAAAGCTCATCTTGGCGCGCGCCCCCGGCCGCGCTCCCTTCCCCTCGGGCTGTGCGGCGCTCTCGGGCTGAGCGGCGCATTCGGGCTGAGCGGTATCTTCGGGCTGAGTGGTATCTTCGGGCTGAGCGGTATCTTCGGGCTGAGTGGTATCTTCGGGCTGTGCGCCCTTCTCTGCGCTCTCTATGGCGCCCTCGGGCTGTTCCTCGCCATCGTAGGGGTCGGAATCGGACTCCACGGCGCCGTCTTTCAGGCGCACGATGCGCGAGGCATAGCGTTCGGCAAGGTCGGGGTTGTGCGTGACCATGATGACGAGGCGCTCGCCCGCGATCTCCTTGATGAGGTCCATGATCTGCACGCTGGTGTTGGAATCGAGCGCGCCCGTAGGCTCGTCGGCGAGCAGGATATCGGGGTCGTTGACGAGCGCGCGCGCAATGGCGACGCGCTGCATCTGCCCGCCCGAGAGCTGGTTGGGCTTTTTATCGAGCTCCTCCTCGAGGCCCACGCGCCGAAGCGCTTCCGCCGCCCGACGCCGCCTCTCCTCGCGCGGAACGCCCGCGATGGTGAGGGCGAGCTCGACGTTGCCAAGCACCGTCTGATGCGGGATGAGATTATAGCTCTGGAAGACAAAGCCGATGCGGTGGTTGCGGTAGACATCCCAATCGCGGTCCTTGAAGTGCCGCGTGGACTTGCCCTGGATGATGAGATCGCCCGAGGTGTACTGGTCGAGCCCGCCGATGATGTTGAGGAGGGTGGTCTTGCCGCAGCCCGATGCGCCTAAAATGCACACGAACTCGTTGGGGCGGAAGCTGAGGCTCACCCCCTTGAGGGCGTGGACCGCCCCCGCCGCCACTTTATAGTCCTTTTTGATGTCAACAAGCTTTAACATATCTCAAAAACGCTCCAAAGGGCGCAGCGTCCCGCCGCGCCCCGCCGTGAAGCGGCATCCCTGCCGCGTTCCTTCATTGTTCCTCCCCTCTCGGATGACCCGCCACCTTGTAGCAGGCATCGGAAAAGGCCTTGCTCTCTGCGAGCAGCGCATCGAGGCGCTCTTTGCCAAACTCCGCAAGCACGCGCTCGGCAAAGTCGTTGGCCTTGCGCGCCTGCCGTTCAAAGGTCTCCGCCGCCTCGTCGGTGAGGCGCACATAGGCGATCTTTCTGTCGAAGGGGGCGGACGCGCGCTTGACGATGCCGTTCTTTTCGAGTTTGGCTACGATCTGCGAGACGGCAGAGCGCGTGATGCCGACGCGCCGCGCAAGTTCGGAGGAGATGATGTCGTGCCCGTCGCGCTGCTCATTGGCGACTTCCCAGAGGATGCGGAACTCCGTCTTGGAAAGTTTGGCTTCCCCTAAGAAAAAGTCGATGTCTCCCAATTCTTTCACGAGGTGGAAGAGCTTCAAAAGGTATTCGTTGATCTCGATCTTCATTTTCCCTTCTCCTTTGCGTTGTACCGCTCTGAACAATCTTATGTTCATTATAAGAACAAATGCGCCGCTTGTCAACCCCCAAAAAGCAAATTACAGCGTTTTTCACCATATTCTCATGAAATGATGACCATGTAAAAAGACGCTCCGCCAAAAGAGTCGGGAGCGCCTTTTTGCTTGTGTTTGCCCTGTATTCATTTTGTCAGCGAGCGCACATAGTCGCTTGCCGAGTACGCCGCGACGAGCCCTTCGCCCGCCGCCTTGACGTACTGATAGGGCCGCCCCGTCACGTCGCCCGCGGCAAAGAGGCCCTGAAGGTTGGTCGCCATGCGGCGGTCGACCGAAACGGCGCCGTTCTCCGTTTTGAGCCCGCCCGCGAGCGCCGAAGGGGGCGTCGAATTTTTTAAGAAGAACACGCCGTCCACTTCATAGCGTTTGCCGCCCGCAAGGAGCGCCTTCACGCGCGCCTCGCCCTCGACGGCCGTGGGCACGCCCGCCGCGATCTCGATATTTGCTGCCTGGAAGGAGGGATCTTTGTAGAGGCAGAAGGCATAGACCTTCTCTGCAAAGCCCGCAAGGTATTCCGCCTCCTCCGCGAACTCTTTGGCGGAGAGCACGCAGGCGATCGTCCTGCCGCGGTAGAGCGCCCCGTCGCAGACGGCGCAGTAGCTCACGCCCCGCCCGAGGAAGGCCTCCTCCCCCTTGCAGGAACCTGCGCTCTCCACGCCCGTCGCCAAAATGACGGCGCGCGCCGAGAGCGTTTCGCTGTTTTGGGTGAGCATGAACTCCCCCTCTCCCGCATAGATGCCGTCGATGCGCGCCTCGGTGAAGAGGAGCCCCTCCTTTTCCGCCTGTTCTTCAAGGCGGGAAGAAAAGGTCTTGCCGTCCCCCACGAGGGCGGGGAAGTTGCGCACATACTCTGCAAGCAGCAGCTTGTCGCCGAAGGGCTTGCGCCCCAGCCAGATATAGTCCGTTCTTAAATTTTTGAGGGCGAGCGCCGCCGTATAGCCCGCGATACCCCCGCCCACGACGGCGACGGCATACGTCCGTTTCTCCGCCGCGGAAAGCGTCTGCATTTTCATACGTTTATCCTGTGCAAGAGCGCATTATCTCATGCTGTGCGATTCAAAGTCGCGGATGCGCTTGCTGTCGATGGCGTAGATGAGGTTGACGAGCTCATCGTCGCCGAAGGAGCTGTTGCGCCCCTCCTCATACTCGGCGTCCACGCGCTCCTTCATCGCCATGACGAGGGGATCGCCCTTGGTCACCTTGTACTCGTCGGGCAGACTGTAATAGTCGTTGATCCAGAAGGCGATGCCCGCAAGGCCGCTCGTCTTGTTGACGGAGACGCGCGCGGGACGGTTGAGGATCTTGGCAGTATCGAAGATGTTGTAGATCTCCTCGTCCTTCAAAAGGCCGTCCGCATGGATGCCCGCGCGGGTGGAATTGAAGGCGCGGCCGACGAAGGGCGTCTTGGGCGGCACGATGTAGTTGATCTCATGCTCGAAGTAGTCGGCGATCTCGGTGATGGCGGTGAAGTCCATGCCGTCCATGGTGCCGCGCAGCGCCGCGTACTCCATGCACATCGCCTCGAGCGGGCAGTTGCCCGTGCGCTCGCCGATGCCGAGCAGCGAGCAGTTGACCGCCGACGCGCCGTACAGCCATGCCGTGGAGGCGTTGGTGACCACCTTGTAAAAGTCGTTGTGGCCGTGCCATTCGAGGAGGGAATGCGGCACGCCCGCATAGTGATAGAGGCCGTAGACGATGCCCTGCACGCTCCTCGGCAGCGTGACGCCGGGGAAGGAGACGCCGAAGCCCATCGTATCGCACATCCTGATCTTGATGGGGATGCCGCTGTCCTCCATCAGGCGCATGAGCTCGGAGGCGAAGGGAATGACGAAGCCGTAGAAGTCGGCGCGCGTGATGTCCTCGAAGTGGCAGCGCGGGCGGATGCCGTAGGAAAGGGCGCTCTTGACGATGCCGAGGTACTTATCGAGCGCCTGGCGGCGGGTCAGGTGCATCTTCTTGAAGATGTGATAGTCTGAACAGCTGACGAGGATGCCCGTCTCTTGGACGTTCGCGTTCTTGACGAGCTCAAAGTCGCGCTCGTCGGCGCGGATCCAGGTGGTGATCTCGGGGAATTTGAGCCCCGTATCCTGGCAGGCGCGCAGGGCCTCCTTGTCCTTCTTGGAATAGAGGAAGAATTCCGACTGCCTCACAAGCCCCTTGGGGCCGCCGAGGCGCGCCATCAGCTTGTAGAGATCGACGATCTGCTTGACCGTGAAGGGCGAGGTGGACTGCTGGCCGTCGCGGAAGGTGGTGTCCGTCATCCAGATCTCCTCGGGCATATTCATGGGCACATGGCGGTGGTTGAAGGCGATCTTGGGGATGGACTCGTAGTCGAAGAGCTCGCGGTAAAGGTTGGGCTCCTCCACGTCCTGAAGGCGGTACTTGTAGACGGTATCCTCCAGAAGGTTAGATTTATCGTTGTAAATGATCATGCGTTTACTCCTCCCGAAATAAGGTTTGTTCCTGCTTATGATACTGTAAGGGAATAATAGGAACCCGATCAAAAGCGCGTGTTTTGCCCCGATACTGCGTTAAGGTCCTTGACCGTGCGCTCGGCACGGCCTGCGGCCCTTGCCTTGTCTAGGAGCAAAACCGCAGCTTTTGATTGCTTCGCACTTTTGGCGAGTAGATTTTGGGATGCCTTGCCGTGAAGAGGATGCAGCAATACCGCCGTATTGCAAAGACGATGAACGGCAAGGCGCGCAAAAGATGCCGCCAAAAGCGGGTTCATACTGTTCCCTTACAGTATAGCAATAAATGCAAATTTTGTCAAGCGAAACGCGGCGCGGGGGCGATCTTCGCGCATTGCGCCCCCTCTTTTGCATATTGCGGCGCATAATTGTATATTTTCCATGTGGAGAGAGGCGGGGCGCAGCGCCTTTCCCGAGGCGTGGGCTCCTCTCCCGCGGCACACGGAAAGAGAGCGGCACGAGGCCGCCCCCTTTCCAAGATCTATGAAGATAACAGGATGGATAAACTTATTTTTTCTCCTTTGCCCCGGCGGGCTTTTTGGCGGCGGAGCAGGCAGTGCAGTGCGAGCAGTCCGAACAGCCGCAGTCACAGCCGCCCTTGCCCTGACGGTGCCGCACGATGCGCCAAACTGTGACACCCACAACGAACGCCGCCGCAAGGACGATGATGAGGATCTCGTACCAGGTCATGCCGCCTCCTTCACACGGGAGCCGCGCCTGCCGCTCTTGCGGGAAACCGTTCCGACGGGGTGATTTTTATTATACAGCACGATCGAAAGGATGACGATCGCTGCAACGGCCGCGAAGATGAACACCGTCCACCACCAGCTACCGATGAGGTACACCGCCATGGAGACGACGTAGGAGGTCGCCAGCCAGAAGACGAGCGTCCAGCCGAACTTGCCCTTGGGCAGCTCCGCACGCGCCGTAGCGGTGGCGGCGAAGCAGGGGATGGTCGTCATGTTGAAGGCGATGAAGGCGATGAGCCCGGGGACGCCGATGCCCGTTGCCTCGACCATGGCCTGCACATAGGTGATGCCCGACTCATCCTCGGCAAGCGCCGCGCCCGCGATGCAGGCCGCCAGCGTCGCAAAGGTGGAGATGACGTTCTCCTTGGCGATGAGGCCGGTGACGGCGGCGACGGCGAACACCCAGCCCCACTCACCCAGCTGCGCACCGAAGCCGACGGGCGTCAGGAAGGGCTGCACGAGGCGGCCGAAATTGGCGAGGATGCTCTCGTTGATGCGCTCGTCGGACAAAAATTCGAGCGTGGGCGAGAAGTGCGAGATGACCCAGATGACGATGGTGGAGGCAAGGATGATGGTGAACGCCTTCTTGACGAAGTGCTTGGTCTTATCCCACAAGTGGATCATGAGGGAGGAGAAGCGGGGCGCATGGTAGGCGGGCAGCTCCATAATGAAGGGAGGCACGTCGCCGCGCATGGTCGTCGAGCGCATCAGGAGCACGGCGGCGATGGCCGTGACGATGCCGAGAAGGTACATACCGTAGGTGATGAGGTCGGCATTGGCGACCCCGAAGGAGGCGACGATCGCCCCCGCCACGGCGGTGAGGATGGGGAGCTTTGCGCTGCACGAGAAGAAGGGAATGACGCGGATGGTCGCCGTTCTCTCGTTTTCATCGGCAAGCGTCCTCGTGTTGATGGTGGCGGGCACCGAGCAGCCGAAGCCCATGATCATGGGCATGAACGCTCTGCCCGAGAGCCCGAATTTACGGAAGATGCGGTCGAGGATGAAGGCGACGCGCGCCATGTAGCCCGAGTCCTCCAAAATGGAGAAGAAGAGGAAGAGCACGAGGATCCAGGGCAGGAAGGAGAGCACTGCCGAGATGCCTTCGAGGACGCCGCTCCCGAGGAAGCCCGCCACCCACGGCACGGGGATCTGATCGATGCCCTGCCCGATGAGGCCGAAGAGCTCGCCGACGACGATCTCGTTCCACAGGTTATTCAAAATACATCCGGGCGAGTAGAGCGTGCCGTCGTAGATGCACGCCAGCACCCTTACGCCGAAGCTCTCCGTATCCATGCCGAGGTCTTCAAGGGAGGGCAGCCAGCCATCGCCGAAGCCGTTCAAGAAGAGGAAGTTCTCCGAGAAGGTCAGGTGGAAGACGGCAAAGAGGATGACGAGGAAGATTGGAATGCCCCACACGCGGTGCGTGAGCACCTTGTCGGCACGGTCGGAGCGCGTCAGCTTTTCCTTCTTGTCCTTCTTGATGAGCACGGAGGAAAAGTTGGCAGATATGTACTTGTATCTCGCATCCGCCACTACCGCTTCGAGGTCGTCGCCGAAGACGTCGTCCGAGAAGGTCGCCTTGAAGGCGTTGACGGTGGGAACGAGCTCGGGATGCTCCTTCGTCTCCAGCTCGTCGAGCTCGGAGAGCTTGACGGCGTGGAAGAGCGGCGAGACCACTTTCTGCCCCTCGAGGGCGATGGCGACGTCCTTGACAAGATGGGCAACGGGCGAATTTTCCAGCACGGTCGTGCCCTTTCTCGGGGTCTTAGAGGCCTTGATCGCCCTGTCCATCAGCTCCTTGATACCCGTGCCGCGCAGCGCCGAGACGGCGACGACGGGGATGCCGATCTTGCGCTCGAGGGCGGCGGCATCGATCTTGTCGCCCGCCTTCTCCACCGCATCCATCATGTTGAGGGCGATGACCATGGGCACATCGATCTCCATCAGCTGCGTGGTGAGGTAGAGGTTGCGCTCTAAGTTGGTGGCGTCGACGATGTTGATGACGCAGTCGGGGCGTTCGTCGAGGATGAAGCTGCGCGAGATGACTTCCTCGGGCGTGTAGGGCGAGAGCGAATAGATACCGGGGAGGTCGACGATGTCGACGGGTTCGGAGCCCTTCTTATAGGTGCCCTCCCGCTTATCCACCGTCACGCCCGGCCAGTTGCCCACATAGGCCGTGGAGCCCGTCAAAAGGTTAAAGAGCGTCGTCTTACCGCAGTTGGGATTGCCCGCAAGTGCAAACTTTTTCATTTTGCCGCCTCCATCATGACGCACGCCGCCTCCGTCTTGCGAAGGGTGAGTTCATAGCCGCGGATGGTGACCTCGAGGGGATCGCCGAGCGGCGCTTTCTTGCGCAGGAACACTTCCGCCCCGGGCGTCACGCCCATATCGAAGAGGCGGCGGCGTATCCTGCCCTCGCCCGAGACGGACTTGACAACGCCCCTCTCGCCGATGGCAAATTCACTAAGCAACTTATTCATACTACTTTATTTTCATACCTCGTATAATAAGACGTAGTAGTTTTTCACGTCCCTCTCCAAGGACGAGCAAAAAGTGCTATACTGTTGTAAGATACTGTGGATCAGTTTCTTTTACCTATCGCAAGACGATTTAACGAAGGCTCTGACCACAGTCTCTTTGCTTGTTTGTTGATCAGTTAGTTTCCGCATGACGGATCATCAAGGACGAGGTTACGACCGCAGAGAGATGCGTGGTTTCTTCACACAGTATCAATTTCCACAAAGGAGAACTCTCCATGATCTATCTCGGTATCGACGTTTCTAAGGACAAGCACGACTGCTGCATCCTCTCCCAAGACGGGGAATTGCTCACAAAACCTTTTTCCGTTCCCAATTCCCGCCAAGGCTATGACAAACTCTTTTCCCTCGTTTCCTCTTTCGAGGATCATCCCCAAAACGTAAAAGCAGGGCTCGAAGCCACCGGACATTACAGCTTCGCTATTTTGGGGTACCTGTTGGAAAAGGGGTTTATATGCTTCGTCTTTAACCCTTTGCACACCAATCTTTACCGTAAAGCCGTCTCTTTGCGTAAGACCAAAACGGATAAGGTTGACTCCAAAACCATTGCGTTAATGCTGTTGTCTCCGGTGGGCCTCAAACCCTACTCCAAAGCATTATACCACAATGAACAGTTAAAGTCACTCTCCCGTTACAGGTTTTCCAAAATTCGTGAAAGAGCTATTCTCAAACAGCAACTTGCAAGGTTAGTCAATATTCTCTTCCCTGAACTTGAAAAACTCGTTCCTTCCTTGCATTTAAGCTCCCTTTACGCTCTTTTGGAGCAGTTTCCCGGTGCTTCTTATGTCGCCAATGCTCATCTGACGAAACTGACAAACCTGTTATCTGCCTCTTCCAGAGGGCATTACAAGAAAGAGAAGGCCGTTCAGATCAGGAATGCCGCCATATCTTCCGTTGGGTGCGTCATGCCGGCTAAATCCTTGGAACTCAAACATACCGTTGCTCTCATCCGCGTACTGTCCGTAGAAATAGAGGAAATAGAATCTAAGATCAAAAAACTCATGGACGAATTACATTCGCCTATTACCTCTATTCCCGGCATTAGTTACCGCATGGCTGCCATGATCCTTTCCGAGATCGGTGATTTCTCCAATTTCGATTCCCCCGACAAGATCCTTGCCTTTGCGGGGGTATCTCCCTCTACTTACCAATCCGGCAAACTCGACAATGCTCATTCCCACATGGAGAAACGCGGTTCAAGATACCTGCGCTATGCCCTTTTCACCGCCGCTACTTATGTCTGCATTTGGGACAAAACATTTGCCGACTATCTGCACAAGAAGCTTGCAGAAGGCAAACATTATTACGTTGCTTTATCCCACGCAATTAAGAAGCTTGTGCGCGTGATTTACGCTTTACAGACCACGGGACAGACATACATTCCTGCCGCTGCGTGAGTCTCCAACGCCTAACTTCTACCGAGCAGCCGAACGGGTGCTCTTTTTGTCATACATTCTATTAACCGATTAAATTTTCTTACATCTTCTTGCTCCTTTTTTGCTCCTTTTTGCTTGACTTTTAATAGTTAGTCTCCGTATTGCTTTCAGGCAACAAAGATGTGCGACGCGAGGCCGCGGTCGATGGCAAGCCTGCCATCCTTGACGATGCAGACGAGGCTCCCCCCGTTGTTGGAGAAGACAGTGATCTTCCCCTCGGGCGTCACGCCCAGATCGGCGAGATGCTTTTTCGTCTTTTCATCGGTGAGGATCTTGACGATCCTCATCTCCTGCCCCAAAGGGGCGAGCATCAACGGCATAATTCCTCCCATGCGCCCGCCGCGCTTTCGGATGCGCCGCGGGGATGCTTTGAGTTCGCATTGGCGAACCTATGTACAAAAAAGAGAGCGGCCGCAGAAAGCATTTTCCGCCATATGGAACGGGCGGCCGGCCCCGCAGGGTCTTCCCGCAAGGCTGTGGCCCGATCGGACAGTTTAGGCTCCGTCCTGCGGGAACAGCCTCTATCTTCCGCAAGTTCGCTATCGCTAACTCATTACAGGCGCATTATAGCACACCCGTTTTTCCCTGTCAACCGTTTGACGGGGGTTTTGCAAAAAAAGTTCGCCATCGCGAACTTAAATTTTTAAGACCGCGGAAGCTTTTGTTCCTCGCCGCGAAGATTTCCCGCAGGGAAAGATTTGCGGCGAAATAACCTCGCGGAAAGATTTTTGCGAAGCAAAAAGATTTTCGCGAAGCAAAAGATTTGCGGCGAAATAAAAAGAAAACGGGATGCGTTTTCGTATCAGATACAAAAACACATCCCGTTCCGTTGAACTTTTTCGGGTCGGGCGCCCCCCAAAGCGCCTTGACCGTTTTTTAGAAGTTACTTTTTATCCTCGGGCGTATGCCACTTCCAATTCTGGATCTCGGGCAGGTCTTCGCCGTATTCGGCGATGTAGTTCCTGTGCTCGACCAGCTTGTCGTTCATCATCTGCACGAGGAAGGAGCCCTTGTTGCCCAGCTGAGGCAGGCTCATCATCGCCTCGCGGACGAGGTGGAAACGGTCGATATGGTTCTGGACGCGCATATCGAAGCCCGTGGTGATGGTGCCCTCCTCCATATAACCGAACACCTTGATGTTGCGGTTATGGCGGGTGTAGGTGAGCTCGTGGATGAGCTTGGGATAGCCGTGATAGACGAAGATGACGGGCTTATCCTTGGTGAAGATGGCGTCGAAGGCGCTGTCGCGCAGGCCGTGAGGATGATTCTCGTGCGAGTCGAGCTTCATCAGGTCGACGACGTTGACGAAGCGGATCTTGAGATCGGGCATATAGTCGCGCAGGATGGTCGTTGCCGCCAGCGCTTCCACGGTAGGCGTATCGCCGCAGCATGCCATGACGAGGTCGGGTTCTTCGCCCGCGTCGTTGGACGCCCA
>CALVTT010000002.1 GCA_944363045.1 uncultured Clostridia bacterium | reverse complement strand
GTGGCGGTCATCACGGACGGCACGGCAGTCCTCGGCCTCGGCGATATCGGTCCCGAAGCGGGCATGCCCGTCATGGAGGGCAAGTGCGCTCTCTTCAAGACCTTCGGCGACGTGGACGCCTTCCCGCTCTGCATCCGCTCGAAGGACGTCGACGAGATCGTCAAGACTGTTTCCCTCCTTGCGGGGAGCTTCGGCGGCATCAACCTCGAAGACATCTCCGCGCCCCGCTGTTTTGAGATCGAAAAGAGGCTCAAGGAAGTGTGCGATATCCCTGTCTTCCACGACGACCAGCACGGTACGGCGATCGTCACGATGGCGGCCATGCTCAACGCCCTCAAACTTGCGGGCAAGAAGATCGAAGATATCTCCGTCGTCGTCAACGGTTCGGGCGCTGCCGGCATCGCCATCACCAAGCTCCTCATGAGCAAGGGGCTTAAAAAGGTCATCCTCTGCGACAGGAAGGGCGCCATCTACGAGGGCCGCGAGGGCCTTAACCCCATCAAGGAGGAGATGGCGAAGATCTCCAACCTCGAGAAGAAGGCAGGCTCGCTTGCCGACGTCGTCAAGGGCGCAGACGTGTTCATCGGCGTCTCCGCTCCCGGCAGCCTCACGCAGGAGATGGTGCGCACGATGGCAAAGGATCCCATCATCTTCGCCATGGCCAACCCCGTGCCCGAGATCATGCCCGACGAAGCGCTCGCCGCGGGCGCCAAGATCGTCGGCACCGGCCGCAGCGACTTCCCCAACCAGATCAACAACGTGCTCGCCTTCCCCGGCATCTTCCGCGGGGCTTTGGACGTGCGCGCCAGCGACATCAACGATGAGATGAAGATCGCCGCCGCCGAGGCCATCGCCTCCGTCATTCCCGAGAGCGAGCTCCGCCCCGACTACATCATCCCCGACTCCTTTGACCCCCACGTCAAGGACGCGGTGGCAAACGCCGTCAAGGAAGCGGCGAGAAGGACGGGCGTCGCCAGGATCTGAACCGCGCAAATTAAAATATCCTAAAGTGCGTAAGAGCCGAGGTCAAACTCGGCTCTTTTGCCGTTCTTTTGAGGATTTTGCTGTTCTTTTGTGCCGCCGCGCCGCATACTATGGGGGATGAAGCGCTTTATTGCCGTTCTTGCCGTCCTCCTGCTGTTTACGGGCGCCGTTTTTGGCTATTTTGCCGCCTTCCCGCGCCCGTACCGCGAGGAGGTGGAGGGGAGCGGCCTCGATCATGCTCTTGTCTATGCGGTGATGAAGGCGGAGAGCGGCTTTCGGGAGGACGCCGTGAGCCGGGCGGGGGCGGTGGGGCTCATGCAGCTCTTGCCCGCAACGGCATATTTTGCCGCGGAACTTGCAGGCATCCCCTTTGAAGCGGCGCGGCTCAAAGAGGGGGCGTATAACATAAAGCTGGGGTGCGCCTATCTCAAATATCTTTTGGAGCAGTTCGAGGAGGAGACGGCACTTGCTGCTTACAACGCGGGCGAAGGCACGGTACGGGGCTGGCTTCTCGACGGCCGCTATTCGGCAGACGGGCGCACACTTGAAAGGGTGCCCTATGCGGAGACGGCGAGGTATCTGAAAAAAATCTCCCTTTTCCGAAAAATTTATGGATTTTTCCCGTATTAAAACTTGACTTTTGGTTTCGGATGATGTAAGATATAAAAGCTGTCAGCGAGGAGGGCGCTTTCGGGGGCAACTTCGGGCGGTAGCGGCAACCAAATATGCGGTCGTGGCGGAACTGGCAGACGCGCAAGACTAAGGATCTTGTGGGTAACACCATGCAGGTTCAATTCCTGTCGACCGCACCACGTCGCCGCAAGGCGCGTATTGAAACAGCTTGAGAGAACTCAAGCTGTTTTCCTTTTACGCCTGCGGCTCCTCTTCCCACAAAACTCGCTGATGCGACTTTTGCGGGAACCCTGAAAAGCAAGAAAGCGCTTTCTCGCCCTTTTCCCAAAAATCTTTGCGGGGCAAATCTTTTTGGGAGCCCTAAAGGAGTATAAGGGCGCATCTTGCGCCCTTTCTTCATGTCTCGGACTTCGGTCATTTACGTTTTAGTAAACTCCCTCGTCCTCGCATTTGAAAGTGCACAATCTGCAACCCTTCTGCTCGGCTTGGAGGGCAGTATTTTTATCCACTAAACTCACGTCGCCGCAAGGCGCGTTTCAAGTCGGTTTGAGCTTGCTCAAACCGATCTTTCGTTTACGCAACAAAACAGCTTGGCAAAAACCAAGCTGTTTTTCATTGCTATTTACATTAGCTCGGACGCGGCGCTTTTTCAAGGCAGCATCCCGCGTGTCTTGAGCTCTGCTAAAAGGGCGTCCGCCTTTTTTTGAAGTGCCTCCTCGCCGCCGTCGTTCTCGATGACGAAACAGCCTTCGGGGAGGGGTCCGTCGTAGTCGAACTGATCGCGGATGCGTGCCTCCACCTGTTCGCGGGTCAGCCCGTCGCGGGCGATGACGGCGCGGATGCGCTCCTCTCTCTCCCTCAGCACGACGATGACGCCGTCAAAGAGGGCGGGCATGCCGCTCTCAAAGAGGAGGGGAACTTCGGCAAAGCAAACTCTTTTCGCGCTTTCCATCTCCTCATTGAGGCGCGCGTAGATGCGCGGATGGGCATAGGCATTGAGCGCGGCAAGCGCCTTCCTGTCGGCAAAGACGAGGGCGGCAAGCGCCGCTCTGTCGAGCGCTCCTTCCCGAAAACAGGCGGGGAAGCGCTGCTTTAAGCCGTCAAGATAGTCCTTTTCCAGCAGGAGGGCGCGGTTGATCTTGTCGCAGGAAAAGACGGGATGGCCCCGCTCCTTCAATATATGGCAGAGGGCGCTCTTGCCGCTGCCGATGCCGCCCGTGACCGCAAACTTACTTGGCATCGTACCAGCTCCTTCCCATAGAGACGTCGGCGATGAGCGGCACCTTCAGCTTCACGGCCTTTTCCATTTCCTCTTTGAGGACGGCCGCCGTCTCTTCCGCCTCCTCCTTCGGGGTGTCGAGGAGGAGTTCGTCGTGCACCTGCAAGACGAGCTTGGCGCCGAGGCCTTCCGCTTTGAGGCGGCGGTCGACGCCCAGCATGGCGAGTTTGATGATGTCGGCAGAGCTGCCCTGCAGAGGCATATTCATGGCGGCGCGTTCGCCGAAGGAGCGCGTCGTGTAGCTTGTCGATCTGAGTTCGGGCATATAGCGCTTGCGGCCGAGGATGGTCGTCACATAGCCGTCCTCTTTGGCGCGGCGCACGTTCTCCTCCATATAGGCTTTGACTTCGGGATAGGTCGCAAAATACCCGTCGATGTAACCCTGCGCTTCCGCGGTGGAACAGCCGACGTCCTTGGCGAGCCCGAAGGCGGAGATGCCGTAGATGATGCCGAAGTTGACGGCTTTGGCACGCCGCCTCAGCTCGGGCGTGACGGCGGAGAGGGGAACTTTGAAGATGAGAGAAGCCGTGGCGGCATGGATGTCTTTTCCCTCGTGATAGGCGCTGCGCAGCAGTTTTGCACCGCTGAAATGCGCCAGAAGCCGCAGCTCGATCTGCGAATAGTCGGCATCGATGAGCACGTTCCCCTCGCGGGCGATAAAGAGTTTTCTCAGCTCCCTGCCTTCCTCGCGGCGGACGGGGATATTCTGTAAGTTGGGGTTGGCGCTCGAGAGCCGCCCCGTCGTCGTCATCGTCTGGTTGTAAGTCGTATGCACGATGCCGTCTCTGATGAGCGGACGGATGCCGTCGATGTAGGTGGAGCGGAGTTTTTGGATCTCGCGGTAGCGCAGGATGAGGCGGCAGATCTCGTGCTCGCCCGCCAGCTGTTCGAGCACTTCGGCATTGGTGGAATAGCCGCCGCGCGCCGTCTTTTTGACGCCCTTCACGCTGTATCCGAGGCGGTCGAAGAGGACCTCCGAAAGTTTGGCGGTGGAATTGAGGTTAAACTCGCAGCCTGCCAGCTTATAGATGCGTTCGGTGAGGGAGTCCATCTCGGCGGCATAGCGGGCGGAAAGTTCGGGGAATTTATCCTCGTCCACGCGCACGCCCGTCCTCTCCATCTCATAGAGCACGCGCGAGAGGGGCAGTTCGAGTTCGCGGTAGAGGCGGATGCAGTCCTCATCCGCATTGCGCTCCGCATCCTTGAATCCTCGCATGAGGGCATAGGCGAGGTTGGAATCGGGCAGGGCATAATCACGGGCAAAGTCCTCGGCGGCGGCCGCCTTTCTGCCCGAATTGAGAAGATAAGACAAAAGCCCTGCGTCCTCCACGGGACAGGTGACGGGAGCCGGCGCGAAGCGGTGCAAGAGGGCCTTGTAGTCGGCGACGACCGCCCGCTTGTCCGTTTGAAAGAAGGGAGCAAACATCGCGGCGGCGTCTTCGGGGAAACAGCCCGGATCGAGCAGCGTCTTTTTGTAGGGAAAGAGATATTCCGTAGCGCCGACGCACAGGTGCGCACCGCCGCCGTTTTCGGCGAAGGCGAAGACATCTGCGCCTGCGAGCGCTTCTTCGAGAGTTTTGCGCTCGGGCAGGACGACGCATTCCGCGCCCGCCTTTTCGTATTCGTCAAAGAGGGCGGAGTGCACGAGGGTGCGGAACTCCAGCTTATCGAGCGCCGCGCGCGCCTCGGCAGAGAAGGGGATGTGTACGGAAAATTCTTCGAGGGAGAGGGAGAGGGGAACGTTCGTATCGATGGCTGCGAGCCGATGGGAAAGTTTGGCGTCCTCCCTCCCCGCAATGAGACGGTTTTTGAGGCCTGCCGCGAGCTCGTCGAGATGCCCGTAGACGCCTTCTGCCGTGCCGTACTTTTGCAGCAGGGAGAGCGCCGTCTTGGGGCCGATGCCGGAAACGCCGGGGATATTGTCGGACGAGTCGCCCATCAGCGCCTTTTCTTCGATGATCTGCGAGGGGGTGAGCCCGACCTTTTCATAGAAATTCTCGTTTGTGAGGCGGTCGGTATCGCTGACGCCGCGCTTGGTGAAACACACCGAGACGTGTTCGTTCACGAGCTGATAGGCATCGCGGTCCCCCGTGTAAATGACGCTTTCGACGTTCCCGTAAGCGCGCGAGAGAGTGCCGATGAGGTCGTCCGCCTCGTAGCCCTCCATTTCGACATAGCGGATGCGCATGGCGGAGAGCACTTCTTTGAGCACGGGGAACTGCACGACGAGCTCCTCGGGAGTGGGGTTGCGCGTGCCCTTATAGTCTTTATACAGCTTATGGCGGAAGGTGGGGGCGTGAAGGTCAAAGGCGACCCCGAGATAAGCCGGGCTTTCCTCCTCAAGGATCTTGAAGAGGAACTTGATGAAGCCGTAGATGGCGTTGGTGGGGAAGCCGTCCTTCGTGGTGAACCCGTTGATGGCGTAAAATGCGCGGTTCATGAGACTGTTGCCGTCGATGAGAACGAAAGTATTCTTTTCCATATTCTTATTGTAACACGGAAGAAGAAATTTTGCAAGAAAAAGGCGGAAATCGCTTGATTTTTAAGCTTCGGTAGGATATAATGTGCGAGTAATATGCCGCTGTGGTGGAATTGGCAGACGCGTCGGACTCAAAATCCGATGGTAGTGATACCGTATCGGTTCGACCCCGATCAGCGGCACCACCGCGTCGGGACACGACGTCTTTTGTGGGCCTTCGCCGAATGGCGAAGGCTCCTTTATCTGTTTGTTGGTTTTTTTCAATTCAGGCGAATACTTCGTTCAGCTTGTGAACTATCCACCAATTTGTCATGCAATGGTCACAAAAGTGTAAAAACTTCCTTCTTAAAGAGCGTTCAAAGGTTTGACTTCTCCATGTACTGCGTGTATAATTGGGGTGTAAGAAAACCGCAGGGCAAGCTGACTCTCCGCCGCAGGCTTGCGGGAAGGTATGGACTGCCTCGTTTGCGGACATCATTCATCTATGAGCGACTACACCAAAGAATGTACCGCTGCTTCCCGCAGCGGAGCAAAATATAAGTGCTATCTGTTTTTCAAACGCGCGTTCGACATTGTATCGTCGGGCTTTATGCTTTTGCTTTTGAGCTGGCTCTTCCTGATCTTGGCGATCGCCGTCAAATGCAGCGACGGCGGTTCTGTCTTCTATCGTCATCCGCGCGTGGGCAAGGGCGGGAAGGATATCTTTATCCCCAAATTTCGCAGCATGAAGCGCGATGCGGACAAGCTCGAAGATATGCTCACGCCCGAGCAGCTCGAACAGTACCGCAGAGAGTATAAGATCGACAACGATCCCCGCGTCACTGGGGTGGGGCATTTTTTGCGCAAAACGAGCCTCGATGAGCTGCCGCAGCTTTGGTCCATCTTCAAGGGCGATCTTTCCGTCGTCGGTCCCCGTCCCCTCATGCGTGACGAGTTGAAGGAAAAATACGGGGATGAGGCAGAAAAGCTGCTTTCCGTCAAGCCGGGGCTCATCGGCTGGTGGGCGGCGAACGGCAGGAGCAACTGCACCTATGAGAGCGGCGAGCGGCAGCGGCTTGAACTCTACTACGTTGACCATTGCTCCGCTTGGTTCGACATCAAGATCATCTTCAAGACGATCGGCACCGTCCTTCGCGGCGACGGCGCACAGTAAAGAGAGATCGGTTATTTCATATGAAGATTTTGCACATCAGCAACTATTACCATCCGCATATCGGCGGGATCGAACAGGTCGCACGGGACTGCGTCTCCGCGGTCGGGGAGGATGCCGAACAGCGCGTCTTCTGTTTTCATTCCGAAAGGGGCGACCGCCGCGATATGGTGGACGGCGTGGAAGTCGTCCGTGCGGGCTCCTTTGTAAAGGTCGCCTCGCAGTCGCTCTCGTTCTCTTACGGGAAGCTTTTAAGGCGGGAGATGAGAGAGTTCGACCCCGATATCGTCATCTTCCACTTTCCCAACCCCTTTGCGGCGCACTATCTTTTGAAGTGCCTCAAAGGGAGTAGGGCGAAGCTCATCCTCTGGTGGCATCTCGACATCATCAAACAGAAACTTTTGAAAAAGCTCTTCCGCGGGCAGACGCTGCGTCTCCTTCGCCGGGCAGAGAAAGTGGTCGCCACCAGCCCCAATTACATCGACGGCAGCGAGTTTTTGCCCGCCTTCCGTGAAAAGTGCGCCGTCATCCCCAACTGCGCTGCGGACAGCCGCGTGACGTTATCCGATGAGGAAAAACAGCGCGCCGAAGAACTCAAACGCCGATATGCGGGCAAGTGTCTGCTCTTTGCGGTCGGCAGGCACGTTCCCTATAAGGGCATGGAGTACCTCGTGCGGGCAAGCAAACTGCTCCCCGAGGACTGCGCTGTATGCATCGGCGGCGAGGGGGAGCTGACGCCTTCTTTGAAAGAGCTGGCGGCGGGCGATGAGAAAGTAGATTTTCTCGGCCGCATCCCCGACGGCGAGCTCAAGGCCTATCTCTTGGCGTGCGATATCTTCTGCTTTCCCTCCGTCACCAAGAACGAAGCGTTCGGCATCGCCCTTGCGGAAGCGATGGCCTTTTCTAAGCCCTCCGTCACCTTTACGATCGCGGGCTCGGGCGTCAACTATGTCTCCTTGAACGGCGTGACGGGCATCGAAGTGAAAAACGGCGACGTCAAGGCCTATGCCGCCGCCATTCTTCAACTCAAAGAGGACAGGGCTCTTTGCGAAAAGTACGGAAAAGCTGCGCGGGAGCGCGAACAGCAGCTCTTCAGCGAGGAAGTTTTCCGCCGCAATGTGCGCTCGCTCTTAAGGTTTAAGGAGGTGCGCGCATGAAGGTGTACGGCGTCGTCATGGCGGGCGGCAGCGGCACGCGCTTCTGGCCGCTCTCCAGGCAGCAGCGTCCCAAGCAGTTTCTCAATCTTACGGGCGGCGATGCGATGATCAACGAAGCGGTCGCCCGCCTCAGACCCGTTGCGAAGGACGGCATCTTTATCGTCTCGAGCAAGAGCCAGCGCGAGGGGCTCTTTCAGGTGCTCGACAAGAGCATCCCGAAAGATCACATCCTCTTAGAGCCCGCAGCGCGCAACACGGCGGCCTGCATCGGCTACGCCGCCATCGAGATCGTCAGGCGGTACGGCGACGGCGTGCTCGTCGTCATCCCTTCGGACAGCTACATCAAGAACGCCGAGGCATTTACCGAGGCGCTTTCCCTTGCCGTGGAGCGGGCGGCAGAACAGGACGCCATCGTCACCATCGGCATCAAACCTACCTTCCCCGCCACGGGCTACGGCTATATCCGCTATGAGGACGTGCCTTCGCCCGTCAAACCCGTCAAACAGTTCGTGGAAAAGCCCGACCGTGCGCGTGCCGAAGAGTATATCGCAAGCGGCGAGTTCGTCTGGAACAGCGGGATGTTCATCTGGAAGGCGTCGCTCATCCTGCAAAAAATAGAAAAATATCTGCCCGAGCTCTACAAGGAGCTCCTTTGCATCGGCGATTCGGTGGGTACCGAACGGGAGGAGTCGGTCATCGACAGCGTCTATCCGGAAATGCCCTCCGTC
Source organism: uncultured Clostridia bacterium (assembly GCA_944363045.1). Classification (GTDB taxonomy): domain Bacteria; phylum Bacillota; class Clostridia; order Christensenellales; family Borkfalkiaceae; genus Gallimonas. The sequence continues at coordinate 72,817 of CALVTT010000002.1, read as the reverse complement.
TCCGTCGATTACGGCGTGCTCGAAAAGACGGACGGCATCTTTGTGGTGCCCGCCGACCTCGGTTGGAGCGACGTGGGCAGCCTCGATATGCTGGAGGCGGTGCGTCCCTCGGACGGCGACGGCAACGTCACCGTGGGGGAGGCCTATCCTCTCGAAACGCATCATACCATCATTTACACGGGCGGCAAGCCCGTCTGCACGGTGGGCGTGGACGATCTCATCATCGTTGATATGCCCGACGTCCTTCTCGTGTGCTCCAAAGAGCGCGCACAGGACGTCAAGAAGATCGTCGAGGAGCTCCGTGCCAAGGGAAAAGAGGAATTGCTTTGAAACACTATCTGGAAGAATACCAAAGATGGCTCACCTCTGCCGTCTTTGACGAAGATACCAAGCGCGAACTTCGGGCGCTTTCCGACGAGAAGGAGATCGAGGACCGTTTCTATCAGGACCTCGCCTTCGGCACGGGAGGCCTGCGCGGCGTCTTGGGCGCGGGCAGCAACCGCATGAACAGCTATACCGTGGGCAGGGCGAGCCAGGGGCTTGCCGATTTTCTGCGCAAGGAAGGCATGGAGGGGGGCGTCGTCATCGCCTATGACAGCCGTCACCGCTCCGAGGAATTCGCGTGTGATACGGCGCGCATCCTCGCCGCCAACGGCGTGAAGGCCTATCTCTTCGAGAGCCTGCGCCCCACGCCCGTGCTCTCCTTTGCCGTCAGGTATTTGAAAGCGGCGGCGGGCGTCGTCATCACGGCGAGCCACAATCCGCCCGCATACAACGGCTATAAGGTGTACTTTGCGGACGGCTGTCAGGTGGTGCCGCCCTACGACAAGCGCATCATCGCCTGCGTCAACGCCGTCTCTTATGAGGGCGTCAAGCGTATCTCTTTGGAAGAGGGCAAAGCGCGCGGCCTTATCGAGACGGTCGGCGGGCAAGTTGACGCCGCCTATCTTGAGGCCGTCAAAGCGCTCGTTCTTTCCCCCGAAGCGCTTGCAAGCGAGGCAAAACACATCAAGATCGTCTATACCCCCCTCAACGGCACGGGCAGCGTGTTCGTGCCGCGTATCTTAAAGGAGCTGGGCTTTTCAAACGTCTTCGTCGTGCCCGAACAGGAGGCGCCCGACGGCGATTTCCCCACGCTCAAATATCCCAACCCTGAGGACCCTGCCGCCTTCGCGCTCGCGCTCAAACTTGCAGGGGAGAAGGGCGCCGACCTCGTGCTCGCCACCGACCCCGACGCCGACCGTCTCGGTGCGTATGTGCGCGAGAGGAACGGGGAGTACCGCCGCTTCACGGGCAACATGAGCGGCATCCTCATTGCCGAATATCTCCTCCGCCGCAGGGCGGAGCTCGGCCTTCTGCCCGAGAACAGGGCGGACGGCGCGCTCGTCACCACCATCGTCTCGACGGACATGGCAAAGGCGCTTGCCGCATACTACGGCATCACCGAGATAGAGACGCTGACGGGCTTTAAGTATATCGGCGAAGCGATCGGCCGCTTTGAAGCGGCCAAAGCGCAGAACGGCGGTAAAACGGACGCTAAAAAGGGGGCATACGAATATCTCTTCGGCTTTGAGGAGAGCTACGGATGCCTCACGGGCAGCTATGCGCGCGACAAGGACGCCGTCTCCGCGGCGGCGGCGCTTGCCGAGGCGGCGTGCTACTACCGCAGCAAGGGCATGACGCTTGCGGAGGCGATGGACGATCTCTACGCCCGTCTCGGGTACTTCGAAGAGGGGCAAAGCAGCCTCTCCTTCCCGGGGGCGGACGGCAAGGAACGCATGGAGGCCCGTATGCAGCAGCTCAGGGAGGCGCCGCCCGGGTGCCTCGGCAGCGTGCGCGTGCTCGCCGTGCGCGACTATCTCTGCGGCATCCGCCGCGATCTTACGGCGGGGGAGGAGAGCGCTCTCACCCTGCCCAAGAGCAATGTGCTCTACTTTGAGCTCGAAGGGGAGGGCTGGTGCTGCGTGCGCCCCTCGGGCACGGAACCTAAGATGAAACTTTACTTTGGCGCCAAGGGGCATTCCCCCCTGAGCGCACGGAAAAATACCGAAGAGATCTTGCGCGGCGCCTCGGCATTGCTCGAAGCGTGACGCGGTGAGGAAAAATTTGTGATCAAGTTAAAATCTGTCTATCAGGAATATATTTGGGGCGGGACCAAGATCCGCGACCTGCTCCAAAAGGATACAGGGGCGCTGCCCCGCGTTGCGGAGAGCTGGGAAGTCTCTACTCACCCGGCAGGCAGGAGCATCGTCGACAGCGGAGAGTTCCGCGGGAAGACGCTCAACGAATACTTTGATAAGACCGGTTGGGATAAAGCGGGAAGATATGCCGCCCGCAACCGCCAGCTGCCCATTCTTATCAAATATATCGATGCTAAGGAAAATCTCTCCATCCAGGTGCATCCGGGCGACAAATACGCCAAAAAGCACGAGAACGACAACGGCAAGAACGAGATGTGGTTCGTATTGTCCGCCGACGAGGGGGCATTCATCTATCTCGGTTTCAAGCGGGATGTGACAAAGGAAGAGGTCAAGCGCCGCATCGCCGACAATACGCTCGAAGAAGTTTTGAACCGCGTGGAGGTCAAGGCCAACGAGGCATACTATATCCCCGCCGGCACGGTACACGCCATCGGCGCCGGCTGCCTCATCTGCGAGGTACAGCAGACCTCCAACGTCACCTATCGTATCTATGACTACGGGCGCGTGGATGAGAACGGCAGGGGGCGCGAACTGCATATCAAGAAGGCGCTTGACGTCCTCAATTATCACAGGACGCAGATCGCCGACCTCAAGCGGCGGGATACGATGAGCATGGAACAGTACATCGGCGGTATGTTCGGGCGCAACGGCAAATGTACGCTCTTGAAGTATGAGGCGGAGGGCGATCTCACCATCCTTCTGCCCGTCTCTCATCTCACGTTTGCGCTCGTTCTCGACGGCAGCGGCATGCTGTACGGGGCAGAGTCCGAAGAAAAGTTCCAAAAGGGCGAAACATGGATGATGCGCGGCAGGGCGACACGCGTTTCCGGAAAGTGTAAGATATTGTTCGTTGCTATTTGAAAGGAGGCATCGGATCTTCATGAAGATCGCCATCGATTGCAGGTATTTGGGGAAGTCGGGCATCGGCAGGGTGACGGAAGGCATCCTCGAAAACCTCGACTTTTCAAAAGATGAATATTGGCTCATCGGCAAAAGGGAGAGCCTTGCAAAGTACGAGGGGGCGCATATCGTCGAGGACGGCAGCGACCCCTATTCCGTACGCGGCCTGTTTTCCTTTCCTCGGGAGCTCAACAAGCTCTGCGATGCCGTCTTTCTCCCCAACTTTTTGGTGCCCTTCGGCATCCGCCTGCCCGTCTTTGCCATCATGCACGACCTCGCCTTCCTCGACGTCAAAGAGACGACGAAGGGCGCCTTCGACCGCTTCGTCAAGCGGACGCTCCTGAAGCGCTGCATGAAGAGAGCGAAGGAAATTTCCTGCGTCTCCGCCTTCACCCGGGAGCGCACAGAGCATTACTACGGCAAACTTGCCAAAAAGTGTTTTGTCAACTATAACGGGCTTTCCGAGAGCGTCATCAACTATGCGGAGACGCACGCCCCTGCCGAGAAGGCGGATGAGATCGTCTATGTGGGCAACGTCAAGCCGCACAAGGGCTTGAAGACGCTGCTTGCCGCCTTTTCCCGGACGGAAGGGGAGACAAAGCTCAAGATCATCGGCGAGAAGGAGCACTTTCTGACGGGGCTCGCTCTCGACGAGTCTGCCTACCGCAACGTGGAGTTCACGGGCAGGCTCTCGGATGAGGAGCTGCTGCCCGCCATCGCCCGCGCCAAGTATCTTGTGCTGCCCTCCGTTTACGAGGGCTTTGGCTTGCCGCCCCTCGAAGCGCTTGCGCTCGGCACGCAGCCCATCGTTTCGGACATCCCCGTCTTCCGCGAAGTCTACGCGGGTCTTCCCGTCGTCTACTTCCGCGGGGAGGAGGAGCTCGAAGAGGCGCTCTCCCGCCCGCCCGAGAAGATCGCCTGCCGGAAGGAGGTGCTCGCCCGCTACAGCTATGCGCGCTGCGCGGAGACCATCTTGGAGCATATAAAGGCATGAAAAATTTGGCGGCATCATTCGGGAAACAACACCGTCCGATCGGCAAGACGCGTCTCGATCTTGACTTTTTTACGCATTTATTTTGTTTTATCTCCCTGTTGTTTATCGGAGCCGATCGTTGGGGCGTCGATCTTTTCGGCGTCAACTTTCGCGTCGATCAGCTCTTTTTATGTGTTTTTGCCCTGTTGCTCATAGTCAATGGCACATATCGCCTTACGTTCAACGGTTGGATCGCCGCCTTCTTGTTCTTTTCGCTCATCTCTACGGTATTTGCTGTCAGCATTTTTCGCGGAGTGCTCTTTTTCTGTTCCATCATCTATAATACCGCGATCTTGTTTTACGGGTTGGCTTCCTATGTGAAACATTATGGGTTTGATATGTTTCTCCGCATTTTTCGGCTGACGATGAAGGTGCAGTTCTTCATTTTGCTCCTTCAATTTGCCCTGAAACATATTGCAGGCTATGAATTTCCTTTTCTCCCGTCCTACGGGGAATATATGGGCATCTATCGTTTTCAGCTCTGGTTTTACGAGCCCAGCTATCTGGCGACCTATCTTGTTTTGTGGTTTACTTTTTCCTTGATGCAGTTTCTGCTCAAGCAAAGGAAGGAGTATATCGTCGATCTCTTGATGGGGCTTGCAATGTTTTTGATCTCCACTTCGACTTCGGGCTTTATCGGGATCGCCCTTGCCGTTGTTACTGCCTATTGTATTTGGATCGCACAGGGTGTCACCGCCAAGAAACTTCTCTTTCCCGTGCTGCTTTTGGTATTTGTTTTTATTCTTGCGCTCGCATTTTCGTCCATGTTTGAAGTGTTTGTCGGCAGGTTGTTCGGCTCCTCCCTTGACGATGCTTCGGGCGGCAGGATCGAAGGTTGGTCAGAGACGTGGAAGGTATTCCTTGAAAATCCGTTTTTTGGCGTTGGACCGGGAAATTACGGGCTCTATCTGGGGCAGGAGGCGGGTTATATGCCTACCAATGTTTCGTTGGAACTTTTGGCAACGCTCGGCATCGGCGGATTCGTCGCCTTTTACGGCCTCTCGGCGTCGCTCGTCATCCGTACGGTCATCCACTATCACCGTGAACACACGGAGGGCGCCTTTCTTCTTGTTGCCTTTGCCGTTGCTCTCGTCTTGTTTACGATCGTCTTGCAGATCAATCAGGGTTATTTGCGTTTATATCACTGGATGTGCTTCGGCGTTCTATGGGGCGGTTTGAAAGAACAGACAGGTAAGCAGCAGAAAGAGGATCAGCCTTCCGCGGAGGATACCAATGAGAGAATATGAAAAGAAGATCAGCGTCATCGTTCCCGTCTACAATGCAGAGGGTTATCTTACTCAGTGTATCGACAGTATCCTTGCCTCACCTTTGGAGGACATCGAAGTCATCGCCGTGGACGACGGCTCTGCCGACCGCTCACTCGAGATCCTCATGATGTACAAAGATCCCCGCATCAAAGTGTTCTCCAAGCGCAACGAGGGCGTTTTCCGCACCTGGAAGTTCGGCGTGGAGCGAGCCGCGGGGGAGTATATCATCTTTGTCGATGCCGACGATTATGTCTCGCCTGCCCTCTTTGAGACAGTGGAGAGCCTTCTGCGCCTCAGGGAGTACGACCTCATCCAGCACGGTTGGGTGGAGGTCTATGCCAAGTCGCAGAAAAAGACGTGCGGTTCGCTCGATATCCCGCAGGGAGGGTATCTCGGCGAGGAGCTTGAGCGCATCAAAGAGAAATATCTTTTTTTTAAGGGGCAGCACGAACATGAGATCCCCGTCCTGCGCTGGGCAAAGGTGTTTCGCACGGCGCTCCTCAGGGAGATCCTCCCCGATACGATGGAGGATATCTCCATGTATGAGGACGACAGCATCTCAAGGCCCTATCTTTCGCAGATAAAATCGATGTACTTCCTCTCCGATCATCTCTATTACCACCGCTGCGACGTTGTAGGATCTATCTGCAATTCTCCCGAAAAGCTGCCGCGCTATCTTGTGGACTGTAAAAATCTCAACGCCTTTTTTGAGGACAAGAAGGAGCGGTTCGGCTTCCCCGAAGAGACGCTCGAATATTACTATTATTTTTATCATCAGTCGGTGATGGGGGAGGCGGTCCGCTTTAAGAACGATGAGCTCGCAAAGCGTATCTTGAGCGAGCCCAAGTTCCGCCGCCTGCTCGAAAAGTACGGGAAGGGCGTCAAGGCATACCTCCTCAGGCATCGGCTCTTTTCCCTCTACCGTATTTTGCGGAAGGGGAAGGATGTACTGCGCGTTGCGCGCTATGAGGTAACGAGGTGGATAAAAAAAGAGGCATAAAAAATGTCGCCGTCTCCATCGTCTTCAAGATCCTCATCCTCTTGGGGACGCTGCTCGTCAGGCGGCTGCTCATATCCGAACTCGGCGATGCGGTCAACGGGCTCAACTCTCTCTATACGACGGTCATCGGCTCCATGTCTGTGGCCGAGCTCGGCGTGGGGAGCGTGATCACCTATTGTATGTACCGTCCCATCGTGGAGGGGGACGATGAAAAAGTGGCGGCGCTGTACCGCCTTTTTTCGCGGCTCTATCTCATCATCGGCGGCGTCATCCTCGTTTTGGGCGCCGTCTTTATGGCGTTTTTGCCCTATCTTGCCAAGGGCTATGCGGAAGCGGGCGTCAATTTGTACCTTTCCTTCGCGCTGATGCTCGCCTCCATCCTCATCTCTTACGCCTTTAGCGCCAAGAGCTCGCTCATCAACGCCTATAAAAATAATTACGTCACGACGACCATCACTTCGCTGGGGATGCTGCTCCAGCAGGGGCTGCAGATCGCCGTGCTCTTTACCTTTCGCTCCTTCGAAGTCTTTCTCGCCTGCACCATCGCCTCCACGCTCTTTCAGTGGGCGGTGACGGAGATCGTGACGCGCAGGGAATACTCCGCCATTTTAAGGAGCAAGGCGCGCGCAGACGCTGCGACAAAGCGCGAGGTCTCCAGGAACGTCAGGGCGATCTTTATGCACAAGGTGGGCAGCGTGCTCGTCAATACGGCGGACTCCGTCATCATCTCTGCCTTCATTGGCATCGTGGTGGTGGGCAAGTACTCCAACTATACCACCATCATGGTGGCAATGGTCAGCGTCATCTCCCTCTTCTTTACGCCGCTCACTTCCGTCATCGGGCACCTATGCGTGGAGGAGAAGGAGGCGGTCAAGCCCTATTTCGATTTCTTCCACACCTTCAACTTCGCCCTTGGCGTCCTCTTTTTCCTCGGATATTATGCCGTCATCGACGAGCTCGTCACCTTCTGCTTCGGCGGAGGCGGGGAGCTGGAGATGGCGCGCTCGGTCTCCTTCGTCATCACCGTCAACTACTTCATCCAATTCATGCGGCAGGCGGTGCTCCTCTTCCGCGATGCGACGGGCACTTTTTATTATGACCGCTGGAAGCCCCTTATCGAGGGCATTCTCAACGTCATTCTCTCTATCGCCCTCGTGCTTCTCTTTGGCTCGGAAGAGAGCGGCGTCGTGGGGGTCATCGTGGCGACCATCATTACCAATCTCTTTATCTGCCATATCGTCGAGCCCCATGTGCTGCATAAGTATGTCTTCGAGTGCAAGGCAGGCAAATATTATCTCAAAAACTATGCCCTCATCGCTCTCTTTGTGGGTATGCTCTGTATCCTGCACTTCTGCCGCGTGGAGCTTTCAAGCCCTGTTGCGACCTTCTTTGCCAACGGCTTCATCGCCGTGGGGCTGGCGCTCGTTCCCATCGCCCTTGTGACGGCGCTCGATAAAAACTTCCGCGCCCACCTCGGCCCGCTGGGCAGAAAGCTCACTGTTTTCCTCAAAAAACTGCGTTATTCCGAGGGGAAGGAAGGGGAGAGCGGTGATAAAAATACGGGCTCCTGATTTTCACGAATTTTTCTTTTAAGAAAAGGTAAAATGTTTCATCAAAACGTTGACGAAATCGATTTTGCCTGTTATAATAGGGGCGCAAATCGGGTGGCGGACCCGTGCGCAGACAGCGCGAAACACGCAAGGAGTTTTTCTCTCTATGCTCAATTACACTTTGGATGCGAACAAGAAGGGCGTCGATGTCTCTAAACACCTCTACGGCCTGTTCTTCGAAGACATCAACCAGTCGGCGGACGGCGGCATGAATGCCGAGATGGTGATCAACAACTCGTTCGAGTTCGAGTACTTCACCTACGACGACTACAATGCAGAGAGCCCCGTCGAGGCGCGCAAGCAGAGCTATTACGCTTGGGATCTCTATGGCGCAGGCCCCAAGAAGATCATGACGGTCGGCGGCATGAACGCGAACAACCCAAGCTTTTTGCATTTGAGCGTGGGCGGCATCTATCACCTCGAAAACCCCGGTTACTACACGGTCGGCAGCTATGATATGTACGGCATGCCCGTCAAGAACGGCGAGACGTACAACTTCTCCATGTTCATCAAGCGCCTCGGCTTCAAGGGCACCGCCAAGGTGTTCATCAAGGGCGCGCACGGCCGCCATACCACCATCGGCGAGATCGCCATCCCCGAAGGCAATGAGGGCGATTGGATCAAGGTCTCGACCTCCGTCGTCGCCGAGAAGGACACGATGGGGCGCCTTTGCATCATCCTCGAGGGCAACGGCAAGATCGGCATCGACTATGTCTCCCTGCTGCCCGCCTCGAGCTGGGGCGATCCCGATAAGTACCGCAACGGCAAGTTCTCCCCCCGCTTCGTCGAGGTCCTGAAGGACTGCCATCCCTCCTTCCTGCGTTTCCCCGGCGGCTGCGTCGTCGAAGGCGACGTCGCTTTCCAATATCAGTATAAGTGGAGAAACACGGTGGGACCCCTCGAGCAGCGCAAGCAGGTGCCCAACGTCTGGCGCTATATGCAGTCGTACGGCATCGGCTTTTACGAGTACTTCTGCCTCTGCGAGGATCTGAAGATGGCGCCTCTCCCCGTGCTCCACTGCGGCCTTCTGTGCCAGATCCGCATGGGCGAGCAGCGCAAGACGGGCTATCAGCGCATCCTGCCCGGCACGCATGAGTTCCAGACGGAAGTCATCGACAACGTCGCCGACCTCATCTTCTTTGCGAAGGGCGACATTGCCTCCTCGGACGCCAATGAGTCCTATTGGGCGAAGGTGCGTGCGGATATGGGGCATCCCGAGCCCTTTGAGCTCGAATACATCGGCATCGGCAACGAGAATTGGGGCTTCGAGTACTTTGATAACTTCCAGGCGTGCCTCATCGGCGTGCGCCAGTATATGTATAAGGGGAGGCAGACCGACCTTCTCGACCTCTTCCATATCACCGTGGTGACGACGGCGGGCGTCGATATCCGTCCCTCCGATTCCAACGATTCCTGGAAGGTCATCAACGAGAAGTACCGCGACATGATCGTCGACGAGCACGTCTACAACTCCTATCAGTGGTTCATCGACAATACCAAGCGCTATGACTGTTACGACCGCGACGGTGCCAAGGTGTTCATGGGCGAGTACGCCATGCACACGATGGCAGACGGCAGGGGCCGCCTCAACGGCGACAATAACCTGCGCTCCGCCCTCTCCGAAGCCGCCTTCCTCACGGGCTGCGAGCGCAACTCCGACGTCGTCAAGATGACCTGCTATGCGCCCCTGTTTGCCTCCACCTACAACTACCGCTGGACCCCCAACATGATCTGGTTCAACGCGCGCGACATCATGTTCACCCCCAACTACTATGTGCAGCAGATGTTTGCAGGCAACACGGGCAGCTACACCCTCACCGACGTCGCGCCCGTCAACGAGGACAACGCGGGCGGCCTCCTCATCGGCGGTCACAGAACGGCGAGCGCCGTCACCTCCGTCAAGGTCAAGGACATCAAGACGGGCAACGTCGTCTACTTCCATGACTTCAAGGACGGCCTCGGCGGCTGGAAGATCTACCCCAACTGCCGCGGCGGCCACATCGAGGACGGCAAGCTCATCATCGAGGAGAGCGACGCTTTCAACGGCTTCTACTACGACGCGCAGGACTTCTCCGACTGCGAAGTGGAGATCGACTTCCGCCGCCTTTCGGGCGAGCAGAGCTTCATTGCGGGAGTGGGCGTCAAGGACGTGCGCGACGCGGGCACGATGGACTGCGCAGGCTTCTCCATCTGCTGCCAATACGGCAAGAACCACAAGGGCTACGACGTCTCCTTCGATAAGCGCGTGGACTTCATCCGCACCGTCTGCGAGATGATGGGCAAGGATAAGTTCATCGGTTACAGCCCCGAAGGCAACAAGATGAAGCTCATCTACACGCAGAAGACCTTCAACGCCTACTTGCAGAAGGACGGCCATTGGCACGAGATCCTCTTCAAGAACATCTGGAAGGTCAACGAGCGCATCTTCAACAGCGTCACAGTCGGCGACGACGGCAAGATCTATCTCAAGGTCGTCAACGTCTCCGGTCAGGATGAGGAGATGCAGGCAGACCTTGTGCACTTCGGTCCCAAGAGCAAAGTCACGCAGACGACGCTTTGGCACGAGGATCCCACCGTCATCAACGAGATCAAGATGAAGGCGGGCAAGACGCATAACATCGAGCCCACCGTCACGGAATATGTGCTCGAGGGCAACGTTCTGAAGGCGACTGTCAAGAACAATTCCGTCAACGTGTTCGTCATCGAATGATCGCATTTGTAAGGCTCTCCGCTCAGGCGGGGAGCCTTTTTCGACAAAATTTTTTCTTGGGGCTGCCCTTTCTCGGGGCAGCCCCTTTCATATTGCGGCGGCCCGTCCCATACAATAGAGCGATGCTGGAATTTCTTTCACCGCGGCTCAAAGAGGCCGTGTCGCACGTCGATCTCATGCAGCTCTATGAACTTCGCGTGCGTGCGGGAAGGCCGCTGTATGCCAACATAAAGGGCAGCTCGGTGCCGCTCGGCCGCTGCGGGCGCGTACAAAACAAGAAAAGCGCGCTGCATCCTACGCAGGAGGAGGTGGAGGAGACCTTCTATGGGGCGTGCGGCTATTCCGTACACGCCGTGGAGAACGAACTCCGCCAGGGCTTTGTGACGGCGGCGGAGGGCGAGCGCGTGGGCATCGCGGGCACCTATGTCTATGAGGGCAAGGGCGTGCTGTCCGTACACAGCGTCACTTCCCTCTGCATCCGCGTGCCGCATGAGGTCAAAGGCTGCGCCGAGGAAATTTATAAAAGATGCCTTGCGGGCGGGCTCTGCTCCCTCCTCCTCTTATCGCCGCCGGGGTGGGGGAAGACGACGCTCCTGCGCGATCTATCCCGTCTCGCCTGCGAGCGCTTGCGGGCGAATGTGCTCGTCAGTGATGAACGGGGAGAGCTTTCGGCGGGGGAGACGGGGGAGACGAGCGATGTTATTCGCTTTGCGGGGAAACTGACGGCATTTACGGCGGGCATCCGCGCCATGCGGCCCGATCTTATCGTCACGGACGAGCTCCTTCCAGAAGACTTCGAAGCGGTGCGGCGGGCGATCGCGGGCGGCGTTGCGGTGTTCGCCTCGGCGCATCTCACGCGCTATGAGGATGTGCGGGAAAAGCTCTTTTCGCGCTATGTGCTGCTATCGGGGCTGGGGCGGATAAAGGCCGTATTGGATGAGGCGGGGAATGATCTTGATTAAAGTCCTGGTCGCGGTGCTTCTCGTCGCATTTACGACTTTTCTCGGCTACTTCCTGGCGGGGAAATACCGCGTGCGGAAGCGCTATTTTGCAGAGTTTTCCCGCTTCAACGAGCGCTATCTTGCCGAACTTTCCTATGAAAGGCGGCAGCTCATGCGCTTTTTGCAGGAGGAAACTTATGAGGGCGAATTTGGCAAAGCGGTGGAAAAATTTTGTAAAGAGCGAACGGTTTCGTTCGATCTTCCCTTCCTTGCCGCGGAGGAGCGGACGGACAGTGAAAATTACTTCCGTCGGCTGGGCAGGGGAGACGCGCATACGCAGACGGCGTTTTATGCGGCACAGTCAAAGAGACTTGAGGAGTTGAAGTTGCAAAGTGAACGGGAGGCAAAGGCACGGACGGAGCTCTATCTCAAACTCGGCCTCTTGGCGGGGCTCGCGCTCGTCGTGCTCATCATCTGAACATGGATATTTCCGTCATTTTTAAGCTGGCAGCCATCGGCATCGTCATCACCGTCGTCTGCCAGGTGCTGAAAAAATCTGACCGCGACGACATCGCCACCGTCGTCTCCATCGTGGGGCTCGTCATCGTGCTCACCGTCGCCGTCACCATGATCGGGGATCTCTTTACTGCGATCCAAGAGATCTTCGGGGTGAGCTGAGTGCAGCTCTTTCAGCTCATCGGCATCGCCTTTGTGACGGCGGTCACGGCGATCCTCTTGAAATCTACTCGCCCGGAGCTCTCCTTTGCCATCACCGTGGCAGGATGTATCATCCTGTTGCTCTTTGTTCTCGATATCGTCAAGGACAGCTTCTCCCTCTTCGGAGAGCTCGCAGATAGCACGGGCATCGACGCCGCCCTCATCAAAACGCTTCTCAAGATGGTCGGTATCGGCTATCTCGTCGAGTTCAGCGCAGGGATCCTGAATGATTTCGGGCAAAATTCGTTGGCGGACAAACTCATCTTTGCGGGCAAGATCATCGTTCTCGTGCTGGCAGTCCCCATTTTAGAGAGCGTGTTTAACCTCATCACATCGCTTATCCGACTCATATGAATATGAAAAAATGTATCTTACTTTTCTTACTTTTCATACCTTTGATACTTCTCTTTGCGGGCGGAGAAATTTATCACGCAGGGGCGGAGGAGATGGGAGAGGCTGAACAGAGTGCAGAGGAAGAACTTCAAGAAAATATTTCCGATTTATTGGACGAACTTGATCTTGCCGAGTTGCAGGCGTACCTCGATACGCTGAGCGAATTTCATGGTATTTCCCTCAAAGACAGGTTGAAAGCGCTCATCGACGGCGATCTTTCCCTCGATTACGGCTCTCTGGCGGAAAGTGTCCTGCACACTTTTTTGGATGAAATCTCCGTACTTTTACCCGCTTTTGCCATCATTCTGGCGGCGAGCCTGCTCTGCGGCATTCTAAACTCTGCGAAAAGCGGCTTTTTGCATAGTACTATGTCAGACATAATTGGCTTTATAGCCTATCTTGCGGTGGGGGCGGTCGTGCTGTCCTGTCTGCTTGCGGTGCTGTCCTCCTGCCTTTCCGCCATAGAGGCGCTGGGCGTGCAGATGGAGCTCGTCTATCCCGTTCTTCTCACGCTGATGGCGGCGTCCGGCGGCAACGTCTCTGCGGCGATCTTTCGACCTGCTGTTGCTTTTTTGAGCGGTGGTATATTGAATTTGTTTACGGCGGTCGTCCTGCCCGTTTCGGTGGCTGTGCTCGTTCTCGGTTTTGTGGGGGATCTTTCAAGCGAGGTGCGCACGGAAAAACTCGGCGATTTTTTCAAGAGCATCTGCCGCTGGCTCATCGGGCTCTCTTTGGGGCTTTTCGGGCTCTTTCTCACCGTGCAGGGCATTGCTGCCGCACAGTACGACGGCATTTCCCTTCGTACTGTCAAATACGTCGTTTCGGGGTCGGTGCCCGTCGTCGGCGGGTTTCTCTCGGGCAGCGTCGATCTCGTGCTTGCAGGCAGCGCCCTTATCAAGAACGCGCTCGGCTCTTTTTCCGTGCTGCTCCTTGCCGCGGTCGTCCTGAAGCCCCTGTTGCTCCTCGGGGCGATGCAGCTCTTTCTGCGCATCTCGGCGGCAGCTACGGAGCCCGTCGGCGGCAAGATCCCCGCGCTTTTGTCCCGTCTTGCCGGCGATATTGGCTATTTCACGGCCTCTCTTCTTTCTGTTGCCTTTCTCTATTTTTTGACGCTGCTCCTTCTTGTTTGCAGTTCGGGGGTGCTCTGATGCAGGCGTATATCCTCTCCCTCTCCGGGGCGGTCTTGCTCTCCGCTGTCCTTTCCGCTGTCTTGCCGGACGGCAGGCTTGCTCCGCTCATCCGCGGCATGGCAAAACTTATCACGCTCATCCTGCTCATATCGCCCGTCATTTCTCTTTTGCGGGGCACGGCGTTTTCGGCGGAACTGCCCTCATTTTCGGAAGACGCCGCCTTTCTTTCCGCCTGTACGCAGCGCGCCGAACGCGAGGAAGAGCTCGCCCTTGAGGAGTGGCTGCAAGCGGAATACGGCATTGCGGCGGAATCGGAGGTCGACCTTTGGGAAGACGGCAGCTATTCGGCAAAAAGCGTCAGCGTCCGTATCTCTGACTTCGGAATATACGCAGGGGAGGCGCATATAGATATATCGTTGCAGATCGAGGCGGCACTCGAAAACAAATTCGGATGCGAGGCGGAGATCCTCTCATGAAAGACTTCAAAAAGCTGTTTGAAAACAAAACGATGCGTGCCGTGCTGTTCTGTCTCGTGGCGCTGTTGCTGCTCTTTGCCGTCTGGCGGGTGTTCTTTGCCGGAAGCGGAGAGGCGGCCTCCTATGACGAAACGGAGGCGGAGGCGCGCATCTCGGCGCTGCTCGAGCGCGTGGAAGGCATCGAGGAGGCCTCGGTGATGGTCGTCGAGGAGGAGGGGGAAGCGGTCTCCTGCATCGTCGTCTTCCGCGGGGAGGACAGCATCCTCTCGCGCATTCGCATCCTCGATATCGCCTCCTCCGCCCTCGGGCTCCCCAAAGAAAGAGTGCAGGTGTATCTTTCATAATTTTGGAAATCATTTTGAAGGAGATAGAAAATGTCAAACACTAAAAAGATCGCGATCATGTCCACGCTCGTGCTGCTGCTTGCCGTGACGGCCGTCTTCAACTTCGTGCTCGCGGGCACGCCCGCCGATGCGGCTGCCGATGGCGCGGCGCAGGGCGATTATTTCACGAGCTTCCGCACCGAGCGCGTGACGACGCGCAGCGAGGAATTTTTACAGCTCGACAGCATCATTGCGGCATATGCCTCCGATTCCGCCGAGTATGCGGAAGCCGTCGAGCAAAAGCAGCGCATGGTCGAGGTGATGGAGACGGAGCTTGTCATCGAAACGATGATCAAGACCCTGGGCTTTACCGATGCCGTCGTTGCCATCGGCGCCGAGTCGGAGAACATCAACATCTTCGTCAATTCGAGCGAACTTTCGACGGAAAACGTGACGCAGATCTTCTCCATCATCGAAGATGAGCTGGGCGTCCGCAACGGAAACATCGTCATCATGCCCATTTATGCGGAAAGCTGAAAAAAATCGCCGTAAAAATACGGAAAGATAGTGGTAAAATACGGAAAGATGTGCTATAATACCTAAAAAGAGATCATACCTCCAAGGAGGTCGTATTATGGCAAGCATCAGGTATAATCCCAACGGACAAAAGGGGCGCATCTCTTACAATGCGGACATCGTGAGCGGCATCATCGCGCTCAGCCTGCAGGAGACGGAGGGCATCGAGCTCGTCCCTTCCAAGAGCAAGGGCATCAAAGTCAACTTTGAAAAGGAGGGCATCTTTGCGGATATCTCCGTCATTGCCCACTATGGTTACAGCGTGCCCGAGCTTGCGTTCGCCATCCAGCAGACCGTCAAACAGATGGTCGAATCGATGACGAAGTACCGCATCGCCAAGGTGGATGTGCATATCCAGAGCGTCGTCTTTCCCGAAGTGACGCCTCCCGTCCCGCCCATCGGCGAGAATGCGGAACAAAACGAAAAAGAAAGATCGTGAGGGAGACCCCGTCCGCCGTGCGGACGGGGAAATTCCCTTTGCAGAGGAGAAAGATGAGAAGCCAAGCGAGAGAGGCGGCGTTCAAGATCGTCTTTGCGCGGGAGTTCGGCGGCGACTGCGACGGCAGGTTTGAGGCGAACATCTATCACAAGGAAGGATTGAACGAAGAGGAGCGCGCCTTTGCCCACAAGTTGGTCGGGCTCGTGAACGAACATAGGGAAGAATTGATCGCTGTGCTCGACGAAAAGGTCGAGCGCTTTGCGCAGTACCGCATCTATACCGCCGACAGAGCCATTCTTTTGTTGGCGCTCGCAGAGATCAAATACATGGACGATGTTCCGCCCGTGGTCTCGGTGAGTGAAGCGGCGGGGCTGGCGCGCAAGTATTCGACGGAAAACTCCGCCGGGTTTGTCAACGGCGTGTTGGGAGGAGTCATCAACCAATGAAACTCATTGACGGAAAGGCCATTGCGGCAGAGATCCGTGCGGAACTCAAACTTCGGACGCAGGCCTTTGAGGAAAAATACGGCAAAAAGATCGGGCTGGCGGTCGTGCTCATCGGCAGCGATCCTGCCTCGCAGGTATATGTGCGCAACAAAGTGAAGGCGTGTGAGGAGGCGGGCATCCGCTCTTTCCGCCACGATCTGCCCGAGGAGACCACGCAAAAACAGGCGGAGGAGCTCGTTCTGGCGCTTGCCGAGGACGAGAACATCCACGGCATTTTGGTGCAGCTGCCCCTCCCGAAGGGGCTCGATGAAAAGCGGCTCTTATCTCTCATTCCGTCCTCTAAGGATGTGGACGGATTTTTGGCGGAAAACATCGGCAGGCTTGCCCTCAAAGAGGAGGGCACGGTCGCCTGCACGCCGCTTGGGGTGATGGAGATGCTCTCCCGCAGCGGCATTTCCGCCGCCGGCAAGCGCGCCGTCGTGGTGGGGCGCAGCAATATCGTGGGGCGGCCGATGGCGCTGCTCCTTTTGAACGCCGACGCGACGGTCACTATCTGTCACAGCAAGACGCAGGACCTTGCCGCGGAATGCCGCCGTGCAGATATTTTGGTCGCGGCCATCGGTAAGCCCAAATTTATCACGGCAGACATGATAAAAGAGGGCGCCGTCGTCATCGACGTGGGCATGGACCGCGACGAGAACGGCAAGCTCTGCGGTGACGTGGACTTTGAAAACGTTAAGGAGAAGGCTTCCGCCATCACCCCCGTGCCGGGCGGCGTGGGGCCGATGACCATCGCCATGCTGCTCAAAAATACCTGCGATGCGGCGGAACGGGCGATGGAACGTGCGGAGCGGGCGGCAGAATGAGCGCGCTTCCCGCCAAATACGATACCTATCTTGCGGCCTTTGAACGCATCCTTGCAAATTACTGCGCGGGGATGGGCAGCCCTCTTGGGCTTGCGGAGGGGATGCGCTATTCCCTGCTCGCGGGCGGAAAGCGCATAAGGCCCGTGCTCTTCTTTGCGGCGCTCGATGCCTTCGGCTGCCGTTGGGGGGAGGAGCGGGAGCTCGCGCTGGCGCTCGAGTGCATCCACACCTACTCCCTCATCCACGACGATCTTCCTGCCATGGATAACGACGATCTGCGGCGCGGCAAGCCCTCCAATCACAAGAAGTTTGGCGAGGGCAACGCCATTTTGGCGGGAGATGCGCTGTTGAGCGAGGCGTTCACGCTCGCTATGACAGCGGCAAAGGATGAGCCGCACCGCCGCGCCGGGGAAATTTTGTCACGGGCGGCAGGCGCGGAGGGCATGGTCGCGGGGCAGTTCATGGACCTTGCCTGCGAAAACGACCGCGCTGCGGGCGAAGGAGAGCTTGCCTTTATCTATGAGAATAAGACGGCGCAGCTCATCCGCGCGCCTCTCATGATGGCATCCGCCATTGCGGGCAAAGATGAGGCGCCGATGAAGGAATTCGGCACCGCTCTCGGCGTGCTCTTCCAGATGACGGACGACATCCTCGACGTCAAGGGGGAGAGCGTTAAGATGGGCAAGACTTTGGGCAAGGACGAGGAGGAAAACAAGCTCACCTGCGTGCGCATCTATGGGCTTGCGGAAGCGGAGCGGCGCGCGGACGAGCTTGCTCGGCGCTGCCGCGAGAGCTTGACCTATGTGGAAGGGGAGACGAAGTTCTTTGCGGAGCTCGTCACCTACGTCCGTGAGAGGGATCGCTGATATAAGGGCTGCAAGGATATGAGAGAGATCGTAAGCGGGGAGCTCAAGCGTGCTTCCCCTTCTCAATTAAAGGACATTTGCGGGGAGATCAGGGAGGAGATCCTTTCGGCTGTCTCCGTCTGCGGCGGGCACCTTTCTTCCAATCTGGGAGCGGTGGAGCTCACCGTTGCCCTGCACCGTGTCTTTGATTTCCCGCGCGATAAGATCGTCTTCGACGTCGGGCATCAGTGCTATGCGCACAAACTGCTCTCGGGCAGGGTGGGAGCCTTTCGCACCCTTCGGCAGGAAGGAGGGCTCTCGGGCTTCCCCAAGCGCGGCGAGAGCGAGTACGACTGCTACGGCACGGGCCATGCGGGCACGGCCATTTCGGCGGCGCTCGGTTTTGCCAAGGCGCGCGATCTCAAAGGGGAGGATCATGCGGTCATCGCTCTTGTCGGCGACGGCTCCTTCAACAACGGCCTCATCTATGAGGCGCTCAACAGCTTAAAGATATTAAAGACCAACGTCCTCATCGTGCTCAACGACAACGGGATGTCCATCTCGGAGACGGTGGGGAGCATGGCGGCCGTTCTCAAAGAGATGCGCTCGGCGGGAGAGGGATGCGGAGGAGAGGAACTTCGCGGCTCCTGCTGTGAGCTTAGCGGCCGCGCGGATGCCATCCCCGCAGAGGATGTGCGCCTCTTTGAGCACTTCGGCCTTCGGTATATGGGCGTCGTCAACGGGCACGACATGGGCGAGCTCCTTGCTTCTTTGGAACAGGCGAAAGCCGCCCTCAAAGAGGGGAGCGTATTGCTCCACGTCCATACGCGCAAGGGCTTCGGGCACGCCTTCTGCGAGAATGCGCCCACCGAAACGCACGGCGTGGGCAGCGGCGGCGGAACGGAATACTCCGCGGCCCTCGGCGAGGAGCTCGCGCGTCTGGCGGAAAAGGACAAGCGCGTCATCGCCGTGACGGCTGCCATGACGGACAGCTTGGGCCTTCGCGGCTTCTTTGAAAAATTCCCGGGGCGCGCCTTCGATGTGGGCATCTGCGAGGAGCACGCCTCCATCCTCTGTGCGTCGCTGGCGGCGGCGGGGATGCGGCCGTATTACGCCATCTATTCCACCTTTTTGCAGCGCGCCTATGATGAGATCATTCATGACGTCTGCGCGCAGGCTCTGCCCGTCGTCTTCTGCATCGACCGCGCGGGCATAACGGGGAGAGACGGGGAGACGCATCAGGGAGTGTTCGATCTTTCCTATCTTTCTCTCATCCCCAACCTTACCATCGCCATCCCCAAGGATATCGCTGAATTTCGCGCCATGCTGCGCATGAGCATCCATATGGACGGCCCGCTCGCTATCCGTTACCCGAGAGAGAGCACGGAAGGGGCGGAACAGCCTGAAAGCAGCCTCGAAATGGGGAAATTTGAAGTTTTACATAGTACTATGTCAGACATAGTACTGCTTGCGGCAGGGGAGCGATGCCTGCATATCGCCCGCCGCGTCCTTTGGCGCGCGCGGCGCGAGGGCTTGGATGCGACGCTCATCAATGCACGTTTTTTGAAACCGCTCGACGAAGGTCTGCTTTCGGCGATCGGGGCGCATACCGTCATCACGTTGGAGGACAACGTCCTCATCGGCGGGCTGGGAGATGCCGTCTCCCGTTTTTACCGCAGCAGCGGGAAAAAGATCTTCTCCTTCGGCTATCCCGATGCTTTCATTCCGCACGGTGCGGTGGGCGATCTCATGCGGGAGTACGGCCTCGATGAGGACGCCGTCCTCGCCTGCATCAGGGAGCATTATGCGCGCCGATAAGTATTTTGCAGAGCGCTTCGGCTCGCGCACCAAAGCGGCTGAGGCGCTCAAAAAGGGGCTCGTGCTGCGTTCGGGGAGGCCGCTCTCTCCCGATGACGAGGTGAAAGATGACGATGTCTTTACCTTTCCCGCGCCCAAAGAGCAGTTCGTCAGTAACGGCGGCTATAAACTTGCACGCGGGCTGGACGCTTTCGAGGAGGACGTTTCGGGTAAGAGATACTGCGATCTCGGTGCCAGCACGGGCGGCTTCACCGACTGCCTTTTGCAGCGCGGCGCAAGGGCGGTCGTCTGTGTGGATGTAGGGGAGAGCCAGCTCGCCCCCTCGCTTGCGGCCGATCCACGCATTGCCGTGATGGACGGCACCAATGCGCGCTATCTCAAAAAAGAGATGCTTCCCTTCCCGGTGGACGGCGTTGTCTCCGACCTCAGCTTTATCTCGTTGGAGCTCGTCCTGCCCGCCGTCCGCGATATTTTGCCCGCGCACGGGAAAGCGTTCGTCCTCTTCAAGCCGCAGTTCGAGTGCGGCGGCAGGGGGCTTTCCAAGCGCGGCATCCTGCCCGTTTCCCACCATGCGGCGCTCCTCGATGCGTTTTATGATACCGCGCAGGCGCTCGCACTCATGCCGCGCGGCATCGTCAATGCGCCTGTCCGCCCGCAAAAAAATGTGGAATACGTCGTCTTCCTCGAAAAGGAGGGCGAGGCCATCCCCAAATATCGGTTCTTAGCTCAAGCCGCGCGCCTCGTGTGAGGGCGCTTTTTCTTTTTTGAGAGCCGAATAGGGACGGCCTTTATGCGTCTCATTTTCTGCAGGCTGTCAAAAATGCGTAAAAAATGTAAAAACATTGGCAAATTTCCCGTAACCCCTTGCAATTATAAGTTTTTTCCTGTATAATATCGGGGAAATGAAGATCGGTATTTTATACAATCGGGATCGCGTGAGCGAGGGCTCCTTCCCTGCCGTTGCCGAGCGCTTTGCGCGCGGGGGCGGGGAGTGCGTGCTCTTTTCCTCGCCCGAGGAGATCAAGGATGTCGACTGCCTGCTCATTTTGGGCGGTGACGGCACCGTGCTGCGCGCGAGCAAGCCCGCCTCTCTCTACGATATCCCCATCGTTGCCGTCAATTACGGCACGCTTGGTTTTTTAACGGAATTTAAGCGGGGAGAGCTGGATGCGGCGGTGGACTTCATCCTCTCGGGGGAGCACGCCGTGTTAAAGCGCACCATGCTCGAAGTCATCTTTCGCGGCAAGAGCACGCATTGCCTCAACGAACTCGTCTTGTCGCGGCCCGTTTCGCCCGAGGCGGACAGCCGCCTCGTCAAGATCTGCGTGCGCATCGACGGGAAGGAGGCGGGCGTGTTTTCGGCGGACGGGCTCATCCTCTCCACGCCGACGGGCTCGACTGCCTATTCACTTTCGGCGGGGGGCAGCGTGATGTCGCCCGACTGCCGCACCTTTGAGCTGACGCCCATCTGCGCCTTTTCGCTCCGCAGCCGTCCCATCGTCTGTTCGGACGGCAGTACGCTGCGTTTTACGGCGGAAGGCCACGGCGGAGGGCTGCTTTTGTATGGCGACGGCGTCTTTTTGGGCGAGCTGGAACGGGAGGACGAGCTCATCGTCAGGCGCTCCGCCCGCGTCGCCACATTTTGGGTCAAGGACGAAGGGGATACTTTCCGCCGCTTGACCGAGATCATCAACGGATAAAGGAGGGGGAAAATGCTGCGAAACGCCAGACACAACAAAATTTTGGAGCTCATCGAGGAGAAGGAGATCGAAACGCAGGAGGAGCTGTGCAAGGAGCTTGCCGATGCCAACTTTGCCGTCACGCAGGCGACCGTCTCGCGCGATGTCAGGGAGCTGCGCCTCTTCAAGGTGGCGGGCACCAAGAAGCGTTACCGCTATGCCGCCATCGGCAAGGGGGAGGAGGAACTCTCCGATAAGATGCGCTCTCTCTTTCAGGCCTGTATCGAGAGCATCCAGGCGGTGGGCAACATCGTCGTCACCAAGACGCTCAACGGCAACGGCGCCAATGCGGGCGTCATCATCGATATGCTCAAATATCAGGAGATCGTGGGCAGCATCGCGGGCGACGACACCGTCTTTTCTCTCTGTCGCACGGCGGAGGATGCCGAGGCGGTGCGCGGCAGGCTGGAGCGGCTCGCGGGGAACTGAACGATGTTAAAGACGCTCTATCTCAAAAATATTGCCCTTGTCGACGAGGCGGAGATCGCCTTTGCGGAGGGGCTCAACGTGCTTTCGGGCGAGACGGGCGCGGGCAAGTCGGTCATCCTCGACAGCATCGACTTCGTTCTCGGCGCCAAGGCCGATAAGGGCATGATCCGCTCGGGGCAGAGCGAGTGCTCGGTGCGGGCGGAGTTTACCTGCGATCCTGTCCTTCTGCGTCCCGTCTTCGAGGAGCTCGATCTGGAGGAGAGTGATACCCTCCTCATCGTCCGCCGCCTCAATGTTGACGGCAGGGGCTCGCTCAAGATCAACGGCTGCCCCGTGACGGCGACTTTGCTGAGAAGGCTCACCTCGCAGCTCGTGGACGTCCACGGGCAGAGCGAGCATTTCTTTTTATTGAAAGAGGCCAACCAGCTGCGCCTTCTCGATCAGATCGCGGGCACGCAGCAGGAGCGGGAAGCGGTTGCTTCCCTCCTGAAAGAGCGGCGCGCGCTGGAGAAGAAACTTGCCTCCCTCGGCGGCGATGAAGGAGAGCGCGAGCGGCGCGCCGATATCCTGCGCTTTCAGATCGACGAGCTGCAGACGGCCGCCCTCAAGGAGGGGGAAGAGGAGGAGCTCACCGCGCTCCGCACCAAATTCCAGAACGCCGAGAAAATTTTGGGCGGGCTCAAGACGGTGCGCGACGCTCTGCTCTCGGACGGCGGCGCGGCGGATGCCGTCAATACCGCCCATCGCGGGCTGCTCTCCGTCATAAAGTACGGCGACTATGACGCCCTTTCCGAACGCCTCGAAAATGTGCTCGCAGAGCTTGAGGACATCGGCGAGACGGCCGCATCGCTTGCCGAGGAGCTCGATATGGACGAGCGGGAGGCGGAGCGCGTGGAAAACCGCCTCGACGAGATAAAGTCGCTCAAAAAGAAGTACGGCGGCTCGGTCAAAGAGGCGCTCGCCTTTCTCGCCCGCGCCCAAGAGGAGCTTACTTTGCTCGAAAACAGCGCCGAGGAGTGCGAAAAGCTCAAAGGCCTTCTGGAGAGCAATGCAAAAGCGCTCTATTCGGCGTGTACGGCGCTCACGAAGAAGCGCAAAGAGGGGGCGGACGGCTTTACGAGGCGCGTCACGGAGGAGCTTAAAACGCTCAATATCCCCTCCGCCCGCTTTGAAGTTGCTTTCGACCCCTATACGGAGGAGGATCTTCCCCGCGCCAATGCGGAGGGGCTGGACCGCGTGCGCTTTCTCTTTTCCGCCAATGCGGGCGAGCCCGTTAAGGAGCTGGGCAAGATCATCAGCGGCGGCGAGATGAGCCGCTTCATGCTGGCGGTCAAGGCGCAGCTCTCCTCCCTCGGCACCATCGGTACCTACATCTTCGACGAGATCGACGCGGGCATCGGCGGCAAGACGGCGCGCGTGGTGGCGGAAAAGTTCTGCTCCATCGCCAAGAACACGCAGATCATTGCCGTCTCGCATCTCGCGCAGATCGCGGCCTTTGCCGACCGGGAGTTCCTCATCGAAAAGAGAGAGGAGGGCGGCAGGACGTATTCGCGCATCCGTGCCCTCGAAGAGGGGGAACGGCGGGAGGAGCTCGTGCGGCTTTTGGGCGGCGAGCCGGGCGGCTCTGCGCTCATGCATGCCGACGAGCTTCTTGAAAATGCCCGGGTCTATAAACGGGAAAACGCATAGGGAAAAGAATATTACGGCAACGGCCTGCGCAAAGTAACCTCATGGGAGGATCAATCCTCGGGGAGGACTTGTGCGCAGGCTAAATTTTTTTGAGAAATATCCGTGGCGGAGCGCGCTGGGGGTGTGCGCAGCGGCGCTTATGATAATGGCGTCGGCGGGGCATCCCATGCGGGCAGACGCGGCGGCTGAATACTATATCGGGGGCATGGCAGCGGGATTTTCCCTGCCCGCAGGCGGAGCGGAGATCGTAGAGCTGAGTTCGGTTTCGGGTGAGGACGGGGTGCGGCGGCCTGCGGAGGAGGCGGGGCTTAAAGCGGGCGATCTCATCTGCGCGGCGGACGGCATTGCCGTCGGCAGCATGGATGATCTCTCCGCGGCTTTGGCGCGCAGCGGGGGGAAGAAGATGACGCTCGTCCTTCTCCGCGGCGGGCAGCGTATGGAACTTTCCGTACTGCCCGCAAAGGACAAGAAGACGGGAAAGTGGAAGATCGGCGTGCTCATCCGCGATATGCTCTCGGGCATCGGCACGATCACCTACATTGAAAAGGGCAGTCTCCGCTTCGGGGCGCTCGGGCATAGCGTGAGCGAGGGGCGGCTCCCCGACGTTTCGAAGGCGAAAGTGTTTTCTTGCAGCATCATCGGCGTCAACAAGGGGATGCGCGGCAAGGCGGGGGAGCTCAAGGGGCTCTTTCTCGGCGACAAGGCGATCGCCCGCGCCGAGCTCTTCTGCGGCACGGGGCTTTTCGGTACCTTTGAAGGGGGGTACGATCTTTCGGAATGCGAGACGGCGGAGCTCGCCTGCATTTCGGAGGCGACGATCGGCAAGGCGGTGATCTATTCGACGGTGGACGGGTCCGAGCCCAAGCCCTATGAGATCGCCATTGCCAAAGTGGATGCGAACGATCGGGAAAATAAAAATTTCGTCATCAAGGTGACGGACGAAGCGCTCATTGCGGCGACGGGAGGCATCGTGCAGGGGATGAGCGGCAGTCCCATCGTTCAGAACGGCAAGCTCATCGGTGCGGTGACGCACGTCTTTTTGAACGATCCCACGCGGGGGTACGGCATCTCCATCGAGCGCATGATGGCAGGCGCGCGTGAGCGCGGATAGGGTATAATTTGCGGCTCTCTTCACAAGCTAACGGCATGAAGAAAACAATATCGATCGCGGCGGCGCTCCTTTTGACGCTGTTCGTCTGCTTGGGGAACGCGGCCTCCCCGCAAGAGGATGTCAAGGCCGCCTATGTGTGCGAGGCGGAGAGCGGGACCGTGGTCACCGCGCAGAACGAGAGGACGCATCTGCCCATTGCAAGTATGTGCAAGGTGATGACGCTGCTCCTCGCCTTTGAGGCGGTGGAAGCGGGGGAACTCACCCTCACGGAGGAGATCGCGGTGAGCGAACGTGGGGCGGGCATGGGCGGCTCGCAGGTGTTTCTGGATGCGGGGCTCTCCTATCCTGCGGGCGAGCTGTTGAAGAGCATTGTGGTGTGCTCCGCCAATGATTCCTGCGTGGCGGTCTCCGAACGTTTAGCGGGCAGCGAGGAAGCTTTCGTGGCGCGCATGAACGAACGCGCCCGCGAGCTGGGGGCGGGCGATACCCTCTTTGCCAACTGCACCGGCCTTCCGCGCGAGCCTCAGTACTCCTGTGCGAGGGACGTCGCCCTCATGCTGCGCGAGCTTTTGAAGCACGAACAGTTCTATGCCTATGCGGGCGTGCGCCTCGAAGATTTTCATCACCCCGACGGCCGCGTGACGACGATGACCAACACCAATAAACTGTTGCGCGGGCTCGACGGGTGCGACGGCGGCAAGACGGGCTATACGCAGGAGGCGGGCTTCTGCCTTGCGGCGACGGCCAAGCGGGGTGATACGCGCCTTATCTGCGTCGTCATCGGCGCCAAGAGCTCGGATGGGCGCTTTGAGACGGTTTCCCGCCTCATGAACGAGACGTTCGCGGGCTATGAAAGGCGCGTCGCAGCGGCGGCGGGGGAGCCGTTTGGAGAACTCGTCGCGGTCAAAGGGAGCTCTGTGAAGGAGGCGGCGGTCACGCCCGAACGCTCTCTCGGCGTCTTTGTGCCAAAGGACAAGAGAGCGGAAGTGCGCTGTGAGCCTGTTTTGCCCGTCTCCCTGCGCGCGCCCGTTCAAAAGGGCGATATCGTGGGGGAGATCGTTCTTATGAAGGACGGCGTGGAGATCGACCGCTGCGCGCTTTTAAGTTTGCAGGATGCGGCGCCTTTTTCCTACGGAGAGGCCTTCCGGGAGGGAGCGAAATATTGGAATTGAGTATTTTGCAGAGTACTATGTCAGGCATAATATCGATGACATGCTCAAAATTGCAGAAAAAGTGAGAGAAAGCCCGCGGGAAACACCTGCGGGTTTTCCTTGACGGAACGCCGTTTTTCGTGCTATAATCTCCGCAAAGAACAAAGGAAGGAAGAAGAATGAACACGAGAGATACTTTATACGTCAACCAGGCGGGGCACCTTATGGTCGGCGGTGCGGACTGCTGCGATCTTGCAAAGGAGTTCGGCACGCCGCTCTACGTCTTTGATGAGGCATATATCCGCCGGATGATGCGCCTCTATCAGGATACCATCAACGAAGAATATGAGGGCCGCGGCCTCGTGCTGTATGCCAGCAAGGCCTTTTCCTGCAAGGCGATGTATGCGATCGCAAAACAGGAGGGCATCGGCGTGGATGTCGTTTCGGGCGGCGAGCTCTATACGGCGCTCTCCGCAGGCTTCCCCGCCGATAAAATTTATCTGCACGGCAACAATAAGCTGCCGCATGAGCGCGCGGAGGCGCTGGATGCCCGCATCGGCGGCATCATCGTCGATGCCTATACGGAGGCGGACGCGCTCGACGGGGAGGCACAGGAGCGCGGGATGGTGCAGGACGTCCTTATCCGCGTCAATCCCGGCGTGGAGGCGCACACGCACGCCTATGTGCAGACGGCGACGCCCGACAGCAAGTTCGGTTTCTCCGCCGCCGACGGCGCGGCGCTCGCCATGACCCGTCACGTCCTTGCCAAAAAGCATCTGCGCCTGCGCGGGTTCCACTGCCACATCGGCTCGCAGATCTTTGAAAAGCAGTCCTTCGTTCTCGCCGCCGAGAAGATGTGCGCTTTCATCGAGAACGTCAAGAAAGAGACGGGTTTTGAGGCAGACACCCTCAATCTGGGCGGCGGCTTCGGCATCTGGTACACGGACGAGGACGCCAAGCTCCCCGTGGAAGGGTATAAAGGCTATCTTTCGGCGCTCATCGGGGCGGTGAAGGGTGAATGCGCGGCGCGCGGGCTGCGTCCTCCCTTCCTCCTCATCGAGCCCGGCCGCTCCATCGTGGGGGAGGCGGGCATCACCCTCTATACCGTGGGAGCCATCAAGGAGATCCCAGGCATCCGCAAATATCTTGCGGTGGACGGCGGTATGTTCGACAACCCCAGATACTGCCTCTATCAGTCCAAATACACGGCGCTCCTTTGTAACCGTGCGGCGGAACAGCCGACCGAGCGCGTCGCCATCGCGGGCAAGTGCTGCGAGAGCGGTGATCTCATCGGCATCGATTTCAATCTCCCCAAAGCAAAAGAGGGCGATCTTATCGCCGTGCTCTCGACGGGCGCCTACAACTATTCGATGGCAAGCAACTATAACCGCAACGCGGTGCCGCCCGCCGTGCTCGTCAAGGACGGAAAGGCGCGTTACATCATTAAACCGCAGACCTACGAGGACATCGTGCGCAACGACGTCCTGCCCGACGATCTCGGCGCATGATTGAGGCAGCGAAAAAATATTTGCATCACATTCTCCAAAGCCCGTTTGAATGCGGGCTTTTTGTGTTTATAAATACGTTGACAAATTTGAAAGCTCCGCGCTTTTTAATGCGCGGCAGGAGCAAGGAGAACATCGGTTATGGAAAGACAGGGCAATATCAAGATCGCCAGCGAAAACATGATGCCCATCATCAAAAAGTGGCTGTATTCGGATAAGGACATCTTTTTAAGGGAGATCGTCTCCAACGCATCGGACGCCATCACGAAATATAAAAAGCTCGTCACCCTCGGCGAGGCAACCGAGGATGAAAGCTACAAGATCGTCGTCACCACGGACGACAAGGCAGGCACGCTCACCGTCGAGGACAACGGCATCGGCATGACCGAGGAGGAAGTGGAAAAATACATCACGCAGATCGCCTTTTCGGGCGCTGCCGACTTCCTCGAAAAGTACGAAAAAGCGGGCGGAGAGGGCATCATCGGTCACTTCGGCCTCGGCTTTTATTCCGCCTATATGGTCTCGGACGACATCGAGATCTTTACGAAGTCCTACCGCGAAGGCAGCAAGGGCGTGCATTGGCAGTCGGACGGCAACAGCACCTATACCATCGGCGAGTGCGATAAAGAGACGCGCGGCACCAAGATCGTCATGCACCTTGCCGAGGGGGAGAAGGAGTTTGCAAGAGAGAGCGAAGTGAGAAAGCTCCTCAATAAGTACTGCTCCTTCATGCCCTATGAGATCTACCTCGACCCGAAACCGGAGGAGGAGCTCAATAAAGATCTCAAAGAGGGGGAGGAGCCGAAGAAGAATACGCCCGTCAATACGACGGAGCCGCTCTATCTGAAGCAGCCCAAGGACTGCACGGAGGAGGAGTATAAGGACTTTTATCGCCATACATTTGCCGACTTCAACGAGCCGCTCTTCTGGATCCACCTCAACATGGAATATCCCTTCCGCCTGAAGGGCATCCTCTATTTCCCGAAGGTGCGCAAGCAGGTGACGCTCGAGCGCGGGCAGGTCAAGCTGTACTGCAACCAGGTGTATATCGCCGATAACATCAAGGAAGTCATCCCCGAGTACCTGATGCTTTTGAACGGCGTCATCGACTGCCCCGATATCCCGCTCAACGTCTCGCGTTCCTTCCTGCAAAATGACGCTGAGGTGCAGAAGATCGCAAGGCACATCACCAAGAAGGTGGCGGATAAGCTCAAGGAGCTCTACCGCGACGACAAGGAGCGCTACGAGAACTGCTGGAGCGACATCGCCAACTTCATCAAGTTCGGCTGCGTCAAGGACGACAGGTTTTACGAGCAGGTCAAAGATATCGTCATCTATAAAGACCTTGACGGCAAGTATGTGCCCCTCAAGTCGATGTTCGGGGAGGAAGTCTCCGAAGAGGACGCCAAAAACGGCAAGGAACCGCAGGCGGTCTACTACGTCTCCGATGAAAAGAAGCAGGCGCAGTACATCAAGATGTTCAAGGACGCCGGCCTCAACGCCATCGTCTGCGATACCTACATCGATCCTCATTTTATCAGCTACATCGAGTACAAAAACCCCACCCGCGTGCGCTTTTTGCGCATCGATGCCGACATTGCGGGCGCGCTCAAAGAGGCGGGCGAGGAGAATGCCGACGAGGCCAAAGAAATTCAGGGCATCTTTGAAAAGGCGCTTGAGGGCAAGCACGTCAAAGTGACGACGGAGCGGCTCAAGGATGCCGACGTGCCCGCCGTCGTCAATGTCTCCGAATTCATGCGCAGGATGTCCGAGATGAATTCGTTCTACATGATGGGGGAGAGCGCGGCGGACGTGACGCTCGTCGTCAATCTCAACAGCGCGGCGGTGCAGGCACTCAAAGGTGCGGGCGAGGAGGCGCAGAAGCTCTCCGCTTTGCAGATGTATTATCTTGCCATGCTCGCCTATAAGCAGCTTTCGCCCGACGAACTTGCCGAATATACGCGCAATCAGAGCGAGCTCATCAAAAAGTACTTGCAGAATTAAAAAAATTTCTGTTAGCCTATTGACATTCAAACAGTAAATTGATATAATAAGAAACGGCACTTAAGGTTGATTCCTGATCGAACACGAAGCGTGATCGTCAGCGCGACGCAGAAAAGGTTTTTTCACGGCGGCGCCACAGGAGGTATTTTTGTGAACGGAACTGTAAAATGGTTCAACGACGGGAAAGGTTATGGGTTCATTTCCAATGACGAGGGAGGGGACGACATCTTCGTCCACTTCTCCGCCATCCAGACGGAGGGCTTCCGTACCCTGAAGGAAGGGCAGAAAGTCTCGTTTGAGACGGAACCCGATCCCAAGGACAGCGGCAAGCTCCGTGCGGTCAACGTCCTGCCCCTTTCCTAAACAGACGCGGCGGCATTTTCAAGAAAAATTGAATTTCTACTGCGGAGAAACACGGCGGAAAAGCCGTGTTTTTTCATGCCGTCTTGTGAACGGGCGCGCCCTTCGCCTCTTGCACCATTGAGGGCGGCTTCCGCATAAGATGGGGTATGTTTTCCGAACTGTTCGCGGGCGGGGTGTATTTTGTGGGCATCGGCGGGGTGAGCATGAGTGCTTTGGCCTGCCTTCTCAAAGAGCACGGCATTCCCGTGCGCGGGAGCGACGCCGCCGAGGGTGCGTTCACGCTGAAAGTGCGGCGGGCGGGCATCCATGTACACATCGGCGCGGAGGAAGCTGTTTCGGAAGACACCGTCGTCTATACGGGAGCCGTGGAGGAGACGCATCCGCAGATCGCAGCGGCAAAGAGGGCGGGAAAACGCCTGCTGCCGCGTGCAGAACTGCTCGGGCTTATCGCCGCGCAGTTTGCGCGGACGGTCTCCGTCGCGGGCTGCCACGGCAAGACGACAGCGACCGCCATGCTCTCGCGCGTCCTGTGCGGAAGGGTGCCCTTTGCCTGCCATATCGGCGGCGAGGATCTTGACCTTTCCAACTATTTTGCGGACGGGGATGAGGTCTTTGTGACGGAGGCGTGCGAGTTTCAGCGCAGCTTTCTTGCGCTCAAAAGCAGCATTGCCGTCATCCTCAATATCGAGCGCGACCACACCGACTGCTATCCCTCGGAAAAGGTGCTCTTTGATGCCTACCGTGCCTTCGCGCAGCGGGCAGAGCGGGTGATCGTCAATGCCGACGATATGCGGGCGCGCTCTGTCCCGCACGCGCTCTCCTACGGGCTTCTCTCGGGCGATATCCGCGCCGAGGGGCTTCAAAGCTGTGGGGAGCGCCCGTCCTTCACGGTGACGGAGCGGGGCGTGCCGCTCGTGCGCGTGCGCCTTGCCGCCGTGGGGAAAGTGCACGTCTATAACGCCCTTGCCGCCTTTGCCGCCGCCCGTCTCTTGGGCATTTCGCCGCAGAGCATCGCCGACGGCCTTGCCTCCTTCCGCGGCGTAAAGCGCCGTTTCGAGCGCATCGGCACCTTCCGCGGCGTTCCCGTCATCTCCGACTACGCCCATCACCCGCGGGAGATCGCCGCCGCCCTCAAGACGGCAGAGGCGCTCACGGAGGGCACGGTGCACGTCGTCTTTCAGCCGCACACCTACACCCGCACGCGCGATCTGATGGAAGATTTCGTGGAAGTGCTGAAAGGGGCGGAGAACCCCGTCATCTACCGTACCTATGCGGCGCGGGAACGCTTCGGGCTTGCGGGCAGCGCCGTCATGCTGGCGGCTCGCCTTCCCGAAGCCGTCTATGTGCAGACAAAAGAGCAGCTGAGGCGGGTGCTCCTGCATCTTATAGGGCCCCGCGATCTCATCCTCGTGCTCGGCGCGGGTGACATCGACGCCGTCGCACGGAGCATCCTGCAATAAAAAACGCCCTCCCGGCAGCCTGCCGAGGGGGCGTACGTTTTCAGCCGCTATATTTTTTGCAGCGTTATATTTCGATGGGCTTTTCCTTCTTCTCGCGGGCGATGATATAGTCGACGAGCTGGCGTGCGCGGCGGGGGGAACGGCCTCCGCGGACGAGCGCCCAGCGTTCGGCAACGGCATCCAGCGCATCCCCCGAGATGAGAACGCCCTCCTCCGCGGCGAGCGCGCGCACGATCTTGAGGTATTCCTCCTTGTTGGTGGCGGAAAAGAGCACGGTGATGCCGAAGCGGTCGGAAAGGGAGAGAAGTTCCTGCTCGTTCTCCTCGCGGTGCATACTGTTCTCGCGGGCGGATACGCTCTCTTCGACGATGTGGCGGCGGTTGGAGGTCGCTGCGATCATCACGTTGTCGGCATGGCCCTCGGCGCTGCCTTGAAGAGCGGTCTTTAAGGAGGAGATGCGGTCGTCGTGCTCGCTCAAAGAAAAGTCGTCGATGAAGACGATAAAGCGCAGGGGCACGGCAGCGAGATAAGATTTGAGTTTGGGAAGATGCCCGACGTTCTCCTTGGCGATCTCCACGAGGCGGAGCTTCTGCGGGAAGAAGTTCTTCACCATCGCATGGATGGTGGAGGACTTGCCCGTGCCGCGGTCGCCGTAGAGGAGCATATCCGAGAAGGGGAGCCCGCGCACGAAGTTTTCAAGGTTATCGTAGACCTGTGCCTTTTCATGCTCATAGCCTTTGAGGTCGGAAAGAGAGATCGCGGAGGGGGAGCGCACGGGGACGAGCTCATCCTCCGCCGTCCAGCAAAATTCCGCCGTCGAGATGAATTGACCGTAGCCCGAGCTCTGATAGAAGGAATAGAGGAGGTTGGCGGCCTTTTCGTCCCAGCTCATGAGGGGGGCGGAGGGCTTGCCCATATTGAAGTCGGGCGTGGAAAATTCAAGGGCACGCCCGATCTCCGCAAGGTCGCAGATGTAGGCGCGCTTGAGATAGGGCGAGATGTTCCCGCCCGCCGCGCAGGCGCGGGAGAAAGCATTTTCGTCGTGGATGACGAGCTCTTTCACATATTCCGCAAAATTGTTTTCCGCGCGGTGCTCGAAGAGTTCGTGCAGAAATTGAGCGCGGAAGGAGAGGTCGCCGTTGCGGTAGGCGCGGTAGGCGGCGAGGACGGGATCTTTCAAGATCCCCGAAAGTACGGTGAGTTCCAAATAGCTTGACTGATCGTTCATAGGTGGTCCCTGTCTGTCTGATTTCTCGGAGAATATTATAAAGCAGCTGTGTAAAAAATGCAACAAAAAGGCGCAAATTATTCGCCGTTTGCTTGACGAATGGCGGCGGAGGGCGTATAATATACGCAAAAAGCAAGTTTCGGAGGTAAATTATGGCACACAAGATATATGATCCCGAGACGGAGACGCCCAGGATCTTCCACGAAGCAGACTGCGATCTTCAAAGACTCAGCGGCAAGACCATCGCCATCATCGGCTACGGCAGCCAGGGTCATGCACACGCGCTTAATTTGAAAGACAGCGGCGTGCACGTCATCATCGGCCTGAGAGAGGGCGGCAAGAGCTATCCCAAGGCGATCGAGGCGGGCTTCGAGGTCTATCCCGTTGCAGAGGCCGCAAAGCGTGCGGATATCATCATGATGCTCACGCCCGATGAGCGCATGGCAGACATCTACCGCGAGAGCGTCGCTCCCAACCTCAAGGAGGGCAAATACCTTGCGTTCGCGCACGGCTTCAACATCCACTTCAAGCAGATCGTTCCTCCCGCAAACGTCAACGTGTTCATGATCGCGCCCAAGGGCCCCGGTCACACGGTGCGCAGCGAGTATGTCGAGGGCCACGGTGTGCCCGATCTTGTGGCGGTCTATCAGGATCCCTCCGGCGATACGATGGACATCGCCCTCGCCTATGCGCTCGGCATCGGCGGTGCGCGTGCGGGCGTCCTTGAGACGACGTTCAAGTGCGAGACGGAGACCGACCTCTTCGGCGAGCAGGCCGTCCTCTGCGGCGGCGTCACCGCGCTCATGAAGGCCGGGTTTGAGACGCTCGTCGAGGCGGGCTACGATCCCCGCAACGCATACTTCGAGTGCATCCACGAGATGAAGCTCATCGTCGACCTCATCTACAGCGGCGGCTTCAAGAAGATGCGCTATTCCATTTCCGACACGGCGGAGTTCGGCGACTACGAGACGGGCAAGCGCCTCATCACCGACGACACCAAGAAGGAGATGAAGAAGATCCTCACTGAGATCCAGGACGGCACCTTCGCTTCCAAGTGGATCTCCGAGAACAAGAGCGGCGGCCGCGCTCACTTCAACGCCTGCCGCGAGCGCGAAGCAGCGCACCAGCTCGAGAAGGTGGGCGAGGAGCTGCGCGAGCTCTACTCCTGGAACAAAGAGGATAAGTACAGCGAAGTCAAGTAACGGCAAAGGGGCATCCCGGCAGGTCATCCTTCCGGGATGTTTTTTTGTGCGCCGTGCGGAAAAATTTGCTCAGATCTTCAAAAAACGGAAGGAGCGGGCACTCTTTGCCGTAAAAAATGCCGAATTTTTTTCAGGAAATGCAACGAAGGGCAAAATTTTTGCAAAAAAAGCAGAATAATTCGCTTTTGGGTATTGAAATTCGGGGAGAGATATAGTATAATAAGCTTGTACGGTGCAATATGAGCACCACAATATGCAGTATCTTCGCATCTTTTTGCGAACGAAGGGGGCCCAATGAGCAAAGAGCAACAAATGAGCAAAGAGCAGAGACTCGAACAAGAGACAGATTTCCCGCTCTATCTCTACCACCACGGCAAGAACGACCGTATTTACGAAGTTTTCGGTGCGCACAGGAAGACCGTAGACGGCGAGGAAGGATATATGTTCCGCGTTTGGGCGCCGCACGCCAAAAATGTCGCCGTTGTCGGCGATTTCAACGGCTGGGACGCTTCGGTCAACGTCATGCAGCGCATGGTGGACGGGGAGACCTTTGAACTCTTCATCCCCGGCCTCAAAGAATACGACGTCTATAAGTACTGCGTCACGGCGGCGGACGGCAGGCAGCTCA
Organism: uncultured Clostridia bacterium; assembly: GCA_944363045.1. Lineage (GTDB taxonomy): Bacteria > Bacillota > Clostridia > Christensenellales > Borkfalkiaceae > Gallimonas. The sequence goes on along the minus strand of CALVTT010000002.1, from coordinate 38,616 downwards.
TGAAGGCGGATCCCATCGGCTTCCATACCGAGACGCCTCCCGCGACCGCTTCCAAGCTCTATGACCTCGAAGGGTATGAGTGGAAGGACCGCGATTATCTCGAAGCGCTCTATCAAAAGAACGTCTATGCCTCGCCGATGAACATCTACGAGGTCAATCTCCTCTCCTGGAAGAAGCATGACGACGGGAACTATTATTCCTATCTCGACCTCGCGCGCGAGCTCGTGCCCTATGTCAAGGAGATGGGCTATACGCACGTCGAATTCATGCCCGTAACGGAATTTCCTTACGACGGTTCGTGGGGGTATCAGGTGACGGGCTATTTTGCCGTGACCTCCCGCCTCGGCACGCCCAAGGACTTCATGGCTCTCGTCGACGCCTTCCATCAGGCGGGCATCGGCGTCATCCTCGATTGGGTGCCCGCGCACTTCCCCAAGGACGCGCACGGCCTCTATGAGTTTGACGGCCAGCCGCTTTATGAGAGCAGCCAGTGGGACAGGATGGAGCACAAGAGCTGGGGTACCCGCCGCTTCGACTACGGCAGGAACGAGGTGCTCTCCTTCCTCATCTCCTCCGCCTGCTTCCTCTTCGATAAATTCCATTGCGACGGCCTGCGTGTAGATGCCGTTGCCTCCATGCTCTATCTCGACTACGATAAGCGGGAAGGGGAGTGGGTGCCCAATATCTATGGCGAGAACAAGAACCTCGAAGCCATCGCCTTTTTGCGCAAGCTCAACGAGGCGGTGTTCCTGCGCTATCCGCACGCCTTGATGATCGCGGAAGAATCTACCGCCTGGGGGCTCGTCACCAAGCCCGGTTCTGTGGGCGGCCTCGGCTTCAACTACAAGTGGAACATGGGCTGGATGAACGATATGCTCTCCTATATCAGCCTCAATCCCTTCTTCCGCATGAACAACCACAACAAGCTCACCTTCTCGATGATGTACGCCTTCTCCGAGAATTATGTGCTTCCCATCTCGCACGACGAGGTGGTGTACGGCAAGTGCTCGCTCATCAACAAGATGCCCGGCACCTACGAGGAAAAGTTTGCGGGCGTACGCTCCTTCCTCGGCTATATGATGGCGCATCCCGGCAAGAAGCTCGGCTTCATGGGCTATGAATTCGGCCAGTTCAACGAGTGGGACTATCACAAGCAGCTCGACTTCTTCCTCGTGGACGAGTATGAGATGCATAAAGACTTGCAGGGATATGTGAAGGAGCTCAATCACTTCTACGATTCGACGCCCGCCTTCTACGAGGTGGAAGATTCGTGGGACGGATTCGAGTGGCTCGCCGCCAACGATGCGGATAAGAATATCGTCTCCTTTATCCGCCGCGATAAAGCGGGGAACGAGATCCTCGCCCTCATCAGTTTCTCGGGGGCGGACAATCCGGGCTATTGGATGGGCGTCAATAAGCGCGGGAAATACCGTATCGTCTTCAACAGCGACGACAAGAAATACGGCGGCGACGGCAAGATCAAGAAGAACGTCTTTACGGCGACCAAGAAGCCCAGCCACGGTAAGATGTATTCCATCGTCATCGACGTGCCCAAGCTCACCTGCCTCTACTTTGTGAAGGAGCCCGATCCGCCCAAGGCAGAGAAGCTCCCCGCGGCAGGCGGCAGGAAAAAGGCTGCGGCGGCATCGGTGAAGGGAACGGCGGCAAAGGGGACGGGAAAGACTGCCCCCAAGGCGGAGGCGGCTAAGGCTGCTCCCGCAAAGAGCAAGGCGAAGACGGCAAAAAAGCCGGATTTGAAATAATCAAGGAAATTTGAAAGGGGGCATAGGCATTATGCAAAGAAAGAAAGAATGCGTCGCAATGTTGCTCGCAGGCGGACAGGGTAGCAGACTGTACGCCCTCACGAACAAGATTGCAAAACCCGCAGTCGCCTTCGGCGCGAAGTATCGCATCATCGACTTCCCGCTCAGCAACTGCATCAACTCGGGCATCGACACGGTGGGCGTGCTCACCCAATATGAGCCGCTCGAGCTCAACGAGTACATCGGCAACGGCCAGCCGTGGGATCTCGACCGTGCATACGGCGGTGTACACATCCTCTCGCCCTATCAGGCGAAGGTCAAGTCTTCCTGGTATGAGGGCACCGCGAATGCCATTTACCAGAATATGCACTTCATGAAGAAGTACAATCCCGACTATGTGCTCATCCTCTCGGGCGATCACATCTACAAGATGGACTATGCGAAGATGCTCAAGGCGCACATCGAGACGGGCGCGGACTGCACGATCGCGGCGATCGAAGTTCCCCTGAAGGAGGCTTCCCGTTTCGGCATCCTCAATACCAATCCCGACGGGTCCATCTATCAGTTCGAGGAAAAGCCCAAGCAGCCCAAGAGCAACCTGGCTTCGATGGGTATCTACATCTTCACGGCGCAGAAGCTCTTTGACTATCTCGAAGCGGACGAACAGAATCCCGATTCGAGCAAGGACTTCGGCAAAGACGTGCTTCCCGCCATGCTGAACGCGGGCGAGAAGATGTTCTCGTACCGGTTTGAAGGGTACTGGAAGGATGTCGGCACCATTTCTTCGCTGTGGGAAGCCAACATGGAACTGCTCGGGGAAGAGCCCGTCTTTGACGTCGCCGATCCCGATTGGAAGATCCATTCGCGCAACCCGCTCGCTCCGCCCGAGTACATCGGCGAGAAGGCGCAGGTCGGCAATTCCATGATCGCGCTCGGCTGCGAGATCGACGGTGTCGTGGAGCACTCCGTGCTTGCAAGCAACGTCGTCGTCGAAGAGGGGGCGGAAGTCAGAGACAGCGTTCTGATGGCGGGTACCGTCGTCAAAAAGGGCGCAAAGGTCGTCTATTCCATCATCGATGAGGATGTGACCGTGGAAGAGGGCGCCGTTGTCGGCGATCCTCAGGATGCAGGCAAGGGCATCGCCGTGCTCGGCAGACAGATCACCATCGGCAAGAACGCCAAGGTCGAGGGCGGCAAAATTTTGGATCAGGATTATAAGGGGGAATAAATAGAATGGCTTATTCGACGGTAGGAGTAATTTTCTCCAATGTGCATGACGAGAACATCCCCGAGCTCTCCCGCCACAGAACGATGGCTTCTATCCCGTTCGGCGGAAGATACCGCCTCATCGATTTCCCGTTGTCCAACATGGTCAACTCGGGCATCACGACGGTGGGCATCGTCACGAAAAACAACTATCAGTCGCTCATCGACCATCTCGGCAGCGGCAAAGATTGGGATCTTGCAAGGAAGGACGGCGGTATCATCCTGCTCCCTCCTTACTCTGATGAAACGGATGCGCCTTACAGCTCGCGCCTCGAAGCGCTCAAGGGCATCACGGGCTTTTTGAACCACCGCAAGGAGGACTACGTCGTCATCTCCGACTGCGACGGCGTCGCCCGCCTCGACATCGCCGACATCGTGCGCAGCCACGTTGCCAACCAGGCGGACATCACGATGGTCTATACCCAGACGGACGAGGTCGAAAGCTCTTACTATATCACGCTCGATCCCGACGAGACGGGCCGCGTGCAGGGCGTGCAGATCAGCCCTAAGCTGACGGGAAGAGCAAATATGTATGTCAACGTCATGGTGCTCAACCGTGAGTTCCTCATCGACCTCATCGGCAACGCCGTCACCCGCGGCCTTACGAGTTTCGGCAAGGATATCCTCGCCAAGAGCACGGATACGCTCCGCATCTACGGGTATAAATTTGACGGATACTATGCAAGCATCGATTCGCTGCAGAACTACTTCCGTCGCAGCATGGAGCTGCTTAATAAGAATGTGCGCAGCGAACTCTTTGCCAACCGCGATATCTATACGAAGGTGCGCGATTCCGCTCCCTCCAAGTATATCGACGGCGCCGTGGTGAAGAATTCGCTCATCTCCGACGGCTGCACGATCGAGGGTACGGTGGAAAACAGCATCCTGTTCCGCGGCGTCAAGGTCGGGAAGGGGAGCGTCGTGAAAAATTCCATCATCATGCAGGATACGGTCATCGAGTCTGCGGTGCAGCTCGACTGCGTGATCACGGATAAGAACGTCGTCATCCGCGACAGGCGTCATCTCTCCGGCTGCGAGGAACTTCCCTACTTTATTTCCAAAGGCAGAATGTTGTAAGCGCCGCACGGCACATAATGAGACAAGGGGGATCAGTTGAACTATGGCTAATACGAAAAGTACATCCAATGCATCCAAGAACAAAAAGACCGCGGCAAAGGCCGTAAAGCCCGCTCCCGCGGAAGAGCTTGTGAAGGAAGAAAAAGTCCTTGAGGAGGCTGCGGCGGCGTCTGCAGCTCCCGAGGCTCCCGCTCCCGAAGCTGCTCCCGTGGCTGCTCCCGAAGAGGCGGCTGCCGAAGTCAAGGCGGAAGAACAGCCCGCCGCACCCATCGAGGTCGTAACGCCCGAAACGGAAGCGCCCGCAGAGGAGCCCGCTCCCGAGGTCAAGGTCGAGGAGAAAAAGAAGATCCTCTTTGTTGCTTCCGAGGCAGCGCCCTTTATCGCGACGGGCGGCCTTGCCGAGGTCATCGGCTCTCTTTCCAAAGCGCTTGCCAAGGAGGACAGATACGATGTCCGCGTCATCGTTCCGCTCTATCAGGACATCAAGAAGGAATACCGGAAAGATTTCCGCTTCATCGGCAACATCTTTGTTCCGCTCTCCTGGCGAAACCAATACTGCGGCATCTTTGAGTATGTCAAAGACAATGTGACGTTCTACTTCGTGGATAACGAGTATTACTTCAAGCGTCCCGGCTGCTACGGCTACTATGACGACGGCGAGCGCTTCGCCTTCTTCTGCCGCAGCGTGATGGAGATCCTCTCCTTCCTCAATTTCTATCCCGATATCCTGCACTGCCACGATTGGCAGGCGGCGCTTGCGGCCATCTACCTCAAGACCATCTACTGCTTCCGCCCCGAGTACCAATTCATCCGTGCGGTGTTCACCATCCACAACATCGAGTATCAGGGGCAGTACTCGCTCGATATCCTCGAAGACCTGTTCGGCATTTCCTACCGCTATCAGTATCTTGTGGAGTACGACCGCTGCATCAATCTGATGAAGGGTGCGATCGAGTGCTGCGAGCAGTTCACGACGGTCAGCCCGACCTATGCGGGCGAGATCAAGGATCCGTACTATTCGCACGGCCTCGATCCCATCGTGCGCCGCAACGAGTTCAAGCTGTGCGGTATCCTCAACGGCATCGATCCCGACTATTACAACCCCGAGACCGACCGCGCGCTGTTCGCCAACTATAATGCGGAGGACACGGCGGGCAAGGCAGTCTGCAAGGAAGAGCTGCAGCGTATGCTCAACCTGCCCGTCAAGCCCGAAACGCCCATCATCGCCATGATCACGCGCCTCGTCTCGCACAAGGGTCTCGATCTCGTCAAGGAAGTCATCGAACAGGCGCTCCGCCAGGATATCCAATTCGTTCTCCTCGGCACGGGCGATTCCATGTACGAGAACTACTTCTCCGATCTTGCAAGAAGGTATCAGGGCAAGGTGGTGTCCATCATCTCCTTCAACTCCGACCTCTCGAGAAAGATCTACTCGGGCGCGGATATCTTCCTGATGCCATCCAAGAGCGAGCCCTGCGGCCTTTCGCAGATGATCGCCTCCCGCTACGGCACCATCGCCATCGTGCGCGAGACGGGCGGCCTGCGCGACAGCATCACGCCTTACGGCGCGGGCGGCAACGGGTTCACCTTCCACGATTATAACGCATACGATATGCTCTATGTCATCAACGAGGCCATCGGCGTCTACCACAACAAGGACGAATGGAAGAAGCTGATGCACAAGGCGATGACGACTGATTTCACTTGGGCAAAGTCCGCAAAGTATTACGAAGGGCTTTACCTCGGAATGTTGATGCACTGATCAACGATCAAATTTTTGGAGATAACATTTAGGCACAATGGGTAATTTAACACAACAGGAAGCACAACAGTTGATCGGCGGCAAGCTCACTCGTTATTTCGGCGTGAGCGCCGCCGAGGCAACTCGGGAACAGGTCTACAAAGCAGTCGTCATGAGCGTAAGAGATATCATGCTCGAAAAGCGCCTGCAATTCCATCTGAAGATGAAAGCCGCCCGCGCAAAGAGGGTGTATTATCTTTGCATGGAATTCTTGATGGGCCGTTCCCTCAAGAACAGCGTCTACAATCTCGGCATCCGTGATGCCATCGAAGGGGCTTTGAAAGATCAGTATAAGCTGACGCTTGAAGACCTCTATGAGGAGGAGCCCGACGCCGGACTCGGAAATGGGGGACTTGGCCGCCTTGCCGCCTGTTTCTTGGACGGCCTCGCGACGCAGAACTATCCCGCCATGGGTTTTTCCATCCTCTATCAGTACGGCCTCTTTAAGCAGAAGATCGTGGACGGCTGGCAGATCGAGCTTCCCGATGTGTGGCTCCCGGGCGGCGAGTGCTGGCTCACCCAGCGCAGCGATAAGCAGTTCACCGTCAAATTTGACGGAGAGATCGAGGAGCGCTGGACGGACCACGGCATGGAGACCATCTACCGCAATGCCAAGGAAGTGGAGGCGATCGCCTATGACATGATGGTGTCCGGTGCGGATTCCCAGGCTGTGAGCGTGCTCCGGCTGTGGCGTTCCCGCGCCAAGCAGGACTTCAACATGAAGCTCTTTTCGCAGGGCAACTACGATGAAGTCATGCGTGAGGACAGCGAGGCCGAACTCATCTCCAAAGTGCTCTATCCTTCCGACAATCACTACGAAGGCAAGACGCTGCGCCTGAAGCAGCAGTATTTCCTCGTCTCTGCCTCCATCCAGTGCATCGTCTCCGACCACAAGCGCCGCTTCGGCTCGCTTGCGCTGCTGCCGCATCTGTCGGCCATCCATATCAACGATACGCATCCTGCGCTCGCCATCCCCGAGCTCATGCGCGTCCTCGTCGACGAGAATTTCTTCGAGTGGACGACGGCATGGAACATCACCACCGCGACGTGTGCCTATACCAATCACACCGTGCTTTCGGAGGCGCTCGAGACGTGGCCCGAAGACCTCATCGCGCGCAGGCTGCCGCGTATCTATAACATCTTAAAGGAGATCAACCGCCGCTTCTGCGAGGATCTTTGGCAGAAGTATCCCGGCGATTGGAACAAGATCTCCCGTATGTCTGTGCTCTCGCACAACACCGTGCGCATGGCAAACCTCTGTGTCATGGGGTCGCATTGCGTCAACGGTGTTTCCGAACTGCACAGCAACATCATCAAGGAGAGCATCTTCCGCGACTTCTATGATTACACGCCCGAGAAGTTCAAGAACGTGACGAACGGCATCGCGCACCGCCGTTGGCTCAACCAGTCCAATCCTGAGCTCTGCGCGCTGCTCAACGACACGATCGGGGAGGGGTATGCAAAGGATGCGGAAAAACTTGCCGAATTCAAGAAGTTCGAGAACGACGAAAGTGTCTTAAAGCGCCTCGGTGAGATCAAGCATATCAAGAAGATGCAGCTTGCAGAGCGCGTCAAGAAGGTGCAGGGCGTCGACATCGATCCCGAGACCATCTTCGACGTACAGGCAAAGCGCCTTCACGAGTATAAGCGCCAGCTGCTCAACGTGCTGCACATCATCTCCGATTATAACGCCCTGCGCGCCAATCCCGATCTCGATCTCGTGCCCAAGACTTACATCTTCGCTGCCAAAGCGGCGGCAGGTTACGACATGGCGAAGGAGATCATCAAGCTCATCTGCTTCCTCGCCGAGGAGATCAGAAAGCAGCCGAGGATCCGCGAGAAGCTCAATGTCGTCTTCCTTGAAAACTATAACGTGACGATGTCCGAGACGCTGATGCCGGCTTCCGAGATCTCCGAGCAGATCTCCCTTGCGGGCAAAGAGGCGAGCGGTACGGGCAACATGAAGTTCATGATCAACGGAGCGCTCACCATCGGTACGCTCGACGGCGCCAATGTGGAAATGCGCGAGCGCGTCGGTGACGACAACATCTTCATCTTCGGCCTCAACGCGCATGAAGTCAGCGATGTTTGGAACAAGGGCTACTCTTCAAGCGCCTATTACAACAAGAACCAGAATATGCGCAAGGTGGTGGAGTCGCTCATCGTCGGCTTCAACGGCAACTCCTTCTCGGAGATCGCCAATTATCTGCTGCACCGTTCACCTGTTTCCGACCCTTATATGTGTCTTGCCGATTTTGAGTCCTATTTGCAGACGCAGAATGCGATGTCCGATCTCTATCGCAAGGACAAGATGAGCTGGAACAAGAAGTCTCTCAACAATATCGCTGCCGCGGGGTATTTCTCCGCAGACCGCAGTGTACGCGAATACGCAAGAAATATTTGGAATTTGAAGTCGATCGACAAATAATTGCTTTCGCACAGCGCGGCGAACGGGCCGCATCGGAATAACCGGAAAGAGAATATGGATCTATATTATAACCCGTTGGATCGGGCGTGTAAGAGCATTGTCGGCGCGATTCCAAGAAAGACTGTTGTAAGATTAAACGTCTACAAAGAAAAGTACCCCGGCGGAGAAGATTATTTCTCCGCTGAAGTTTGTAATCTTGTCCTGCGGCGTGATGGGCAGAATTACCATTATTACCAGATGAGCCGCACAGATTTTGGCTGGACGATCTCTTTGAAATTTAACGAGCCGGGGCTCTTCTTCTATTACTTTGCCGTCGGCGGCCGCTTTCTCGGCAGCGGCACCTTCCATAGGAGCCGTATGTTCAGCAGCAATCCCGTCAATTGGGAGATCACCGTCTATGACGAGAGCTACAAGACCCCGGATTGGTTCAAGGGCGGCATCATGTATCAGATTTTCCCCGATCGGTTTTATCGCTCGGGGAATGAGCCGATCAAACACGGCGTCATGCGCAAATGGGGTGAACAGCCATATTATCGCCCCAACGGAGAAGGGAAAGTCCTTAACAATGACTTTTTTGGCGGCGATCTCAAGGGCGTACACGAAAAGCTTGGCTATCTGAAGATGCTCGGTGTGACCATAATCTACTTCAATCCCATCTTTGAGTGCTACTCCAATCACCGTTACGATACAGGTGACTATATGGAGATCGATCCCAATTTAGGAACGAAAGAGGATCTCGATGCGCTCATTGCCGATGCAAAAAAAAGGGGGATGCGCGTCATTCTGGACGGGGTCTTCAATCATACGGGCGATGACAGCCGCTATTTTAACCGCTATTCCAACTATCCGAGCCTCGGGGCATATCAGTCGGAAAAATCGCCTTACTATGATTGGTACACCTTTCATGGCTCCCGCGATTCTTATGACAGCTGGTGGGGGATGGAGACGCTTCCCGCCATCAAAGAGAGTTCCGAAAGCTACCAAAACTTTATGTTTTCCGAGGACGGCGTCATCAAGACTTGGCTCAGGCACGGCATCGGCGGCTACCGCCTCGACGTCGCCGATGAGCTCCCCGGCTTCTTTTTGAAGAAACTCAGAAAAGCCGCGAAGGAGCAGGATCCCGACGCCATCATCATCGGTGAAGTTTGGGAGGACGCCTCCAATAAGATCGCCTACGGTGAGCGCCGTGAGTATTTTCAGGGCGAGGAGCTGGACAGCGTGATGAACTATCCACTCAAGGATGCCGTGATCCATTTCCTTCTCTCGGGGAATACGAGTCGCCTGCGCGAGACCATCGCCATGCTCATCGACCATTATCCCAAATTGACGCTCGACTGCTTGATGAACCATTTGGGGACGCACGACACAGCGCGCATCCTTACCGTTCTCGGCGGCAAGAGCTGTCAATGTAAGGATGAGATGGCTGTAACAAGACTCAATGAAAAAGAGCTGGCTGCGGCAAAAGAGCTTCTGAAAATGGGTGCCGTCGTGCAGTTTACGCTCCCCGGCGTACCTTGTATCTATTACGGCGACGAGATCGGGATGCAGGGTTACAGCGATCCGTTCTGCCGCGGCTGCTACGATTGGGAGAACGGCGATCTTCAGCTAAGAAGTTTTTACGAACAGTTGGGAAGAGTGCGGAATTCACTCATCGATGTGTTCCGTGACGGTGTTTACCGGGAAGTCTATGCAAATCAGACGTTTCTTCTCTATGAAAGAAAGTCGGCGGCAGGAAGCGTCTATATCTATGTCAACCGCGGTTCTTGCCAATATCGCCTGAAGTTTCATGGGAGCTATAAGGAATATCTGAGCGGTGTAAAGTTTCAAGACGAGCTCGTCGTCAAGAAAGGAGAATACGGGATCATTGCCCGTGTCAAGTAAAGAAAAAGGATACTATGTCACGCATAGTATCCTTTTTTGAATTGAGTAAGCTCATTTTGGCACAGAGCAAAGCGATGCCATACGACAAATCATATAGCGTAACTGCACCGATGGCTCTCATGCGATGAGACAGACGCCTGTATGTTACCCGACGTTCTCCCGCATTCAATTTTACCTGCACGATAATCTTTTACCAAATTTTCTTTTGCGACGAGACAAAAACATCTCTTTTCTGTAATTTTTAGCATAACTATTCTTAAAATCGGCATTTTGCGAATAGTTATATCTCTCCCCTCGGCAAGTTTTTTTCATAGAATGGCGGGGAGCCGTAGTGCAGCCCCCCTTAACTATTCGTAAAAATATCTTCTCTTTGATTGACGAGATCGAAATTCCGTGCTATAATGTGTTCATGAAGCAAGATTATTATCAGGAGCGCAACTTAAAAAACTTGGATCGCATCGAGGGGCTTTTGCAGGAGCTCCCCTCTTTCTGCGAAGATTTTTTGCGCGGCGTGGAGATGCGTACGAGCGTTCTCACGCGCCTTAACTATTGCTATGATTTGCGCATCTTCTTTGATTTTCTCGTCAAAAAGCGTTTCCGCGGAAGGCAGGTCTCAGAGCTTACATTGGAAGATCTTGAACGGGTCACAGATACGGACATTGAGATCTATTTAAGCTATCTTTCCAACTACTCTTTTCGCGGCAAGCGCCTCTCCTGCGATGAGCGCGCGAAAGCGCGCAAGCTCTCTGCCGTACGTTCTCTTTTTAAGTATTTTTTCAATAAGGGTTTGATCGATGTCAATAATACCGCCAAAGTCCCCACCCCTAAATTGCATGAAAAGGAGATCATCCGCCTTGAACAGGATGAGGTAAGTTCGCTCCTCGACGTTGCAGAGGAAGGGAACGGCCTCTCTTCGCACGCCGAGGGATACCATTCCAAGACAAAGATCCGCGATACGGCCATCCTGACCTTGTTTTTGGGTACAGGCATCCGTATCTCTGAGCTTGTCGGGCTCAACAATGAGAGCATTGATTTTTCAACAAATTCTTTTTTGGTGACCCGCAAGGGCGGAAATCAAGCCGTGCTCTATTTTTCGGAAGAAGTCGGGGACGCTTTGGGAGCCTATCTCGCCCAAAAGGAGGATGACCCTCGCGTTCCGCCCGAGGAACACGCCCTCTTTTTATCTATGCAATATAGGCGCATTACGGTAAGAGCCGTGGAAAATTTGGTCAAAAAGTACGCAAAAATCGTCTCCCCTCTCAAAAAAATCACGCCGCATAAGCTTCGCTCAACCTACGGGACCAGCCTTTACCGTGAGACGGGCGATATTTATATCGTTGCCGACGTGCTTGGGCATAAGGACGTCAATACGACGCGAAAACACTATGCCGCCATCACGGAAGATCACCGAAAGTCCGTCGCCAATGCGATCCGCCTCAGAGATCATAAAAAGGATGAAACATGAATCAAGAAAAAGAACGTGTTTTTGTAATACAACCTATTGAGAGTGATAATTACCGTGTATTGCAGGAGGAAGCCGTCGCGCTCATCGAGAGCGCCAACGCCGACTATGCCGGTACCGTCTATCAGAGGATCCGCGAGGTCAATCCCGCAACTTATATCGGGGAAGGAAAGGCCGAAGAGATACGCATGATGTTGGAGGGATTGGATGTGACCGTTCTCTTTAACGGTGAGCTCTCCCCTTCCCAGACTCTCAATCTTTCCGCTGCTTTGGAGGGGCGCAAGGTCATTGACCGCACGACGCTCATCCTCGATATCTTTGCTTTGCGTGCCGAGAGCAGTGAAGGCAAGATCCAGGTGGAGCTGGCTCAGTTGAAATATCTCTACCCCAGACTTCGCGGCAAGGGCGAGGCGCTTTCGCGGCTTGGCGGTGGGATCGGGACGCGCGGCCCCGGAGAAACTCAGCTGGAAACCGATCGCCGTCATATTCGTTCGCGCATCGATGCGCTGGAGAGAAAACTTGCCGAGACGCAGCAGCGGCGGACGATGCTTGCAGAGCGCAGAAAAAAAGACAAGGTGCTCACGGTTGCCCTTGTCGGATATACGAATACGGGTAAGTCAACGCTCTTAAATGTCATGACGGGCGCCGATGTGCTGGTTAAAGATGCGCTCTTTGCGACCCTCGACCCGACTTCCCGTTCTTTTACCGTTGAAGACGTGCCTTTTCTTCTCATCGATACCGTCGGCTTTTTGCAAAGCCTTCCCCATCACCTCATCGAGGCGTTCAAATCGACGCTCGAGAGCGCTCTTTGGTGCGATCTTGCGCTCATCGTCTGCAATGCGGCGGGAGAATATGAGCTTGAAAAGCAAACAACGCTAAATACATTGCGCGGCATGGGCTTTACGGCGCCCTACCTCATCGTTTACAATCAATGCGATAAGATCGAAGATCTTGATGCGCTTCCTCATGACGGTATTGCGATCTCAGCCAAATACGGACAGGGATTGGACACTTTGCGGGCAAAAATCTTCGAGGCATTAGAGGACAATTTTTTACGCTGCGAGCTAAATATCCCCTATAAAGACTTTTCTGCATATGGAGCGCTCCGTTCCCTGCTGACGGAGAGGAGCGTGTCTTATACGGATGAAGGGATGTCGGTCAAGGCGATCGTTCCCGCTATTTATGCAGATAAAGTGCTTAAATTCCGCAAAAGCTGAAGTAAATCACAATAGTATGTCACGCATAGTACTATGCAAAAAGGCATATTTTAATTTTCATGGTACTCTTTGGGGTCAGTAAAGACCCTATCGATCTTAATGGCGGCATAGTCTTTGATCTCAAGGCACTTTCCGCAGTTATCACATATTTTATTGGGATCGAGGTCGCAGATCTCACATTCCATGCAGTTGTCGCAGTCTTTCGTTTCGTCTAAGATACATTTGATCCTTTCCATGTTGTTCCCTCTTTCATCTTTCTCCCTCTATTATACCCCTTATCAAAAAAAATGACAACTTTTTTCTGATTTTTTTCTTTTCAATAGAACATTTGTTTGCAATCTTCGTTCAAATGTGCTATACTCTATGTAAGAGGTGGTAAATATGGTCGATCAGAATAAACTAAACGAAGTCCTTTCCTATGTCAACCGTTATAACGCAGAAAACGGATTCCCCCCTACCGTTCGCGATATTTGTTCGGCGCTTTCCATCAAGTCGACCGCAACGGCATATAGCTATATCAACCGTTTGCGGGAAGCGGGGCTCCTCAATAAGGCGGACAGGAAAAAACGTGCCGTTTCTCTTGTCGGTTCGGATATCGTCAAGGTGCCTCTTATCGGTACGGTAACTGCCGGCCAGCCTATTTTGGCTGTCGAGAATTATGAAAGTTTTTATACACTTCCCTCTGCGGAATTTCATGGCGAAGGGCTCTTTTTGCTGCGGGTGCGCGGGGAGAGTATGATCGAGGCGGGCATCTTCGATGGCGACAAAGTGGTCGTCCGCAAGCAAGAGACGGCGGAGAACGGTGATATCGTTGTTGCCCTCTTTGATGACGGTGTCGAGGAAGGGGCGACCGTCAAGCGTTTCTTTTTGCGGGACGGTAAATATATCCTTCACCCCGAAAATAGTTCGATGACCGATTTTGTCCTTGAAAATGTAACGATCTTGGGCAAGGTCATAGGCCTTCTTCGCAGTTTTTCCTGATCTTGATTAATAAGGAAAGCGCCTCTTCGGAGGCGCTTTCATGTTAAAGATTTTGCAGATAATAGACTTCCTCCGGGCTCAGCTTGCGCACTTTCCCTCGATCCAGCCCGCTCAGCGTCAGTTCCCCGATCTTGATCCGCTTTAAGAAGTCGATGTGCTTGCCGATGACCTCGAACATCTTCCTGATCTCACGGTTCTTGCCTTCGGTGATGGCGACATGAAGTTTCGTGTAGTTTTTATCCGTTTCAATGACGTTGATCCTGCATTTTTTTGTGATGACGCCCTTCTCGATCTCAACCCCCGCACGCAGCCGATTGAGATCGGAAGCGGTAACGCTTCCTTCGATGCGCACGAGATAGGTCTTGGGGATCTCATTTTGAGGCGCAGTCAAACGATAGGCGAGGTCTCCGTCATTGGTCAGGATCAGCAGCCCTTCCGTTTCATAGTCAAGGCGCCCGACGGGATACACTCTGCCCGCCCCCTGAGGCAAGAGCTGCATCACGGTCTTGCGGTCTTTTTCGTCAGAGACGGTACAGACATATCCCTTGGGCTTGTTGAGGAGATAGTATTCATACTTTACCTTGTGCGAAAGGATCTTGCCGTCCAGCTCCACGACGTCGGAGGGCTCAACATTGTCGCCCGCGACGGCGACGCGTCCGTTGATCTTGACGCGTCCGTCGCTAACGAGCGTATCGCTCCCGCGTCGCGAAGCGATCCCCTGTTCCGCCAAAAATTTATTGATGCGCATTTGCTGCCTCGCCGATTTTCTTATCTCTATGATAATCGAAAGCAGCAAAAAAAGCAAGCCCTTTTCAGGGTTGTGCGGGAACTTCGTAGCGGGAAAAAGCTGCATCTATCAGTTCTTGGCTCCGCTCGTACATTTGCGGCGAGTTGAGAACGACGGAGATAAGCAGCGTATCTCCCCTTTCTGCGGCGGCGACGAGGCAGCGTCCCGCCTTTTGTGTATAACCCGTCTTGACGCCGCAGGCGCCCTCGTAATCAAAGAGAAATTTATTTTTATTTTTCCATCCGCTTGCGGGATAATAGCGGCAGGAGACGATTTTTCTGAAATGCTCATTTTCCATTGCCGCCGCCGTTATGAGCGCAAGATCGCGCGCCGTTGTATAGTGCCCTTCCGCGGGCAGTCCGTGAGGATTGCAAAAGCGGCTGTGTTCTGCGCCAAGTTCCGCAGCTCTGCCATTCATGAGCGCGGCAAATTTCTGTACGCTTCCGCTGCGGTGAACGGCGAGCGAAACGGCGCAGTCGTTGCCTGAACGCAGCATCAGCCCGTAGAGAAGCTCCTCTACGCTGTGAGACTCCCCTTTTCTGAGATAAACGCTGGAGCCGCCCGCGCGTTCTGCTTCGGTGGGGATCGTGACTTTTTCTTGCAGGCCGCAATCTTCAAGGATGATGAGCGCCGTCAAGATCTTTGTCGTGCTCGCCATAGGCAGGGGCAGATCGGCATTTTTTTCATGCAAAAAGAGACGGGAAGAAACTTCTATGACGCATTCTCCTCGGCTTTCGGCTGGTTTTAAGGCTGCCTGAGCGGAGGCTCCGCGCGCTTGCCACAGCTGCTGCGGATGCACGGAGATGCAGCTCGCCAGGAGGAAGAGCAGGAGGACGAGCGGCATGAGGGCGCTCGGGCGCAGTTTAAGTCTGAGCATTTTTGCGGGCGATGCGGTCGATCAGTTCTCCGGCTTTTTCAATGACTCGGTCGAGCGGGCCGTCGCCTATTTGCACGAGGCGGCAGGTCGTGCCGTCGTCGATGAGAAAACCGACGGGCTTCATGCTGACTACTGTGCCTGCGGCGCCTGCGAAGGGAGCGCTCTCATCCTCTTTGAGTACTTTTGCTTCCCCGTACTCTCCTCCTCCCGAGAGGTATCCCATTGTGACTTTGGTAAGCGGGATGATCTGCGCCCCGCTCGTGGAAAAGACGGGTTTGCCGATGACGGTATCTACGTCAATGAGCTTTGTAAGGCGCTCTGCCGCCCCTTCGATCAGGTCGTCGACTTTTTGTGTTCTATCCATACGATCAATGCCTCCAATGCGAGTTTTACAACAAGGACGAGCACGGTCATGAGATCGAATGCGATCTTGATCTGTGCCGCGAAGGACAAATGATGCGCCGACGAGAGCAGCACATCACAGCGATAGGCGCGGCCTTTTGCCCGGAATATCTTTCCCACTGCGCTTCCTGCCGTCAGGAGTACAGCTGCAAGCAATATGCCTGCCGTACTTGTGCCCGTTTCGGCGACCGCTCCGATCTCTCTGATATGAAATCCGCGCAGCTTGTTGAAGTCAGGCCGCGCTTTTAACATCTGCCCGTAGGGAAGGATGAGCGCCTTTTTGCGGGACAGATGTACGGCGATCCCCTCTGCTCTCGCCTCGGAATATCCTCCCGCAAGGAGGAGGCTGTTATATAGCCGTGCGGCAAACTGCAGCTTCCGCGACCTTCCGTCAAGGTGCATATATGCCGTCACGGAGATCGGGCAAAACAGCAGCAACAACATTCCCGCAGACAGAGCAAAGATCGTCGGCCCGTCCATATCCTCATTATGTACCGGTTCGTAAAAATTATGAGGCCGCACAGCTCAAGCGGGACGGTGAAAATATTCTTGCAGCCTATGGACGCAAAAACGCTCCCGCCGAGGGAGCGCTGTTTGATGTATTCAGGAAATTTTGACGATATCCGTCTCGTCTAACCCCTTCAAGAAGTCGGGGATCTCATAGCCGTCGCTCGTCGTTTCCTCGCGGGGGGCGGCATTGAGAGCATCTTCAGGCGGCGTCTCCCCTGCTGCCGCAGCCGCATCGGCCGCAGCCGTTTCATCGTGGTACTCATCGCGCGCATAGAGGTAGCTGTCGTGTTCCTCGCTTCGCCCGATGGCTGCCATCAGGGCGTCGTAGTCGGGCAAATCCTCGAGAGAGTGCAGTTTGAAGCGTTTTAAGAATTCATCCGTCGTTGCATAGAGGATGGGCCTCCCCACGGCATCTTTGCGGCCGCAGGGTGTGATGAGATTGAGCTCTAAGAGGACGCGCACGGCATAATCACTGTTGAGCCCGCGTAAAAGCTCGATCTCCGTCTTGGTGATGGGCTGCTTGTAGGCAACGATCGCGGCGCACTCCAAGATGGTGCGCGTGAGTTCCTTTTCGCGGATGGGATTGAGGACGGCCTCCACGCTCTCTTTGTAGAGCGGGTTGGAACCGAGCTGCGCCTTGCCGTTAAAGAGTAGCAGCTGGATGCCCCCCTCTTCGCCGTATTTTTCTTTCAGTTCTTCGAGGGCTTGCTTGACTTCCCCTTTGGTCGCATTGAGTTTTTCCGCGATATCGGCAAGCGGCACGGCTTTGCCGGAGGCAAACAGCACGGCCTCAATCGTATTGGTCAATTTGTCCAATTGGCTCCTCCTTGCGGTCGGGGTTGACGGAGAGAACGATCTCCCCGAACGTCTCGTTCTGCCTGACGCGCAGAAATTGATATTTCAAAAGTTCTAAAATGGCTTGGAAGGTCGTTACGATCTCCGATTTGGTATGATCCTTTGTAAAGAGCTGCTCAAAGCGAACGCTCCCGCCCCCTTCCAACGTTTCCATCACAAATTGGATCTTTTCTTCGACGGTGTATTCGTCGCGCGGGATCTCACGCACCTCGTCCTGCGCTTTTGCATATTCCTGTTTGATGAGCAGCTTGGAGAAGGCGTTCACCAGCCCGTCCAACGTGAGATTGTCGAGGGAGAAGACGGTGCGCGTCTCGCCGACGTGCTTATCGGGCTCCTTAAAAAAGTAGCCGATGGTCTCCATCTCCTTGAGCTTTTTAGTCTCCTCCTTGATGAGGCGGAATTCCTCGATCGCGCGGATGAGCTCCGCCTTGTCCTCCTCGATCTCCATGTCGATCTCGGGATCTTCTTCGAGGTTGGGCACGAGGCTCTGCGCCTTGATCTTGAGGATGGTGGCGGCGATGTTGAGGTAGTCGCTCACCTTGTCCACGTCGAGGTAGGGAAGCCCCCGCATATAGGTGAGAAATTGCTCCGTGACTTGTGAGACAAAGACGTCCTTGATCTCGATCTCTTCCTTATTGATGAGAAAGAGGAGAAGGTCGAGCGGTCCTTCAAAATTGCTCAAAACCGTCGTATAGTCGACCGTCGATTCAAAATTTTCGCGGTTTACCATGGAATGAGCCCCCACAGCTTTGTGATCGGCCAGCCGAGGATGTCGGTAGCAAACTGCATCACCCAACCGAGGATGTTAAAATAATCCATTTGATAGACGCCGAAGCGGACAAAGAGATTGCAGATAAAGCTCTCTGCAATGAGGAAGAGCAGGATATAGTGCCCGTATTGGCGCAGGAAGCGGAACACCTTGCCGCGGCGCTTGTTGAGGGCATCGACGACGCGGAAGCCGTCCAACGGATAGAACGGCAGCAGGTTGAAGACGCAGAAAGAGAGGCTGTATGCAAAGATGAAATAGCAAAGGAAGAGGAGGATAGAATAGACGGGGGTCGGCAGGATGTGATAGAGATAACTGCTGACGGCCATGTAGACGGGATAGACGAGAAACGCCGTCAGATAGTTCATGAGAACGCCCGCCGAGGCCGTGAGCGCCATCCCCGTGCGGTAATTTTTGAAGTTATTGGGGTTGATGGGGACGGGCTTTGCCCAGCCAAAGCCGACGAAGGCAAAGCAAATGAGCCCCACGAGATCGAAATGCTTGAGGGGATTCAATGTGAGCCGCCCGTTCCATTTGGGTGTGGGATCGCCGCACTTGACGGCGACAAAGGAATGTGCAAACTCATGAAGCGTGAGCACTACGACGACGGCAAGGAAACTTGCTGCAAGTTGGATGACATAGCTCATAGTGATATTATATCGGAAACGCGGCGAAAAATCAACCGATTGACAAGAGGGAAACAAAACCGCACGAGAAATTCACTCCCCTTTCACTCGCTCCAAAGTGCGCGGGAACTCGTTTGCAGGCGGAAAAGTGCATAAACGGAAAGCATAAAAGCGCTGCGGCATCAAGCCGCAGCGCTTACGATCAAAATGACGATCAGTTTTCCTCGTCCTCACCCTCACGGTGAAGGAGTTCCGCGATGGAAGCGCCGCCGTAGCCGCCTTCCTTCCACTCTCTGTACTCGTCCTCTTCGCCTTCGGGAGCATTGAAGTTCTTTCTGCCGCCCTTCTTGCCCTTGGCGCGCCCGTTTTCACGGTCGCCGCGGTCGGCACGATCGGTGCGGTATTCCTGCTCGGGCTTGGGCTGAAGCGCCTTGATGGAGAGCGTGATGCGCTTTTCATCGGGATTGAAAGCAAGGATCTTTGCGTCCACTTCTTCCCCGATAGAGAGGGCGGAAGTGGGATTGTCGAGCCATTCGTGAGAGATCTGGGAAACGTGGACGAGCCCGTCGATGCCCTTTTCAAGCTCAACAAATGCACCGTAGGAGACGATGCGCACGACCTTGCCGTGGACGATGTCGCCCTCGTGATATTTCTCTGCCGCAAGATCCCAAGGCTGGGGCTGCAGCTGCTTATAGCCGATGGATACCTTCTTCTTCTCACGGTCGACGCTGAGCACTTTGAACTGATAGCGCTTGCCGATCTCCAGCACATCGGTGACGTTCTTGACGCCCGACCATGCAAGATCGGAGATGTGAGCGAGGCAGTCGAACCCGTTGACGGAGACAAATGCGCCGAAGTTGGTCACGCGCTCCACTTTGCCTTCCACGACGTCGCCGGCATGGATGGAATCAAAGAAAGCTTCTTCCTTGGCGGCTTTGGCTGCCTCACGGGCCTCCTTTTCCGCTTCGAGAATGACGCGCTGGGAAGCAATGATCTCCTTTCTGCGTTCCTTTCTGATCTCAAGGATCTTTAAGCGAAGCTTCTTGCCGACATACTTTTCAAGATCGCGCACATAACCGGAGCGGATCTCTTTGGCGGGAACGAAAACGGGATAGGTGCCGAGCTCTGCAGTGAGCCCGCCCTTGTTGAAACCCGTGCAGATGACGGAGAATTCCTTGCCGTCCTCGATCTCTTTGAGCATCTCCTCCTCTTCACGGAGCTTTTTCACCATCTTCTGGGACAGCTTCACGCGAGGGGTGACCTCCATCACGATGACTTCGATCTCTTCACCGACTTTTGCCGCATACTCTTCACGGCTGTATGTTTCGCAGTCAAGCTCTTCTTTCGGGAGCAAAATCTCCAGTTTGCCCGAAGCGGACACATAGACCCCTTCGTCCGTAGCGGATACGATCTTGGCAGTGATCATCTGCCCTCTCTTATACCGCTCCTCTTTGCCCATCTCCTCAACGACATCCTGCATTGTCGTTGCCTGAACTTCCGCGTTGCTTTCTTCCATCTTAAAAAGAACCTCCTGAGTTTGCCAATCGGGAGTGCTTGCTCCCGCAATGACGCCTACCCTATTAAAAAATTTAATTTTTTCATACTCGAACGCTTCCGTGTTTTGCAGCCAATAGACATGGGCACAGTTCTTGGATGCGATCTCGTATAATTTCCCGGTGTTGCTGCTGTTTTTCCCGCCGATGACGAGGACAGCGTCCGCTCGGCGAGCGATCTCCTGAGCCTCACGCTGCCGACATACAGTAGTATAACAAATCGTCTTGAAAATCTCAACTGTTTTTTGACACACTTTGCGAAGATTTTCGCACGTTTGCGAAAAACTTTGCTCCGAAAAGGTCGTTTGTGCCACAACGGATATATTTTTATCGCGTAAAATGCTAAAATCGTCATCCGGGGAAGAGAAGACATATGCCTCCCCCCCTTCCGCGACCCACCCCAGAAGCCCGATCGTTTCGGGATGGCGGGGATGGCCGATGATGACGACCGTCCTGCCCAAAGAGCTCTGTTCATGGACGATGCGCTGTGAACGCTGCACGAAGGTACAGGTACAGTCGACGATGACGATCCCGCGCGCGGCACAGGCTTCGTAAATGGCTTTGCCCACACCGTGCGAACGGATGAGGAGGGTCGCTCCGTCGGGAACTTCGGCGACGCTCTCTACGGTGGGTATGCCCCGCATACGGATGCGCTCCACGACGTCAGGGTTATGGATGATCTCCCCCAAGATAAAGGCGTTTTCGGGATAGACGGAAAGCGCCGTCTCCACCGCCTTCCTTACGCCGGCGCAAAATCCGCAGTATTTTCCGAGCAGCACCTGCATCTTATTTTTTTCCTTTCTTTTTGGCTGCCCGTTCGGCGCGGAATTGGCTGCGCAGTTCGTAGAGTTTGTTTTTGAGCAGTTCGTCCGCCGCTTCGTAGTCGGCAGGCGTGAGTTTACGGTCGTAAAATTGCGTCAGTTCTATAGGTTCGCCGAAGACGACGTGCGTCCTACGGAAGAGTTTGGGCGGTTCACAAATGACAAAAGGGATGACGGGCGTCTTTGTCTTGACGGCAAGGAGCGCGGCTCCCCCGTGAAAGGGCAGAAATTCGTCTCCGCCCGTCTTGTTGCGCGTGCCTTCGGGGAACATGGAGAGCTTTTCCCCGTTTTTGAGGACGCGCATGGAATCCATCAGGGTATGCACGTCGGTGCCGTCGCGCATGGCGCCGATCGCCCCCACCTTCTTTGCCCAGCTGCCGAGAATGGGCGCGCGCATGATAGACTCTTTGGCGAGATAATGGATGCCGTCCTTCGTCGTATGAGCGGGAAAAAATACGTCCCACAGGCAGTAGTGATTGCCGACATAGATATATGGCCCGGGACCGACCTTTTTATACCCGTACAGCTTGAAGGGGTACAAAAGTGCGTGGATGGGATAAAAAACGGCGCGCAGAAAGTCCATGACGGGCATCTTATGGTACCCCTCTTTATTGGCGGGGAAGAGCCTGACGTGTTCCTGTTTTTTTACATCGATTTGATTTTTTTTGGCGGCGTTCTTCTGTGCCGCCGCAGGGCTCTCTTTCATCAGATCTTCTCCTGGATCTTCCGCTTGATCTCATCGAGCACTTCTTCGGGCGTCATGCGGGAAGTATCGATGAGCACGGCGTCCTCCGCCTGCTTCAAGGGCGCGAAAGCGCGGGAGGAGTCTTGCTCGTCACGGCGGACGATCTCCTTCTCGAGTTCCGCTTTATCGACGGCATAGCCCTTGGCGACGAGCTCGTCATAGCGGCGCTGCGCGCGGACTTTGGGATCGGCGGTAAGGAAAAATTTGAAGTCGGCTTCGGGCAGCACAAAGGTGCCGATATCCCTGCCGTCCAAAACGCAGGACATTTTATCGGCGATCTCGCGCTGTTTTTCCACCATTTTGAGGCGCACGGCGGGATACTGCGATACCGTGGAGGCCGCCATCGAGACTTCGGGCTCGCGGATGCGTTCCGAAACGTCCTCTCCGTCGAGAATGGTGTGCTGCGTGCCCTCCTCGTACCTGATCTCCAGGGAGAGGTCGCGGAGGCAGTCGATGATCGCAGTTTCGTCTCCGATGTCGGCGTTCTCTTTGAGCGCTTTGAGCGCACAGGCGCGGTACATGGCGCCCGTATCGAGATAGAGGATATTCATGCTCTTGGCGAGCGCCTTTGCCATCGTCGATTTGCCGCTTCCCGCAGGCCCGTCGATGGCGATGTTGATCTTGGTGGCGATGTCCTTGCGGAGGGCGCGCGCCCCGCGGAGATATACATGGTGCGGCTCTATGTTTTTTTCGACAAAGAGCATGATGCGGATGCAGAGAGGCAGTCCCCCCTCGATGTCCGGTTCCTGGGCGGAGAAGAGCGGGCTCGATGCATAGCCCGCCTCCCGTGCCGCTTTGGCGGGATAATAGGAGTGGATATCGGACGTGCTGGAAAAGACGATGCTCAAAATTTCGTCGCGGTGCAGAAAGTTGCGGCTCACTGTTTGGTCGATGAGTTCTTTGACCGCCTTTCTGATCTCTTCCGGGTTGTCCTCTGCGATCGTCGTCGCGCCGCGTATCACCGTCATGTTCTGTTCCTCACTATATCATTCGTATGGCTTTATTATATCGGAAAGTGCGCATAAAGTCAAATCATTCGGCAAAATTTCCCGCATATTCTGCGGCGGCGAGCCCGGCGGCTCTTCCCGTCGAGAAAGCGATCTGCAGATTGAAGCCGCCCGTGTAGGCATCGACGTCGAGCACTTCCCCTGCAAAGAAGACGCCGCGGGCAAGTTTGCTCATCATCGTTTTGGATGAGATGTCCTTGAGATCGACCCCGCCCGATGTGACGACGGCCTCTTCAAAGCCGCGCAGGGAGACGGGCTGGACGGGGAAATTTTTGAGGACAAAGACGAGGGCGGCACGCTCCTCTTTTGTCAAAGCGTTGGCTTGCTTGACGGGGCTTATTTCGGCGGCGGAGAGTACGGGCAGGCAGAGGGCGGCGGGCAGGAGCCCGCGCATCACGTTTTTGAGCTGTTCGTTCTTGCGTTCCGTAAGATCGCGTACGAGGCGGGCGTCCAGCATTTGAGCACTGAGAGCCGGCTTAAGATCGAGGAAAAGGGTTATCTCGTTGAGAGGAAGGCGGTTGATGCGGGCGGAGAGCGTCAGAACGAGCGGCCCGCTGATGCCGTAGTGCGTGAAAAGCATCTCCCCCTGCTCGGAAAAAATAACTTTGCCGCCGCGCTTTGCAAACAGGCAGACGTTCTTTAAGGAGATGCCTTGAAGCTCCTTAAAATCGCCCTTGCAGTTGATCCCGACGAGCGAAGGCACGCAGGGCACGATTTTGTGGCCGAGTTCCTCGGCAAACCGCAGCCCGTCGCCCGTGGAGCCCGTAGACGGATAGGAGAGCCCGCCCGTCGCTATGACGGCAGAATGGCAGGGATAGACCGATTTGTCTGTTATTATGTCACGCATAGTACTATGCAAATCGCCGATTTTCTGCACATATTCGTGCAAATGAATGTCTACTCCCACCGAAAGGCAGGCGTGTTCGAGCATTTTTGTCACATCGCTCGCGTGATCGGAGACGGGGAAGACGCGGTTCCCCCGCTCTACTTTGACGGGCATGGAAAAGTGCTCGCACATAGAGATCATGTCCTCGGGCGGGAAGGACCACACGGCGCCCGTCAGAAATTTGCCGCCGCGGACGACGTTTTGCAAAAACTCATCGGGCGGGCAGTCGTTGGTGAGATTGCACCTGCCTTTTCCCGTGATATATATCTTTTTGCCGAGCTTCTCGTTTTTTTCCAAAAGAGTTACTTCGGCGCCTGCGCTGCCTGCGGCATAGGCCGCCATGAGCCCAGCGGCTCCCCCGCCGATGACAACGACTTTCCCCATCGTTCTTCTCCTCAATGTTGTTCCCCTTATTTTAGCGAAAAATACATATTTTGTCAAGCGTCGCCCTTACGAGCTCCCGTAAAAAATACAAAGGGGAGCACTTACGCTCCCCTGTCTTTATATGAGGATGCAGATGACTCCGCCCTTCCCTTCGTTGACGATGCGCGTCATGGTGCGGCGCATCTTTTTTTGTACATTTTCCGCCATGGATCGGTTTTTGATGTAGAGCTCGTCGCCGAGGAGCTCTTTGAGCGTCTTCCCGAACATATTTGTGTTCCAGGCTTTTTCAGGTTCCTTTTCCATGTTTTCGGCGAGCGATTTGGCGAATGCCTCGCTCTGTTCTTCGTTTCCGAGCGCGGGCCGCACTTCACCGCTTATATCCACCCGGATGATATGGTAGCTGGGGGCATTGGCGTGCAGATCGACCCCTACCCTGCCTCCCTTTTTGACGACTTTCGGTTCCTCAAGATCCATTTCGTTTTCTTCGGGCGGAACGATGCCGTAGCCGTATTCTTTGGCGTCCTCAAAGGCCTTGCCGACGCGTTCATATAATTTTTTTGCTTCCCCTAAAGAGGAGATATAGCTCATCAAGGCAAAGTCATCGCCGATGTCGGTGCCGCACAGCTCGCCTAAAACGCGGTAAAACGCCCCTTCTTTTGCTTCGGTGCGGACGGTTGCTCTGCCGGAAGCAGGTTCAAGCTTGACGCTTTTGGGCATTTGCAGCCTCTCGCTTCCCGCAAAGAGCGTATCTAAAAGAGCACAGTCGCTCATTTTTCCGATCTTGGGCGCTATGGTGCGGATGGAGGCGAGCGCTTCGGAGACGACGGGCGAGTCTGCATCGAAGACGCGCATCCAGTCGGGGAGCTCGATATCCACCGTCAGCACGGGGAATTCATAGAGCACTCGCTCGAGGACGAGCGTGAGCTCCTCCCGCCCCAGCCGTTCCGCATTGACGGAGAGCACCGGTGCATTGTATTTTTCCTCGAGTTCGGAACGCAGTTTTTCGGCATCCTGCGGCTCGCGGCAGTTGAGCAGGATGACGAAGGGCTTCTGCGCCTCTTTCATTTCGGCAACGCAGCGCGCCTCGGCCTCCTCATAGTCTTGCCGGCTTAGCCCCGTGACAGAGCCGTCCGTCGTCATCAAGATGCCAATAGTCGAATGGTCGCGCATCACCTTGCGTGTTCCCTCTTCCGCCGCCTCTTCGAAGGACATGGGCGTTTCGCTCCACGGCGTCTTGACAAGACGGGGTTCGCCGTCCTCTTCAAAGCCCGCCGCGCCTTTGACGGGGAAGCCGACGCAGTCCACGAGGCGCACGTTGGCAGCCGCCCTGCCGAAGGTGACGGGGATGGCTTCTTCGGGAACGAACTTGGGTTCCGTCGTCATCACCGTTTTGCCCGAGGCAGACTGCGGCAGCTCATCGATCATGCGCTGACGCTTGCTCCCCTCCGCTCCCGGCAGCACGAGCTCCTCCATAAAGCGTTTTATAAACGTTGATTTGCCCGTCCTCACCGGCCCCACCACGCCGATATAGATCTCCCCGCCCGTGCGCGTGGCAATGTCTTCATAAACGTCGAAATCTTCCATACCATCCTCCGCCTGTTTTCTTCTCTATCGTATGGCGGCGCAGCGGGAAATATGAACAAAAACAGCAAAAAAGGCTCCCGTGCGGGAGCCTCGGTCTGTTGCCTGAAAGCATTTTCAGGCGTCTGTCTTTTTCTCGGAGGTAAAATCGGGCATGATCTGCGACTGCGCGGCGATCTCTTGAAAGTAGGGATCGGCGGAGAAGTCACGCACCTTGGTATATTCGCCGCCCAGCGCCTCGATGGCATATTTAAGTTCTTGATATTCGAGGTAGTTGATCTCGTCGCGGTCGATGTAGTCAAGGAGCACGGGCAGGGCGCGTTCATCGCCGTAGCAGGCAAGATAGCTGGCGTGCATGGGGATATTGTCGGGCGCCGTGCGGAACTCGTTCAAGAGGATCGCAAATACTTCGTCGTCCTTTTGTTTGCAGCGCGAGAGGATCTCCAGCATATACTCCCGCTCCACCCCATCGCGGTAGAGGGCGAGCACGCGCTCCTTCACGGCATCGGCATTGCCTTTTAAGTATTCCGTGACGGTATCTTTGAGCTCTTTGTCGTCCGACGACGTCAGGATGACGAGATAGACGGGAAGGGCCTTGCGGCTGCTGCCCGAAAGATTGATGGCGAGGGTCAGAAGTTCTCCCTCCGACTCCTTCATGAGGGAGAGGAGCGCTTCGGGGCAGTCGCGGGATTCGAGCTCGCGGCACAAGAAGTCGGAGACGGCAATGCCCTCCTCGTGATGCGCTTTGAGCGCTTCCACGAGTTCGTCATCCGTCATTTCCGCATAGTATCCCTTGGGAGTTGCGCCCACGCTCTTGATGAGCGTATCGCCGAATTTGCGGTAGAGGCGCGGGATGAGGTCCTCCCACTGCTTCTCGGTATATTCGCCCGCGTGTTCCTCCATATACTGTGCGAGCTTGCGGTCGAAGAGTGCGTCAAAATCGATGAGTTTTTTCATATCCATCCCCCTTCAGATGAGAAAGTTCAAGATCTCCTTGACGGTGTGTACGTTGGCACCGAAAAGGTTTGCAATGTTTTCGATGTTTTGTTCGGAACCAGAAAGGCGTGCCTCGCGGTAGATGACGGCGGCAAGCGCGTCTTTTTCCGCAAAAAGCTCCTCCGCGCCCGCATCTACGAGTGTATAGTTGACATCCTCTGCGGCATACAGGAGTTTCCTCTCGTTATCGTCCGCGGTGATGGCATAGCGGGAATAGACTTCGGCGAACGCTTCCATGAACTGTTCGGGGCGGCGGCCGTCGAACTCCATCCTGTGCGTGTAGAATTCGCGGTAGAAGTTGCAGATGACGATGCCGAAGGAATTGTCCTCGTTGCGTTTCACAAGATCTTGTATGATGGAGAGCTTGATGAGTTCGTCTGCCTGGTAGTCGATCAAGATCTCGCGGACGGAGTCATCGCATCGGCATTTGACGGCTACCCTTGCCGCCAGCTGCTGGAGTTTTTGGTCGCGCCCTTCCAACTGGTCGAAGGCGAGCCGGATGTTGCCGATGAGCTCCTTTTCGTCCCCGAGGCGTTCGGCGATCTCTGCCTCTACGCCGTCCGCCATCAAGAGAAAGTTGGAGATCTCCTTATAGTCCTTCTCGGGCAGGCGGTAAAAGTAATTGAGCGTCACCTCTTTTTCTCCGCGCAACCGCTCCAAATAGAGCGTAGCGATGACTTTGCGCGGGTAGACGGTGGTCAGCGTCTCTAAGGAGGAAATGGCTTCCTCTTTCCTGCCCGAACGGAAGGATGCCACGGCATGGAACCAGAGGATTGTATCGTCATAGGGCTGCATCCCCTTGAGCTTGGTGAGCTTCTGATAGGCCTCCTCGTCGAGCCCCGTTTCGCACAGGGCGGTGGCGATGCGGTAAAGGTCTTCCACCGAATCGGAGTCCATCGCGGCGAGCTTTTTGCCCACCTCCCTGGCTTCCTCCTTGCGCTCCTGCGCGCCCAGGACGGCGCAGTAGGTCGTAAGGGCGTGGATGTTATCGGGGTGATATTCGAGCATCCGTTCGCATTCCTCGGCGGCGCCCGAAGTATCGCCCGTCAGCAGTTTGCACATGGCGATGAGCCCGCACGCCGAGGGGAAGTCTGCGCTTTCGGGTTCGATCTCCGAGAGCACTTCCTTTGCCTTGTCGAGCTCCCC
Organism: uncultured Clostridia bacterium; assembly: GCA_944363045.1. GTDB lineage: Bacteria > Bacillota > Clostridia > Christensenellales > Borkfalkiaceae > Gallimonas. The sequence continues at coordinate 10,798 of CALVTT010000002.1, read as the reverse complement.
CATCTTGACGAAGAGCACGCCGCGCCGCAAAAGTTCGGGGTCGGACACCGTGCCGTCGTCCGAGTGGATGAGGCGCAGCTGCGGACGGGGCTCGGGAGCGTAGTCCTCTTCGTCGTATTCGGAGGGAGGCGGCGCCTCGCCCGAGGCTTCGAAGGAGCGGCGGTAATAGATCTCTGCCCGCAGGCCGTCTCCCATGTTGGCAAAGGCAAGGGAAAGCCCTTCGTAGCCCTCGGCAAAGTCGGCTTCGTTGCAGGTATCGAGGAAACGGAACCACGCGTCGGCGCAGGGCGCCCACAGCGAAAGCGCCTCGTAAACATCGGCATAGAGTGCAGAGGCATCGGCACTCGGCTGGTACATCCCCGCACGCTTATTAAGCATGGTGAGTGCTCCGAGATAGTCGCCCGATGTATATCGTTTTTCGGCGGAGTCGAGCAAAAATTCATCGCTCAGATCCAGCCTGCGGATGCCGTTGTCTTTATCTTTTGATTTTCTCATGAGCCCTCCCCGTCAAACAGTTTTTTGACGTCCTCCGCCGTGAAGCGGTGGTCTGTGTTGCATTCATGGCAATGGACGGATATCATGCCGTCTTCCCTCGCGATGCGCTCCGCTTCGGCGCGCCCCAGCGAAAGCACGGCGCGCGCCGCCTTCTCGCGGGAGCAGGAACAGCGAAAGACGATGGGCCGCTCGCTCTCCGTCTGCGCCTGAAAGCGCGCCATGATGGTCTCTGCGCCCTCCTCTTCTATGATGCGGGAGATGCAGGAATATTTGCCGATCTCTTCCTCCGCCCGCGTGATGTTTTCTTCCTTTGCGCCCGGGAAGGGCTGTAAAAAGACGCCGCCCGCGCCGAGACAGGTGCCCTCCTTGCCGATGCGCACGCCGAGGGCAATGGCCGTGGGCCGCTGTTCGCTGTAATAGAAATAGGAGGAGAAGTCTTCCGCGATCTCCCCCGAGACGAGCGGGCTCGTGCCCACGAAGGGAAATTTATCCCCGTCGTCGCGCACGACGGTGAGCGTGCCCTCCCTGCCTACGAGGCCGCCGACGTCCAGCTTTCCGTCCGCCCGGAGCGGGAGCGTGACGCCGGGATGTTCGATGGAACCGCGCATATGCAGGGCGCCGTCGCCCGAGACGGAGATCTTTCCTCCCGGCCCGCCGCCCGCGATCTGCACGGAGAGCGTGCTTTCCTCCCCTTTGAGCCAGCTGCAAAGATATGCTGCCGCCGTGAGGGTGCGCCCCAGGGCCGCCGCCGCAACGGGCGAGAGAGAATGCCTGCGGATGGCTTCGTTGACGAGTGCGGTCGTATCGAGCACGGCGAGGGAAATATCTCCCCAGGCGATGCCCCGACGGATCGTGCTTATTTTTTTCGGCATATGAAATTGAGTCGGTCGCTCCCCTCTTTTGCTTCCCCGAGGTGCCCTTCGGTGCGGATGAGCTCAAAGCCTGCCTTGACGAGCGCGGCCGACAAGTCCTCCTCTTTGTGGATATATTGCGTGTGATGTTCGTCGAAGCGGTCGAAAGCGCCGTCTCTGCGCCTTACAAAGAGCGTCACGTCCATCTCCACCCTGTTCTCCTTGAGGGAGTTGAAGGAGAGATAGGTCACATCTTCGCGGTCGTCCGCCGAAATAGTATCTGCAACTTTATGGCGCAACTTGTATTCCGAGCTCACATCCGCCCAGAAGATGCCGCCCGCTTTCAGCGCCTTATAGACGTACCTGAAGGCGGAGGCAAGTTTATTTTGCGGGATATAGTTGAAGCAGTCGTTGGGCGAGAGGATGAGATCGTATTTCTTGGGCGCCTTTAAGGCGGCGGCATCCGCAAGGAAAAACGGGATATGCAGCCCCTCCTCCCGTGCGAGCGCCTCGGCTTTCGTGAGCATGGCGGCGGAAAGGTCCGCGCCCTCCATCCTATACCCTGCCCGCGTGAGGGCACGGCAGAATGCACCGCTGCCGCAGCCCAGCTCGAGCCCTTCTCTGCCCGCATCGAGGGCGGAAAGCCCGTTAATAAAATACTGCGACCATGAAGCATAGTCGCAGTCGTCATTCAAGTATTCGAACCACTCGGCGAGCGGACCGTACGCTTCCTTCATGGCGCACCTCAGCGCTTATTGAGCATTTTGGGAGCTTTTTTCAGCTTATTCTTCTTTTTCTTGCCGTCGTCTTCGAGCGCGCGCTCCAGCTCCTCGAACTGCTTGTTGTATTCGACGTACTGCTCATCGTTCTTATGCTCTTCTTCATAAGCTTTTGCATCCTCGTCGATGGCTTCCTTGCTCTCTTTGAGGCGGCGCAGATCGTCGCGCGAGAAAGAATCGGGAAGCTGATAGACTTCGAGGCCGTCGTCGAGCGGTTTGATGGGACGGCTGACGAGCTGGCTCTTGCCCTGTGCCAAGATCATGCGGCGGTATTCGCGCACCGCTTCTGAACTCTCCGCCTGAGGGGCGGTCCCCCCGATCTTGTCCTCTTTGGGCGTGCGGCTGTAAAGGCCGCGGCCCGTCTTGACGCCGAGGTTGGGGTTGATGAACTTATCGAACGCCCATTGGGAATAGTCCATCCAAACGAGCATGACATAGGACAGCCCGAAGAGGAGCATAACGATGACGGCGAGGACAACGAGGAAGTTGACGCCGGTAAAGAGCAGCGCGACGGGGATAAGGGCGACCACCGCAAAAAAGATCGTCTGCGGGAGCGTGCCGATCGTCATCACCACCGCGTTGCGGAAGAGCGCCCAGGGGCCCTGCTTATAGTTGATGCCGAGGGAGATCATCCAAAGGGAGATGAGCCCCATCAGGGCAACGAGGACATACCCTACGATCTTGGAAGCCAGCATCCAACCGGGCGCGATCTCCATAGAGATGCACCAATCGGCAAGATTGCTCATCGTCTGCGCCACAAAGAGCGTGAGCGTAAAGAGGAAGACGGCCTCCAGGACGTTCCAGAAATTGCGGCGGATGCCGCGCACGAAGTCGTTGGCGACAAAGATGCCCTCCGTCCAGATGAGGTTGCGGATGATGTACATCCCGCCCGAGATGCCGACGGCGGCGATAAGGCCGCCCACGATAAAGAGCGCAAAGAAAAGGAGATCGCTCTGGAATGCCGTCCATTCCGCGATGCCCACTACATTGGGGATGACGGGATAGCCCACGCCGAGACCGGAGCCGTAAGGGCCGATCAAATTCTGCGCAGAGGTGACCATGAGGCGCCAGACATACACGAGGATGAGGGGTATGAAGGTCACGAGCGTGAGCAGGTTGACGAGCATCAGCCGCCCGAATCTCCCCTTCATGATGTCCCAAAACAGCTGCCAGCGGTTAGAGGGCAAAGTGCTGCGTGCGTAGTCCTCGCTGCGCTCTTTTCCTTCCAGCCAACGGGCAACGAGGCCCTTGCGTTCTCTGTCTGCCATATTTTTCTCCTAAGAAATCTGCAAATTCAAATTGCGGGGAAGACCCCGATGAGAGTATTTTAACACGAATCGGAAAATATTTCAACTGTTCAAGGGGGAAATTCTTTGACTTTTCACAGAGCGTATGCTAAAATAAGGTTGCTGAACAGAGGAGCGGCAGAACATGAGTACTTTTCCCGAGGGAGCAGGAGGGTTCCCGTTGACGGAGAAGGAAAGGGTATCGCCGCCGAAACGGATGTGCGCCCTCTCGCCTTCCGTTGGGAATAAGGGAGAATACCTTTATTACTGTCACCGCGGTGATGCGCTTTCGGCGGACCCATGTAAGGGAACGAAAAGGCAGGCGGTGCAGGTTCACCGTCTTTTTCTTTTGTGCATTTTATGAATAAGGAGTCTATCCATGCAAAATTTACACTATAACGTCGCCGTTGTCGGCGCCACGGGCATGGTCGGCCAGCGCTTTGTCACCCTGCTCGAAGGCCATCCCTGGTTCACCCCCGTCGCCCTGCTCGCGAGCGCACGCTCGGCCGGCAAGACCTATGAGGAGGCGGTCGGCTACAAGTGGGCGATGACCCGTCCCATCCCCGAATACGCGAGGAAGATGGTCGTCCTCGACGCCACGGCGGATGCCGAAAGCCTTGTAGGCAAGGTCGATTTCGTCTTCTGTGCCGTCGATATGAAGAAAGAGGAGATCCGCGCTCTCGAAGAAAAATATGCAAAGCTCGAGATCCCCGTCGTCTCCAACAATTCGGCGCACCGCTTCACGCCCGACGTGCCCATGATCATCCCCGAGGTCAACCCCGGACATCTTGAGATCATCCCCGCGCAGAGAAAGCGCCTCGGCACCAAGCGCGGCTTTATCGCCGTCAAGAGCAACTGCTCGCTCCAATCTTATGTGCCCCTTCTGCACCCTCTGCAGAAGTTCGGCATCGAAAGCTGCGCCGTCTGCACCTATCAGGCCATCTCGGGCGCCGGCAAGACTTTCGAGACGATGCCCCAGATCGTCGATAACGTCATCCCCTATATCGGCGGCGAGGAGGAAAAGAGCGAAAAGGAGCCCCTTAAAATTTGGGGCGCCGTCGAGGGCGATAAGATCGTTCCCGCCGAAGGGCCCGTCATCACGGCGCAGTGCCTGCGCGTGCCCGTTTCGGACGGCCACACGGCGGCGGTGTTCGTCAAATTCAAGAACAAGCCCTCAAAGGAGGAGATCCTTGCCGAATGGGCAGCGTTCAAGGGCGAACCGCAGGAGCTCGGGCTCCCCTCCGCCCCCAAGCAGTTTTTGCACTATTTCGAGGAGGACGACCGCCCGCAGGCCAAGCTCGACAGGATGCTGGAAAACGGCATGGCGGTGAGCGCGGGCAGACTGCGCGGCGATGCCCTCTTTGACTACCGCTTTGTGGGGCTCTCCCACAACACGCTGCGCGGTGCGGCGGGCGGCGCGGTTCTGCTTGCCGAGCTGCTCGCGGCAAAGGGATATTTTGACTGAGCGCCGTTTTTCGGCGTAAAATAGGGAGGAAACCATGACCGGATTTTTGAGAGGGTCGGCAACGGCGATGATCACCCCGTTCAACGAGAACGGCGTCGATCTCGAGGCGTTCGGCGAGATGATGGAGTACCAGATCGCGGGCGGGACGCACGCTCTCATCGTGCTCGGCACGACGGGCGAGCCCGCCACCATGACCGAGGAGGAGAAGGAAGCGCTCATCGGCTATGCCGTCAAGAAGGCGGCGGGGCGCGTCAAGATCGTCATCGGCACGGGCAGCAACAACACGAAGAAGGCTGTCGAAGGCACGATCCGTGCCGAAAAGCTGGGCGCGGACGGCATCCTCGCGGTCACGCCCTACTACAACAAGTGCACGCAGAACGGCCTTGTCGCCTATTATAAGGCCATTGCGGAGGCCACCGCCCTCCCCGTCATCTGCTACAACGTGCCCGGCCGCACGGGCGTCAACATCCTGCCAGAGACGATGGCGAAGATCGCCGAGATCCCCAACATCGCGGGCATCAAGGAGGCGAGCGGCAACATGGCGCAGGTCCTCGAGACGGCGCGCCTCATCCGCGGCAAGTGCGACCTCTATTCGGGCGAGGATGCCCTCAATATGCCCATCCTGGCGGCGGGGGGAACTGCGGTCATCTCCGTCGTCTCCAACCTCGCTCCCGCGGGCGTCAAGGCGCTCTGCGACGCCGTCCTTGCGGGCGATCTCGTCCGCGCCAATGAGTGCAACGATAAGCTCATTCCCCTTTCCAAGGCCTGCTTTGTCGAGGTCAATCCCATTCCCGCCAAGGCGGGCATGAACGCCCTCGGCTTCCGTGCGGGCGCTCCCCGCGCTCCCCTTTCGGAGATCGAGGAGCCCCACCGCGCCGTCCTTCTGAAAGCCATGAAAGACTTCGGGCTGGAGGTAAAGGCATGAAAGTCATCCTCAGCGGCGCCTGCGGCAGAATGGGCAGGAACGTGGCGCAGCTGTGCTCAGAGCGCGGCGTTGCAGTGACGGCGGGCGTCGACGTTGCCCCCTCCCCCATGCCTTTCCCCGTCTATCCGAATTTTGCGGAAGTGAAAGAGGAAGCGGACGTTGTCATCGACTTCTCCCCCGCCTCCTCCGTCAAAGAGCGGCTGGAGTTCTGCAAGGCGAGGAAGATCGGCATCGTCATCGCGGGCACGGCATTCTCTCAGGAGGATGAGGCGCTCATCGCGGAGGCCGCCAAGTGTATCCCCGTGTTCCAGACGGGCAATCTCTCCGTCGGCGTCAACCTTTTGCAGATGCTCGTCAAGAAGGCGGCGGAAGTGCTGGGCGACGGCTTTGACGCGGAGATCGTCGAGCGCCATCACAACATGAAGAAGGACGCCCCCTCGGGCACGGCGCTGATGCTCGCTAAGAGCGTCAACGAGGGCTTCGGCGGGGATAAGGAGTACGTCTTCGGGCGGCACGGGCTGGTCGGCGCGCGCGAAAAGCGGGAGATCGGCATCCACGCCGTGCGCGGCGGCACCATCGTCGGCGAGCACGAAGTGATGTTTGCAGGCCAGGACGAGATCGTCACCCTCTCCCACTCGGCGCGCAGCCGCATGGTGTTTGCCGAAGGCGCGCTGCGGGCGGCGGAGTGGCTCACGTCTCAGCCGGCGGGCAAATATGACATGAACGACCTGCTTGCGGGCGTTCTGTGATTTCCTAAAAAAAGGCACGGTTTTTTGCGAAATCGTGCGAATATCGCTTGACTTGAACGCGGCTTTTTGGTATGATATGAAAGCTGTGATGCGGGAAGCCGCGCTGCAAGGAAAGCGAATATGCTGCTATGGCTCAGGAGGTAGAGCACGTCCTTGGTAAGGACGAGGTCACCGGTTCAAATCCGGTTAGCAGCTCCATGCGTCGGACCGCGGCGCTTAATTAAGCCCTTCGCCATTGGCGAAGGGCTCATTTTATTGCTGCATAAAACATTTTACAGTATAAGGCGCGGCCCGCGCATTGCGCAGGCCGCGCCCAATTCATTTTAAGTCCCCTTTATTGTCCTCTCATAGAGGCAAGTTTTTCTTTCAGGAGCAGATAGCCCTCCTCGGCGTCGAGGCAGGAAAGGACGGTGCTCTCCATCGGGCAGCGGCCCGTGCCCTCGCGGTTGACGATGAACTCCGTCATTTTGCCGAAAGAGAACGGCACCCCGCTCTCCCGCAAAAAGGCAGCGGCGGCTTCGGAGACGGTCTCGGCAAAAAGTTCCTTGATGCCCGCCTTGACAAAGAGCATGGCGGCAGCCTTCCCCACCACGCGGTCGGCGGCTGAAAAGCCCTTAAGATCATTTTTTTCGGCGATGAGCGCCATCATGGGGGCAATGCCGCGCTCGTCGCGTACGATCGTTTCATCGCCGCGCACGAGGCAGAGCGTATGCCCCTTCAAGCCCTCTTTGGCGCGTTCAAGATCGCTCATTCCATATCCCTTTGCATGAGCGCACGCAGGCCCATCACCATAAGCGGTACCAGCACCGCTTGCAGCACGAGCCCGAGAAGGCCCGTCTGGATCTGCTCCCAGATGAGCGCGGGCGTGAAGGGCGCGACGCTTTGGAAGATGACGGAAAGCAGCAGGAAGAAGGCTCTGCCCGCGACGGCGCCCAAGAGGACGGCGGGGAAGGCCAGCCAGCCGTTTTCTGCGATCTTTTTCGTAAAGAGCCCGGAGACCGCCGCAAAGACGGCGAGTTCCGCCATCATGAAGGGCAGACGTGCCGCGGCGGGCATGGGCTCGCCCCAAAGGGAGGTGACGGCGAAGCTTAAAAGGGGCGATAAGAGCCCCACGCCCAGCCCCCAGCGCGTGCCGAGCAGGCACCCCGCGAGCAGGACGGGAAGATACATGGGCAGCCATCTGACGCCGCCCGCTTGGCCGAGCGCGAGGTGCACGAGCTGCGGCAAGAGCACCGCCAGCACCACGAGCCCGAGCGAGACGAGCCCCTTGACGGTAAGTTTGACTTTCAGCGAACAGCTGCGTGTAGTCATCACTTGTTCTAACATAAAATCTCCTTGTTTTTGGGTGTTGTGTGATCTCCTGCACCCGATCAAGCCTCGAATTCTTTGGCAACTTCCTGCAAAAGCGCGCGGATGGGCAGATGCTGAGGGCAGATGGCCTCGCACTTGCCGCAGCGGATGCAGTCACTCGCCTTGCCGCCGTTGGCAGCGTGCACGTTGTGATAGTAATAGTCGGCATTCCAGCCCGCAAACGTGCGCTTGGAGTTGAGGCAGGCAAAGAGATCGGGGATGGGGATGCGGCGGGGGCACTGGTCGGTGCAGTAGCGGCATGCCGTGCAGGGCACGATGTTCTGCGCGCGGAAGATCTCGCGCACCTTGCCGATGGCCTCCATCTCCTCGGCATTGAGGGGGACGAAGTCCTTCATGTAGCCGATGTTGTCCTCCATCATCTGCATATTGCCCATGCCCGAGAGCACCATGGCGATGCCCTCGAAGCCAGCGGCAAAGCGGATGGCGTAACTTGCGGGACTGCCGCCGCCGAGCGCCTCCAAAATTTGCTTGGCGCCCGTGGGGAGGTTGACGAGGCTCCCGCCCTTGACGGGTTCCATGACGATGACGGGCTTGCCGAATTTACGGCACACCTCGTAGCACTTGCGGCTCTCGACGGAGACGTCCTCGTAGTCCACATAGTTGAATTGGATCTGCACCGCCTCCACTTCGGGATAGGTCGAAAGGATGCGCTCGAGGACTTCCGCCTTGTCGTGGAAGGAGATGCCGACGTGGCGCACCTTCCCCTCCTTTTTGAGGGCAAACGCCGTCTCGTAGGCGCGGCAGCGCTTGTACTTTTCAAAGTTGTTGCGGTCCTGCGCGTGCATCAGGTAGAAATCGAAGTAGTCCACTCCGCACGCTTCGAGCTGGCGCTCAAAGAAGGGGCGGATGTCCTCCTCTTTGTTGAAGTAATTGACGGTGAGCTTGTCGGTGAGGACGTAGCTCTCACGCGGATAGCGCGAAGTGAGGCAGGCTCTTATCGCCGTCTCGCTCTTGCCGTCCAGATACCCGTGCGCCGTGTCGAAGTAGTTGAAGCCCGCCGCGAGGAAGGCGTCCACCATCTTGGTGAATTCCGCAAGGTCGACTTCCTTCCCCCGCATGGGGAGGCGCATACAGCCGAAGCCGAAATTTTTCTTGACTTTGGCATCGAGAACGGTCTTTTGCATCGTGTTCTCCTTGAAGTTTTATTTTGTTTGAAGTTTTATCTTGTGACGAGCCCCGCCCGCTTCATGAGCGCATAGGCGCGGTAGCCGCCCGAAAGGTCGATGGCGTCAAAGCCGTTCTGGCGCAGGATGCGCGTGGCGATGTAGCCGCGCAGCCCCACCATGCAGGCGACGGAGATGGGCCTGTCCTTGGGCAGCTCGCTGAGGTGATCGCGCAGCACGTCGAGCGGGATGTTGACGGCGTTCGGGAACTTGCCCGCCGCCTCCAATTCGCCCGGATTGCGCACGTCGAGGATATAGGTGTCCTCGGTGAGTTCGTCGGGCGTCATCATGGGCGAGAGACCGGAAAGCTCGTTCTCCGCCACAAAGCCGAGCATATTGACGGGGCTCTTGGCGGCGTTGAAGGGCGGCGCATAGCAGAGCTCGAGCTCGGCAAGATCGTGCACGGTGCCGCCGAGCTTCATGACGGTCGCGATGACGTCCATCTGCTTTTCCACATACTCCGTGCCCACCGCCTGCGCGCCGAGGATGCGGCCCTCCCCGTCATAGAGGAGCTTCATGGTGAGCGAGGTGCCGCCGGGGTAATACCCTGCGTGCGAGAGCGGGAAGGTGTAGATCTTGCGGTACGGGGTGCCCTCTTTTTTGAGCTGTTTTTCATTCTGCCCCACCGAGGCGCCCACCGTCGAGAAGGCGCGCACGACGCTGGAGCCGAGCACCTTCCGGCCGTTGCTTTCGCTGCCCCCCAAGAGGTTTTGAGCGACGCTCCTTCCCTGCCTGTTGGCGGGGCCTGCAAGCGGCACGAGCGCCTCTTTGCCGTTCGCGCCGATGACGGTGACGGCATCGCCCGCCGCGAAGATGTCGGCATCGGACGTGCAGCCCCTTTCATCGACGGCAATGCCGCCGTTTGCGGCGATCTGAAGGCCGCAGGATTTGGCGAGCGCCGTTTCGGGTGCGACGCCGAGGGCGAGCACGACGGCGCCCGTCTGCGCCTCGGAGCCGTCCGTAAAGGTCACTTTGAGCCCCTCTCCCGCCTTCTCGACGGCCTTGACGCCCGTGTTCGTTTTGACGCAGACGCCGCCCTTTACGAGTGCGTCTGCAAGAAGGAGCGCCATTTCGGGGTCGAAGGGAGGCATGATCTGAGGCGCAAACTCCGCGAGCGTCACTTTGAGGCCGCGGTGGGTGAGGTTTTCCGCCATCTCCACGCCGATAAAGCCGCCGCCCGCCACGAGCACTTCCTGCGTGCCCTTCTCTTTTAGATAGCGGTCGATGGCGAGCGTGTCCTTCACGTCGCGCAGGGTGAAGACGCCCTCGCCCGCAATGCCGAAGGTCTTGGGAGAAGCGCCGGGCGTTAAGACGAGCTTATCGTAACTCTCCGTGTACTCCCCTTCGGGCGTGCGCACGGTGACGGTGTGCGCATCGCGGTCGATGGCGATTACTTCCGAGCGGACGCGCACGTCGATGCGGAAGCGGTTTTTCAGCAGCGCGGGCGAGGCGACGGTGAGCGCGCTTTCCTCCTTGATGACGCCGCCGAGATAGTACGGCAGGCCGCAGTTGGCATAGGAGACGTTCTCCCCGCGTTCAAAGAGGACGATCTCCGCCTCCTCCGAGAGCCTTCTCAGCCGCGTTGCGCAGCTCGCGCCGCCTGCAACGCCGCCGACGATGATAACTTTCATAATACTCCTCCTGATACAATATAAATGACCGAGAAAGTGCGGTATTTGGATTGGCACTTTCCAAGTTCCGTTACCTAAGCTAT
>CALVTT010000001.1 GCA_944363045.1 uncultured Clostridia bacterium | reverse complement strand
CTATACTGTAAGGGAATAATAGGAACCCGATCAAAAGCGCGTATTTTGCCCCGATACTGCGTTAAGGCCCTTGACCGTGCGCTCGGCACGGCCTGCGGCCCTTGCCTTGTCTGGGGGCAAAACCGCAGCTTTTGATTGCTTCGCACTTTTGGCGAGTAGATTTTGAGATGCTTTGCCGTGAAGAGGATGCAGCAATACCGCCGTATTGCAAAGACGATGAACGGCAAGGCGCACATTGATACCACAGCCCTCGCCAAAATATTTTCTTTGAAAAGATTTTGGCGAAGAGGAGCGGCAGACGGAAAAGGCGCGGCGTTCGGCTTTGCCGAATGCCCGCAAAACACGTCTTGCCGCGACGAAAAAGCGTGGTTCGTACTGTTCCCTTACAGTATGGTATTATAGCACGGAGGGACGGCTTTTGCAACCTTTTGCGCCCGCAAATCGCGCGCGCGATAAAAGCCCCGTGCAGACGGGCTTCCGCTCTTCAGGGGGAGCGGCGTTCTCCACGAGCGAGGAGAGGAACGCGCGCGCCTCGGTGAGCGTATCGCCGAAGAGGTAGAAGGCGAGCGAGCCCGGCACTGTGTTGAGCTCGTTGAAATAGACCTTGCCCTCCGAAAGGAAGAAGTCGCCGCGCACGACGCCGCGGAAGGGAAAGGCCTCGGCGATCGCCCGCATACAGGCGCGGATACTTTGCTCCGCCTCCTGCGGGATGTCGGCGGGAATGACGCTGCGGCGTTCGGCGCTCTCGTACTTTTCGCCGAAGGTGAGGACGGGCGAGGAGGAGAACACTTCCTCGACGGGCGAGAGGAGGAGCTCCCCTCCCCGCTGCACGGCGGCGCAGTTGAGGTCGCGCTTCCCCGCAAGATAGGGTTCGAGGAGGGCGGCGCCGTCGAGGCGGAAGGCAAGGGCGAGGGCGACAAGAAGTTCCCGCTCATCCTTGACGGCAGTGATGCCGATGCTCGAACCGAGGCGGCAGGGCTTGACGACGAGCGGATAGCCGAGCAAGGCAGCCTCCCGTGCGGCGCGCTCCCCTTCCCCCTCCCGCACGCAGGCGGAATCAAGAACGGGAAGCCCCAGCCCCCTCGCAAAAATTTTTGCAAGCGACTTATCCATGAACGCCGCCGAAAGCTCCATCGAGGGCGAGGCGGATGGCACTTTGTGAAAGGCGAGAAGCGCCGCGAGCGTGCCGTCCTCTCCCATCCCCCCGTGGCAGCAGTTGAGGGCTGCGTCGAATTGGAGCTTTTTCTTGAAAATGCCGCGCGACTTTACGAGGGCACAGCCGCGCAGCTCGACGGCGGGGAATTTCGCCTCCCCCGCAAAGTCTTCGGCGCGCGCGCCGTCCTTCGCGAGCGCCATGCCGCCCGCAGGGGGCAGAAAGACGGGCAGCACCTCATACCCCGCGCTTTTCAATAAGTTCACCGCCATGAGCCCCGTGAGCACCGAAATGTCGTGCTCGTTGGAAACGCCTCCGAAAAAGACTGCTATGCGCTTCATATCCTTCCTCCCCAAAATAAAATGAGGCCCGCACCTGTTCTTCGGTACGGGCCGTTGAGCCAAATATCCTTTCGTCAGTAGTTGTCGGGCAAGTCGTTCAAAAAGAGCACGGTATCGCCCGGTCCGAGCTCGTTCTTCAAGACGAGCTGCGCCTCGCGCAGGGTGGGCAGGGTACGCAGCTTGCCGCCGTCGCCGCCCGCATTGAGATACCCCGCGCTGACGGCGGAGACGCGCGTCTCGCCCACGAGGATGATGCCGTCGAGCCCCACGAGCGCCGCGCCCAGCTCGCCGTTGCGCTTTTCTTCGAGTTCGCCGAGCTCCACGAGCCCGGGCGTCACCACGAACTTGCGCCCCTTGAAGAGCTTCAAGGTCTCCACCGCCGAGAGCGCCCCCGCCGTGTTGGCGTTATAGGAATCGTCGAGGATGTTGACGCCGCCGAAGACGCGCTTTTCAAGGCGGTGCGGCACAGGCGTCAAAAGGCCTGCGGAAGAGGCGATCTCCTGAAGGCTCATGCCCAGCATGGAGCAGAGCGCCGCCGCAAAGGCGACGTCCTCCGCGCTGTGGCGGCCCAAGAGTTTGGTCTCCATGCGCACGCGCTCTCGGCCTAAGCGCAGGGTGAAGGAAGTGCCCTCCTCCGTGCAGATGATATCCTCCGCCGCAAAGTCGCGCCCCTCTTTGAGGGCGCCCGGCTTATCGTAGCGCACGCTCGCGCCCAGAACGGCTTTGGGGGCGTACTCCGCGAGCACCCTCTTTTCGGCGGCGATGGCTTCGAGCGAGCCGAACGTTTCGAGATGCTGATCGGAAATGCCGATGACGATGCCGTACTCGGGGCACACGAGCTCACAGAGCTCTTTGATGTCGCCCTCGCGGCGGGCGCCCATTTCGGCGAGGAAGATGTCGCAGCCAAGCCCGCCCTTCACCGTGCGGGCGATGCCCATGGGCGTGTTGTAGGACTGCGGCGTTGCCAGCACGCGGAACTTCCCCGAGAGCATCTCCGCGGCGAAGTGCTTGACGCTCGTCTTGCCGAAGCTGCCCGTGATGCCCACCTTGATGCAGGGATCGGCGGCGAGCTTCTTCTTGGCGCGGGCGATGAAGCGGCGGTTGTGGAGCAGCTCGTAGGGCTTCATAAGAAGGCTCGCAAGCGCCGCCGCAAAGGGAAAGACGAGAGGGAAGAGGGCGACGGGCACAAAGCGGAAGAGGCGGAAAAGTTCGCTTCCCGCGGCCTCCGCCGCGAACCACATACCCGCGCTCACGCCGAAGATGAGGGCGGTGAGGAGCACGAAACAGCAGCCGCCGAGGCGCATCATGCGCGCGGAACGGCGCAGCGGCACCTTGAGCGCATGGCGGGAAGAGAGGATATACAAGATCCCCAGCCCGATGAAAGGCACCGCCGAGACGAGGCAGGCGAGCGAACTCCCCAAAAAGGAGAAACAGAGCGCAAAGAGGGAGACGAGCAGCACCTCCGAGAGGGCAAAGAGGGCATGACGGCGGCGCAGCATATTGTGCTTGTGGAAATACCAGCGGAAAAGCTCCCTCTCGCCGTAGCCGCACTGCTGCAGCACGCCGAGAACGGGCGTCAGACAAAAACTATAGAGAAGGGCGGCCGCCGCCGAACCCACAAAAATGCACAATATCGTTTCCGGTGTCATCAAAAAACTCCTCTGCCGTCAAGTTGAACAAGAGCGGCTTTTCGAGGTGGGCGAAGTGCCCGCACCCCTTGAATACGGCGAGCCTGCTCCCCGCCGTACACGCGTGTAACGCCTTAGCGACGGAGAGCGGCGTCTCTTTGTCGCGCTCCCCGACGAGATAGAGCACGGGGCTTTGGATGAGCCTTGCCTCCGCCCTCAGGTCCTCGTTGACGATCTTTTTATAGCTCTCCCGCATGAGGGGGGAGAGCGAACGGTACTCCTTGCTCCCGAACTTTAATTCGGCAAAGCGCGGGAAGACCTTTTTTACAAGGCGGTAGCTCCCGACCTTGAGGCGATAGCAAAGCGTCCGCCTTTTCACGACGCCCGCGCAGCCCGTGAGCACCGCGCCCGCGAACATCCCCCGCGCAAGGCACTTCAAAGCCACCCTGCCGCCGAAAGAATGGGCGATGACGAGGGGGCGAAAGATCGCCTGCCCGCGCAAAAAACTTTGCAGCCAATCGGCATAGTCCCCCACCGACCAGGCGGCGGGGAGAGGGTCGCTCCTGCCGAAGCCCGGGAAGTCGAAGGCGGTCACGCGGAAATGGCGCGAAAAATAGCTTATCTGCGGATAGAAGCTCTCCTTGCTGCTCAAATACCCGTGCAGGAACACGAGATCTCTTCCTTCCCCCTGCTGCAAAAGGGAGATGTTCAGACGAGCTCCTTCTTCATCACGACGGCATCCTCGCCGTTGCGGTAGTAGCGCGGGCGGGTATAGATGCCTTCGAAGCCGTCCTTTAAGTACATGAGAAGGGCGGCCGAGTTGGAGACGCGCACTTCGAGGAACATCTTCTTGGCGCCGCGGCTCTTTGCCTCCTCCTCGAGGCGGGCAAGGATGAGCTTGCCCCTGCCGCAGCGGCGGTACATCTCGGCGGTCGCGATGAGCTGCAACTCCGCCTCGTCCTCGGCGACGCCGATGCCGCCGTAAGCCGTCACCGCGCCGTCCTCCTCCATCAAGACCCCCACGAAATGGGGCGAAAGGAAGCACTCCGCCAGCATCCTGACGTTCCACGGGTCCTGCGAGAAGCACTCGCTCTCGAGTTCGGCGATCTCGTTGAGATCTTCATAGCGCCAAAGCCGCATATTCATTTCCGCATTTCCTCCGCCGAAGACTTTCTTAAATACAATGCCGCAAGCTGCGCCGCGGGCTTTGCGTTCGCCGCGCACGTCTCTGCGGCGCGTTCGAGGCCGAGGCACACATCCGCCCTTTGAGCCTCCTTCCCGCCGATGAAGAGCTGCTTTTCGGCATAGGGCGCAAACGTTCCGGCAAGCGCAGCCGCTTCCTCCCCCGTCATATAGGCGGGCGCAAGGGCGGCAGACTTATCCTCTTCATAGGCGCAGGCGTACACCGCGCCGTGGCCCGCGTCCACCAGGGAGAGCACGCGGCCTTCTACACTATATGCGATGCAGTCGAGCGAAGTGACGGCAAGGGCGGGCCTGTCGCAGGCAAAGCACAATCCCTTGACAGTCGCGATGCCGATGCGGATGCCCGTAAACGAGCCCGGCCCCACGACGACCGCGAAGAAGTCGCACTCCCCCGCCGTCATGCCCGCGCGCGCAAGCGCCCCCTCGATCTCCTCCATGAGGACGACGGAGTGCTTGGCGAGGCAGTCGGGACGGAACACGCGCTCCGCCCTTTCCCCGTGCTTTGCGATGACCGTCAGATATTCGCCGCTCGTATCGATAGCAAGATAGTTCAAAATTCGATCTCCCGCTGCGTCTCGCCCAATTTTTTCACGGCGACGCGCTTTACCGCCTCGGGCAGAAGGCCCGCGATATTTTCGCTCCATTCCACGAGGCAGATGCCGCCGAGCTCAAAGTAGTCGGCAAAGCCCAGCTCCCATGCCTGCCGCTCGCTTTGGATGCGGTAGCAGTCGAAGTGAAAGAGCCTTCCTTCATAGCTGTTGATATAGGCATAAGTGGGGCTTGTGACCTCTTGCAAAATGCCGAGCCCTTTGGCGATGCCCTTGGCGATCACCGTCTTGCCCGCGCCCATCTCGCCGTCCAAAAGCACGGTATCGCCGGGGCGCAGCGTCTTTGCATACTCTTCCGCCCAGCGGAAGGTCTCCCCTTCCGAGGAGGAAATAAAAACTGCCATATGCACATTATAGCGCAAACGGCAGTTTTTGGCAAGAATTTTTCAATCAGTCAGAAAGTAATGAAGGAGCGCCAGCCCCACAAGCACGAGCGCGACGGCAATAAAGGCGAGCACGGTGACGATCCTCCGCTTCTTCACGTCCGCTTCCGTCAGCTCGTACTTGGGCACCAGCCGCTCGTTGAGGCGGTTGATGGCGCGCGAGATGTGCTTATAGACGAGCAGCGTCAATAAAGAGGCGACGATGCAGCGCAGAAGATTAAAGGGCAGCACGGACACCCACAGATAGAGGGTATAAAAGTTCTCCTGAGTGCAGTTCGGAAAGAGCGGCGTCATCATGCCGAGGATGGGCTCCCAACTGCCGCCGAACATCAGCTCCACATAGGCGGGCACGAGCAGGATGCGATTGAGGAGCACGGCGAGCGCCGTCGAGACGAGCGTACCCGCACCCATCGCAAAGAGCGCTCCCTTAAAAGTGCGGTTTTTGTTGTAGATGAGCCCCGCGGGGATGACGAGGGCAAAGCCGACGAGGATATCGGCAAGATCGCCCACGAAGTAGGTGCTCGTGGAGACGATGACGAGCTTTAGAAGCACCATGAAGACGACGATGATGCAGCCCGCCACGGGCCCCAAAGCGAACGTGCCGATGAGCACGGGGACGTCGGAGAAGCGGAACTCCAAAAACCCGGGGAAGGCGAAGGGAATGGAGAAGTTGAGGATATAAAGTACCCCCGCGAGCGCCGAAAAGAGCGCGATCATGGCGATGCGCGTCGCCGAAAAATAACTCTTTGCTGCCATAAAAGACACCTCGTAAAAATATTTCGGATATCCTTTGCAACAAAAGAGCGCCCTTTCCATAGGATATGGAGGGGCGCGAAAAAAGCTGTTTTTCTTTTCTCATCCGGACTATACCGTCGGTACGGGAATTTCACCCGTTCGGGGGCACGCGGCCCTTCGCAGACTTTACTGCCGGTGGAGACTTGCACTCCGCCCCAAAGAATATTCGATGATTTTATTTTATCACGCCCCGCTCCCCTTGTCAAGGATTTTTCCCCTCCTTCCACAGCGTGAGCGCGAACCGCTCTCCGCCCGGGAAGGTGATGGTGAGCTCATCCCCGCGCCTTCTGATGACCGCCGTGAGTTCGTCCTTCAAAAGAATGTGGACGATATTTAACAGTTCTTCCGCCGATAACGTCTTCTCTTGCATAGCCGTACCTCAAAGGAATAAGTTATAAACTTATTTCCTCATATCTTACAGTTTGAAACTGTAAGATGTCAAGTGAACGGAGGCACTATTTTGCAAGAGTTGTATAAATTACCCGAAAATCTCAAGGCATTGCGGCGGCAATACGGCTATACGCAGCAGTTCGTCGCAGAACAGCTCGGCATCACGCCGCAGTCCTATCACGCCTATGAGGCGGGCATCACCGTGCCCACCTTGCAAAACTTTATCAAACTCGCACGGCTCTACGACGTCTCGCTCGACGATCTCCTCGAATGACATGAACGAGCTTTATAACTTGGCAAAAAACCTGAAAGCGCTGCGCTTGCAGTACGGATACACCCAAAAACAGGTGGCGGAAAAGCTCGGCATCGCCACGCAGTCCTATCAGGCGTATGAATGGGGCGTGAATGTGCCCACCTTGCAAAATTTTATCAAGCTCGCGCGGCTCTACGACGTCTCCCTCGACGATCTCCTTGAATGAAGGTACTTGACAAATTTGACTGTCTGTGATATAATCTTTTTGTCACACAAGGAGGAAATGCGTATGTATTGCAGAAATTGCGGCAAACAGATCGACGATAATGCCGTCGTCTGCCCCGAATGCGGCGCCAAGACGGGCGTGCCCGAACAGCGGCCCGCCGCCGAAACGCCCCGCGCCTATTGTAAGAACTGCGGCAAGGAAGTCGACCCCAAGGCGGTGGTCTGCCCCCATTGCGGCGTACAGATCAACGCACAGAAGGAGAAAAAGCCCGTCAACAGCCTCGGCATCGCGGGATTTATCGTCTCTCTCGTCTCGGTCATAGCGGGCTCCACCTTTGTCGTGCCCCTCGTGGGCCTCATTTTGAGCGCCATCGGCGTTGCGCAGCGCGAAAAGTACTCCTCGAGCGGCTTTGCGACGGCGGGGCTCATCATCAGCATCGTCACCCTCGTCTTCTGGGTGCTGATGATCGTTCTCCTGGCGGTGGGCGTCTTTTCGGGCTTCTTTGATGCCCTCTTTGATGCCATCTACGGCGGCCAGCCCCCGTACGGCACCTATTATTGAGCGGCTTGAACGCCCTCAACACACGAAGCGGACCCCAACAAGGGCCCGCTCTTTTTTTGCGCCGCTAAAACCCGCCAACGATGAACGCCGCAAACGGTTGACTTGTGCCTTATAAAAATAGTATAATATCCAAGAAAATAGAGACACTCAAAAAGGAGCGCTATGAGCAAAAAACAGAAAGAACAGCAGAGCGGAGAGATCGATCTCCGCTACAAGAACGGCAAAGAAGTAGTAAAGGGCGGCATCCTCGGGGCATTCATCGGGCTCGCCGTCATCGTGCCCGGGGTGAGCGGCTCGGCAGTCGCCATCATCTTCCGCCTCTACGAAAAGCTCCTCTATGCCCTCGGCGGCATCTTCCGCCGCTTCAAGGAGAGCGCGCGCTTCCTCCTGCCCGTCGTCCTCGGCGGCATCGTGGGGCTCGTCCTCGGGTTCTTCGGCGTCAAAGCGCTCTTAAATCTCCTCCCCTTTGCCATCGTGGCGCTGTTCGCGGGGCTCATGCTGGGCGCCTTCCCCGCCGTCACCGACGAAATCAAAGGCGAGAAGCCTACGCCCGTCCGCATCGTCCTCTTTGCCCTCGGGCTCCTGTTCCCGCTCGGGCTCTCGGCACTCTCCGTCTTCGGCACACCCGATATGCTCTCGCTCGAAAACCTTTCCTGGTATCATTACCTTCTCTTTCTCCTCGTCGGCTTCGCCATCGCCATCACCCAGCTGGTGCCGGGGCTCAGCGCCACCGCGCTCCTCATGACCTTTGGCTGTTTTACCCCCCTCCTCAACTCGGTGAGCCTCACCTATTGGCGAGAAAACCCCATGGTGCTCCTCGTCTACGTCTGCCTTGCCGCCGGCTTTATCTTAGGGCTTCTCACCGTCTCCAACGGCCTGAGCCGCCTGCTCGAAAAAAAGCGCGCCCCCGCCTTTTACACCATTGCGGGGCTTTCGCTCGGCTCCATTGTGACGATGTTCTTCAACCCCGAGATCGTGGAAGTCTATACGGGCTGGACGATGGGCGCCGCCATGTGGCGGGAGCTGGGCATCGGCATGCTGCTCTTTGCCCTCGGCATCATCGCCGCCCACTTCTTCGTGCAGTACGAAAGAAAGCGCGTGATGAAGGATGAATAAACGCTGTAAAAGCGCGCCCGCCGCGGCTAAAAAGGCCATCACCGCACTCATCTCTGTTGCAGCCGCTGCTCTTTTGACCGCCTTCATCGCCCTGATCTGTTGGGGCAATACAGCTTTGGAACTCAACCGTTATTTGATCGCAAGCAGTCGTCTGCCGCAAGCCTTTGACGGCTTTACGATCGCGCATGTCTCCGACCTGCATAACGCGGAAATGGGGGAGAATAACAAAGACCTCCTTTCCCTGCTGCAAGAGGCAGAGCCCGATCTCATTGCCATCACGGGAGACCTCATCAACTCCCGCCGCACCGACACGGAAACCGCGCTCACCTTTGCAAGAGCGGCCGCCGCCATCGCCCCCTGCTATTATGTGACAGGCAATCACGAAGCGCGCGTACCCGCCTATGCGGCATTCAGCCGCGCTCTCGAAGAGGCCGGCGTCACCGTGCTCGCCAACGAGCACGTCACTTTGGAACGAAACGGGGAAAGCATCACCCTTTTGGGCGTTGACGACCCGAGCTTCGGAGTGAACGACGATAAATTCGGTACGGACGGCGAAAAAGATCGTATGCGCGCGCAGCTTAAGACCCTAATGGAAAAGGCGGACGGCTTCACGCTGCTCCTCTCCCACCGGCCCGAACTGATCGGCATCTATCAAGAGTTTGGCATCGATCTTGTGCTTGCAGGACACGCGCACGGCGGGCAATTCCGCCTCCCCTTTTTAGGCGGCCTCTACGCCCCCGATCAAGGTTTCTTCCCCCGCTATGATGCGGGACTGTTCCAAGAAGGAAATACAAGTATGCTCGTCAGCCGCGGTATCGGCAACAGCATCTTCCCCTTCCGCATCAATAACCGCCCCGAAGTCATTTTGGCCGAATTGCAATGCAAATGACACAAATAGAGAATGCGCCCGCCGCGGCTAAAAAGCCGCGGCGGGCGCTTCTTTTCTCGGGCGGCGCCTGCCAACGCAGGCGCCGCCCCCACTTCTTTATATCTGCATCCCCGCATCGAACTGCGCGGCATACAGCTTGGCATACTTGCCATTGCGGGCGAGCAGCTCCTCGTGCGTGCCCTGTTCGACGACGTCGCCGTGGTCCATGACAAGGATATTTTTGGCGTGGCGGATAGTGGAGAGGCGGTGGGCGATGACAAAGCACGTCCGCCCCTGCATCAGCCGCTCCATGGAGGCCTGGATATCTTGCTCCGTGCGCGTATCGACGTTGCTCGTCGCCTCGTCGAGGATGAGCATGGGCGCTTTGGAGAGCATGGCGCGGGCGATGGTGATGAGCTGTTTCTGCCCCTTGGAGATGTTGACGGCGTTGTCCGTGAGCACGGTATCGTACCCCATTGGCAGTTTTTCCACAAAGGAGGCGACTTTCGCCTCGCGGCAGACGCGCTCCACCTCCTCCCTTGAAGCCTCCTCGCTGCCGTAGCGCACGTTTTCGAGCACGCTGCCCGCAAACAGCCAGGTATCCTGCAAGACCATCGAAAAGGCGCGGCGCAGGGAGGCGCGCGTCACTTCGGTGATGTCCTGCCCGTCGATGAGGATGCGGCCCGCCTGCGCATCGTAAAAGCGCATCAAAAGGTTGACGAGCGTCGTCTTTCCCGCGCCCGTATGCCCCACGACGGCGATGAGGTCGCCGCTCTCCGCGTGCAGGGAAAGATCGTGCAAAACGGGCTTTTCGGGGTCGTAGCCGAAGCGGACGTGCTCGATGTCCACCCGCCCCTTTACCTCGGTAAGCTCGCGGGCGCCTTCGGCATCGGCGGGCTCGGAGGGCTCCTCAAAGACGCGGAAAACGCGCTCGGCGGCGGCGAGGGCAGATTGGAACTCGCTCAGAACGTTGGCGATCTCGTTGATGGGGCCCGAGAACTTGCGCGAATACAGCACGAAGGAGGCGATACCGCCCACGCTCGCGATGACGCCGTTCATATACATGAGCCCGCCAAAGACGCTGACGAGCGAAAGCGAGAGATTGTTCATGAAGTTGACGGAAGGCCCCGTGATCGTGCCGTAGCTCTCCGCCTCGGTGTAGGCGTCCGCCGCGGCAGCGTTCTTTTCTTCAAAGCGGGCGAGGAATGCCTCCTCGCAGCAGTAGGCCTTCGTCGTCTTCTGCCCCGAGACGATCTCCTCGACAAAGCCGTTGAGCTCGCCCAGCTTTTTGGAACGGGCGCGGAAGAGGGGCTGCACCTTGTGGGTGAGCCAGCGCGTGAAGAGCGCCGAGAGCGGCACCGTCACCGCGAACACGGTGACGAGCAGGGGCGCGGTGACGAGCATCATCACGAGCGAACCGACGATGGTAACGGCGCTGGTGAGGACCATCATCACGTCATTGGCGAGCGATTCGCCCAATGTGTCGAGGTCGTAAGAGAGCACGGAGATGATGTCGCCCGCCTGGCGCGCGTCGAAGTAGGCGACGGGCAGCGTCATGAGCTTTGCAAAGAGGTCGCTGCGGATGCGCCTGATGATACAGCGCGAGAAGTAGCTCAGCCCGATCGCCGAGAGATAGGAGAGCACGCCCGAAGCGATATACACCCCCGCGAGCACGGCGGCATAGCGGCCGACGGCATCAAAGTCGGTGGCGCCGCCCGGCTTTATCTCGTTGATGGCATAGCCGCACACCTGCGGGCCGAGCAAGGACAGCACGGTGCCCGCCATAGAGGAGAGAAAGACGAGGAAAAAGAGGGGCAGATAGGGCTTTGCGTACTTCAAGAGGCTGCGCGCCACATACTTGACGTCCGCGCGCTTTCCCCCCTCGCGCACGGGTTTGAGATCGTTTTTTGCAAGGTTCATTGGCATAATTTTCTATCCGTTCAAAGGGTAGCTGCACGCAAGGGCGACATAGTATTCAGCCGATGAATGCTCCTCAAACGGCCTCCCCCATCTGCGTCTCGGCAATGGCGCGGTACTCTTTACACGTCTTCATCAGCTCCTCATGCGTGCCCATGCCCGTCACACCGCCGTCCTCCATGACGAGGATGAGGCCGCAGTTTTTGACCGAACTCACCCGCTGCGCCACCACGATGCGCGTCGTGCCCGCGTATTCTTGCTGCAATGCCCTGCGCAGCGCCGCGTCCGTCGCATAGTCGAGGGCGGAGGAGCTGTCGTCGAGGACGACGATCTCGGGCGCGCCCGCAAGCGCCCGCGCGATGAGCAGCCGCTGTTTCTGCCCGCCCGAAAGGTTGCCCGCCTTCTCAGCGAGGTCGTGATCGTACCCATCGGGGAGCTCCTTGATGAACTCCTCCGCCTGCGCTGAGCGCGCCGCCTTTTTGATCGCCTCCTCGGAAAGCCCTCTGCCGTAGTCGATGTTCTCGCGGATGCTCGCCGCCATCAGATAGCCGTTCTGAAAGACGGCGCCGAACTTTTTGCGCAGGACATCGGCGGGAAGGGAGCGCACGTCCGCGCCGTCCACATACACCGCGCCCGCCGAGACGTCGTAAAGGCGCAGCAGCAGGTTGACGACCGTCGATTTGCCGCAGCCCGTCGGCCCGATGATGCCGAGCGAGCCTCCCTTCTTTAAGGCAACGGAGATATTTGTTAAATGCTCCTTTTCTCCGCCGTAGGAGAAGGAGACGCCGCGAAACTCCACCGCGAAGGCAGGGTCGCCCGCGGGATAGTCCCCCACCTCCTCGCGCTCGTCGAGGGCGAGGATGCTTTCGATGCGCTCCGCCGACGCCGCCCCGCGCGAGAGCACCACGAAGATGCGCGAGATGCCCAGCATGGCGTTGAGCACGATGATGAAGTAAGTCAAAAAGCCCGTCACGTCGCCCGCCTCGGCGGAAAGGAAGGCGCCCGCCACGATGACCGCCACAAGCCCCAAGTTGAGGATGAGCGAAGTCAAGGGATTGGTGAGCGACATCACCCTTTGGGCGCGGAACTCGGAGGAGGCGACGTCGGAGGCGATGCCGCCGAACTTTTCGCTCTCGCGCTCCGTCCGCGAGAGCGCCTTTATAACGCGGATGCCCGTGATGTCCTCCTGCACGGTGCGCACCATGCGGTCGCCGTTTTTCTGCACGGCGAGATACATTGGGACGCTCTTCCTCGTAATAAAATAGAGCGGCACGGCGACGACGGGGATGACCGCGACGAGCACGAGCGCCAGCCGCGCGTTGAGCAAAAAGCAAAAGAGCAGCCCGCCCGCCAGCAGGATGGGCGCCCGTACCCCCATGCGCATGGTGCGCGCCACCATCTGGTTGACGTAGTAGGTATCGGAAGTGAGGCGGGAGATGAGCGACGGCACGGTCACCTCGTCCACCTGGCTGCACTTCAAGTAGCTCGTCTTGCGGAAGAGGTCGTGCCGCAGCGCCCGCGTCATCGCCCCCGCGACGAGCGCCGAGAGGCGGTTGGCGGCGATATTGCCAAAGAGCGCTAAAAGTGAGAAAAAGAGCATGATGCCGCCCGCGATCCAGACGGCAGGCTCGTTCTTTAAGGGCGTGAGCTCGTCGATGATATAGGAGAGCAGATAGGGAAGGACGAGCTCGGAGATGCTGCCCGCCGTCTTGGTGACAAGGGCGAGCGCCGTCCTGCCCGCATAGGGCTTCAGATAGCCGAGGGTGCGCTTCATTTCCTGCCCTCCATATAGCGGCGGGCGCTTTCGACCATCTTGCCCGTCAGGCGGGCGAGCGTCTCCCGCTCCTCCTCGCTGAACCCTTCGGTGACGAGAGCGCGCCAGGCAGCGAGCACTTCGCGGATGCGCGGCAGCGCCCTTTCGAGCTGCTCCGTGGGATAGACGAGCACCGCCCTTCGGTCGCGCTCGTTCTCCTCCCGCCGCACAAAGCCCGCCTTTTCCAGCGCTTCGATCTGCCGCGCCACATTGCTCTTGTTGACAAAGAGCGTACGCGAGAGCTCCTCCTGCGAGATGCCGGGCTCGCGCGCGACCGCCAAAAGGTACTTCGCCCGGCAGCCGCCGATATTCAGATTTTTCAGCTCCTCTTCGCGGAACATATCTGCGCTCCGCGCGATGAGCTGGATGTTCTTCATGAATTTCATTGCTCCTCCCCCACCGCCCAAAACGAGGCGGCGCCAAAAACTGCTTGCGTCCGCAACGGTTGCGCGCGCAACGATAATACATTATAACACGCCCCGAAGAACTTGTCAACGGGACGCGTCAAATTTTCAGACAGCGGGCGCCGCGATCCCTTCCCTTTGCAGCAGGCGCGGGGCAAGAAGATCGGTGAGGAACGCCCCGAGGGGCGCGGTGATGAGGATGGCGAGCACGGCTGCCGTGAGCACGGTCTGTCCGCAGGCGAGCCCCATCGAAAGCGGGATGGCGCCGATCGCGGCCTGCACGGTGGCCTTGGGCGTATAAGCCGCCATGCAGAAAAGGCGCTCCCTTCCGCTCAGGCGGGAGCCGAGGACGCACAAAAAGACGCCGCCCATGCGCACAAACAACGCGAGGAAGATGACCGCAAGGATGGGACCGAAGCTGCGCAGCGCATAGGAAAGATCGACCTCCGCTCCCACCAGCACGAAGAGCAGGATCTCCGCGAACACCCAAAGGCGGGAGAACTTTGCCGAAAGCCTCCCCGCGCACACGCGGTGAAGGGCATAAAACGCCGCCCCGAAGGCAATGACGGCGAGCAGCCCCGAAAAAGGCACCCGTGCTTCGATCGCATCCTCCAGCGCTACAAAGAGAAAGGAGAAGCAAAGCAGCAGGATAACTTTAATACTGTCGCGCATATGCACCCGCTTTACAAAGAGGGCAATAAGCGCCCCCATTCCCGCGCCCGCGGCAATGCCGAGCAGGATGGAGACGGGCACCTGCCAGACGATATGAAAGGAGAATGCGCCCCCGCCCGCCATCGCCGTGAAGGAAGTAAAGAGCACGATGACAAACACGTCGTCCGCCGAAGCGCCCGCCATGATCATATCGGGGATGCCCTTATCCGTGCCGAGGCGCTCCTCCTTGAGGCGCAGCATGCGCGGCACCACCACGGCGGGCGAGACCGCCGCCATCACACAGCCGAGAATGGCGGCATCGAGCAAAGAAAGCTGCAAAATGAGCGTGCCGAAGAGGAGATACGCCAAAATTTCCGCCGTGGCAGGCACAAAGCAGAGCATGACCGCCGACCTGCCGTTCTTTTTGAGATCCTTGAGATCGAGGTTGAGCCCCGCCCGCATGAGTATGATGATGAGGGCGATCTCCCTGAGGTCGGGCGAGAGGTGCAGGATATCGGGCGAGATGAGACCGAGCACATACGGTCCCAGCACGATGCCGACGATGAGCATTCCCAGAAGGGGCGGAAGCTTGATCTTGGCGCAAAGCGACCCCAAAAGCAATGCCGAAAGACAGATGAGAGCCAAAGAGGGTAACAGTTCCATTGCATTCTCCTTCGCGGAACAGAAAAAAAGCCGATGCTCCGCGTAACTACGCAGACGTCATCAGCTTTTTCAGCGGTTCGAGGGAGTTCGGCGGCAATGCCGAAACAGCCCTGCGGGGAGACATCATTCCCCTTATGATCGCATCATGCGGTTATTTTCAAGCAGACCCGACGATCCGTCTCAGAGGATATCGTTCTCGTAGATGGGGAACTTGGCGCAGAGGGCGGCAACGCGCTCCGAAACGGAGGGCACTGCCTCTTCGCGGCGGCGGATGACTTCGGTGACGAGGTCGGCGATCTCCACGGCCTCCCCTTCCTTCATCCCGCGCGAGGTGATGGCGGGCGTTCCGATGCGCACGCCGCTCGTGATGAAGGGCGACGTCGTCTCGAAGGGGATGGTGTTCTTGTTGGCGGTGATGTGCGCCTCATCGAGGAGCTTTTCCAGCTCCTTGCCCGTCATGTTCTCCTTGCGAAGGTCGACGAGCATGAGGTGGTTGTCCGTGCCGCCCGAAACGAGGCGCACGCCGTTCTCCGTAAAGCGCGCAGCCATGGCGGCGGCGTTCTTGACGATCTGCGCCTGATACTCCTTGAATTCGGGGGAGAGCGCCTCCTTGAAGGCGACGGCCTTAGCGGCGATGACGTGCATCAAAGGCCCGCCCTGCGTGCCGGGGAAGACGGCTTTATCGATGGCCTTCGCATACTGCTCCTTGCACATGATGACGCCCCCGCGCGGGCCGCGCAGCGTCTTGTGCGTGGTCGTCGTCACGAAGTCGGCATAGGGCACGGGGTTGGGATGCAGCCCCGCGGCGACGAGCCCTGCGATGTGGGCGATGTCCACCATCATCAGAGCCCCCACCTTGTCGCAGATGGCGCGGATGCGCGCGAAGTCGATGATGCGGGGATAGGCGCTGGCGCCCGAGACGATCATCTTCGGCTTGCACTCCAAAGCGATCTTCTCCATCTCGTCGTAGTCGATGGTCTCCGTTTCGGCGGAAACGCCGTAAGGGACGATGTTGAAGTAAGTGCCCGAGATGTTGGCGGGCGAGCCGTGCGTTAAGTGCCCGCCGTGGGAGAGGTTCATGCCCATGATGGTATCGCCGGGCTTCAACATCGCGAAATAGACGGCGAAGTTGGCCTGCGCGCCGCTGTGCGGCTGCACGTTGCAGTGATCGCAGCCGAAAATTTGCTTCAGACGGTCGCGCGCGAGGTCTTCGGCGATGTCGACGAACTGACAGCCGCCGTAGTAGCGCTTGCCGGGATAGCCTTCGGCGTACTTGTTGGTGAGATGGCTCCCCATCGCTGCCATGACGGCGGGCGAGACGATGTTCTCGCTGGCGATGAGTTCGAGGTTGCCCCGCTGGCGGGCAAGTTCCTGCTCCATGGCGGCGCAAAGCTCGGGATCGGCATTGCGGATACAGCTCAGATCGATCATAGACTTCTCCTTGGCGTGAAAATTTCTTTCATTGTATCACACTTCGCCGCAAAAGGCAACTGTTTGCGCGGGAACCGCCCCGCCGCACGCAAAAACTTCCCCCGGAAGGCTCCGGGGGAAGCTCGTGAACTTATTTCAGATTTGCCTTCAAAAACTCGCGCATCGCGCTTTCGGGAACGTAGCCCAGCTGATGCGTCTTGACTTTGCCGCCCTCGAAGATATAGACGTCGGGGATGGACATGATGCCCATCTGCTGCGCCACGGCGCCGTTCTCGTCGACGTCCACCTTGACGAACTCGGCTTTTCCTGCAAACTCTTCCGCGACCTTGTCGAGCACGGGCGCGAGCATACGGCAGGGGCCGCACCAGGTCGCCCAGAAGTCGCACACGACGGTCTTGCCCTCGTTCACGAGCTTTACAAGCTCTTCGCCCTTGATCTCTCTTACGTTCTTTGACATTGCATTATTCCTCCGTTTTTTGTTTTAAGTATGTGCAAAGGTCCTCAAATTTCACCCGTTCGGACGAAGAGTCCCTCATGTCCTTGACCTGCGCCTCGCCCGCGGCGAGCTCGTCCGCCCCGATGACCGCCACAAAGCGCGCGCCCATCTTGTCGGCATACTTGAACTGCGCCTTTAAGGAGCGCTCCATAAGGTCTGTCTCCGAGGAGATGCCCTCCCGCCTGAGCGCAGAGGCGAGCACGAAGGCCTTCTTGCGGCTCTCCCCGTCCATGCCCGCAAGATAGCAGGCGACCCCTTTCTCCGCGGGTACGGGCGCATTCTCTGCCGCCATCACCATGAGGAGCCGCTCCATGCCCACGGCAAAGCCCACGGCGGGCAGCGGTTTAGAGCCCATCTGTTCGAGCAGGGTATCGTATCTGCCGCCGCCGAGCACCGTGCCCTGCGCGCCCGCGGCTTTCGTCACAAATTCAAAGACGGTGCGGCTGTAATAGTCGAGCCCGCGCACAATGGAAGGATCGACGGTATATTTGACGCCCGCCTCGTCGAGGAGGCGCTTGACTTCCTCGAAGTGCGCTCTGCAGTCGTCGCAGAGGAAGTCTAAAATTTTCGGCGCGCCCGCCGTCAACGCGCGGCACTTTTCCTCCTTGCAGTCGAGCATCCGCATGGGGTTCTTTTCAAAGCGGGCGTTGCAGTCGGCGCACATCTCTTGAAGGTGAGGGCGGAAATACTCTTTGAGTGCTGCATGATAGGCGGCACGGCAGCTCTTGCAGCCGATGGAATTGAGGCGGAGCACCACCTCTTTGAGGCCGAGCGAGCGCAGAAAACTGTCGGCAAGGGAGATGACTTCGGCGTCCGCTTCGGGCGAGGCAGCGCCGTAGAGCTCGCAGCCGAACTGATGAAATTCGCGCAGCCTGCCCGCCTGCGGGCGCTCGTAGCGGAAGGCGGAGATGAAATAGTACATCTTGGCGGGCAGCGCCCCGCTCATGAGGCCGTTCTCGATAAAGGCGCGCGCCACGCCCGCCGTGCCCTCGGGGCGCAGGGTGATGCTCCTGCCCCCTTTGTCGAGGAAGGTGTACATCTCCTTGTTGACGATGTCCGTCGTGTCGCCCACGCCGCGCACAAAGAGCTCGGTGTGTTCAAAGACGGGCGTTCTTATTTCCTTGAAGGCGTAGGTTTTAGCGGTCTTTCTTGCCGCCTCCTCGATGTGGTGCCACAGATATACGTCGCGGGGCAAAATATCCTTTGTCCCCTTGGGTGCCTGGATCATGAATGCTGCTCCTTTTTGCTTTGCTGTTCTCTCTCCTCTTCCGCCTGCATGAGGCGCGCGGCGAACTTGCCGATGGCCTCGCCCGCCTTTTGGAACCCGTGCGAGAGCGCGCTGTTCCACCAAAAGAGAGCGCGCTTGGGGTCTCTTTCCACGCCGCTGCCGTTAAAGTAGCAGAAGCCGAGGTTGTACTCGGCGGGGCCGAAGTGCTTTTCCGCCGCGCTCGTATAGTAACGGACGGCGAGCTTCAAGTCCTCTTTGACCCCCAGCCCGCGCTGATACGCGACGGCGAGGTTGTACTCGGCGAGGGCATAGCCCGCCTCCGCCGACTTCTTCCACCAGACGACGGCGCGCTTCAAGTCTGCCTTGACGCCGTCGCCGCGCTGATAGGCAACGCCCAAATCGTATTCCGCCACCGCATCGCCCGACTTGGCGCGCTTTTCAAGCTCTTTGAACTGTTCCTTCGTCATATCCCCCCCTGCCGCCTTACAGGACGTACTTTTTCAGATCGCGGTTCTTGGTGATCTTCGCAAGATGCTCCTCGACGTACTTGCGGTCGATCTCCACCGTGACGATGGGATAGTCCCCGCCGCCCGCGTTGAAGGAGATGTCTTCAAGCAGGTATTCCATCACCGTATGCAGGCGGCGCGCGCCGATGTCCTCGCTCGTCATGTTGATCTCCTCGGAGATCTCGGCGATGGCTTCGATGGCGTCGGGCGTGAATTTTAAGTCGATGTTGTCGACGGCAAGGAGCACCGCGTACTGCCGCGTTAAGGAATGCTCCGTGCTCGTGAGGATGTTGACAAAGTCCTCTTTGGTGAGAGGGGTGAGCTCGACGGAGACGGGGAAGCGCCCTTGGAGCTCGGGGATGAGGTCCTCGAC
This sequence comes from uncultured Clostridia bacterium, assembly GCA_944363045.1. GTDB lineage: Bacteria > Bacillota > Clostridia > Christensenellales > Borkfalkiaceae > Gallimonas. Next base: position 64,143 of record CALVTT010000001.1, on the reverse strand, counting down.
GCGGGCAACGTGGAAGGCGCCCGCCGCAATGAAGAGCATATAGTCCGTCTTGACGGGCCCGTACTTGGTCATCACCGTGCTGCCCTCGACGATGGGCAGGATGTCGCGCTGGACGCCCTCGCGCGAGACGTCCGCCCCGCCCGTGTTGCCCTTGGCGGCGATCTTATCGATCTCGTCGATGAAGATGATGCCGTCGTTCTCGGCGCGGCGCACCGCCTCCTCCTCGACGGCGTCGTTGTCGATGAGCTTATCGCTCTCCTCGGCGAGGAAGAGCTTCAAAAGTTCCTTGACGGCGATCTTGCGGCGCTTCTTTTTGGGCGGCAGCATCTCGCCGAAGATGGAGCCCAAGTTGATGGCGGCACCGCCCGGCACGAGCTCCATCGTCTTGGGCTCGTCTCTTACGTCCGCCTCGACCACGAGGTCGTTGAAGACGCCCTTTCTGAGGGAGTCGAGAAGGTTGGCTTCAAACACTTCGCGCGGGGTCTCGCCGCGGTCGGCCTTTTTGAATTCCGCCAAAATTTTGACGACGCGCTGTTCGGCAGCCGCCGTGGCTTTGACGGACACTTCCGCCGCCTTTTCGTCCTTGACAAGGCGCACGGCGCTCTCCACAAGGTCGCGCACCATGCCCTCGACGTCCTTGCCGACATAGCCGACTTCGGTGTACTTGGTGGCCTCCACCTTGATGAAGGGGGCCTTGACGAGCTTTGCGAGCCTTCTTGCGATCTCCGTCTTGCCCACGCCCGTGGGACCCTTCATGATGATGTTCTTGGGCGTGATCTCCTCGCGCATCTCGGGGGAGAGTTGCGAGCGGCGGTAGCGGTTGCGAAGGGCGATGGCGACCGCCTTTTTGGCTTCGTCCTGCCCCACGATGTGCTTATTGAGTTCGTTTACGATCTGTTTGGGAGAAAGATCCATGTTTGTTCCTCCTTACACCGTCTCACAAATTATATGGTCGTTCGTATATACACAAATTTCGCTGGCAATTTTCAGCGCCTTGCGCGCGATCTCCTCGGCGGAAAAATCGGTGTTCTGGGCAAGGGCGCGTGCCGCGGCGAGCGCATAGTTGCCGCCCGAGCCGATGGCGCAGATGCCCTCGTCGGGCTCGATGACTTCGCCCGTGCCCGACAGAATGAGAAGGGTATCCTTATCCGCCGTGATCATCATGGCGTCGAGCTTTCTTCCGATCTTATCGCTGCGCCAAAGGTCTGCAAGCTCCACCGCCGAGCGCATGAGATTGCCCGCAAATTTGTTGAGCATCCCCTCAAAGCGCTCCGAAAGGGAGAAGGCGTCCGTCACCGAGCCCGCAAAGCCCAAAATGACCTTGCCGCCGTAGATGCGGCGCACCTTGACCGCCGTATTTTTGAACACGACCGACTCGCCCAGGGTGACCTGTCCGTCCCCCGCGATGGCCGTGACGCCGTCCCGTTTGACGGCGCAGATGGTCGTTCCGCGAAATTCCATTTAATTTCCTCCTTCGCCATAGATCGCCGCTTTGAAGCGTTCGATCTCTTCGAGCGCAAGCTCTCCGAGGCGTCTCTTCTTTTCTTTTTTATCCCGCAGGGCGGGAAAGCTTGGCCTGAGGATGCCGTAGTTGGCATTCATGGGCTGAAAGTCCTTATTTTCCGTGGAGATATAGCGGGCGAGCGCACCCGAAACGCAGGTGTCCTCGGGCACGCGCGGCGGCAGCCCGCGGAGCCTGTTCCAGAGGTGGATGCCCGCAAAGAGCCCGCTCATGGCGCTCTCCACATACCCCTCGACGCCCGTGATCTGCCCCGCAAAAAAGAGATCTGGGTTGCTTTTGAGCGAAAAGTCGGCATTCAAGAGCCTGTCCGAGGGGAGATAGGTATTGCGGTGCATGACGCCGTAGCGCTCGAACTCCGCCCGGGCGAGGGCGGGGATGAGGGAAAATACCCGCCTTTGCTCTCCGAACTTTAAGTTGGTCTGGCAGCCGACGAGGTTATAGCTCGTGCCCGCCTCGTTCTCCTTGCGCAGCTGCAAGACGGCATAGGGGCGAAGGCCGCTCCCGTCCGTGAGCCCCACGGGCTTGAAGGTGCCGAAGCGCAGCGTATCCTTCCCGCGGGATGCCATCACCTCGAGGGGCATACAGCCCTCGAAGATCTCCCCCCTTTCAAAGTCGTGCAAATTCGCCCGCTCGGCGGAGGTGAGCGCCTCCCAAAAGGCCTCATATTCTTCCTTTGTAAGTGGGCAGTTGATGTAATCGCCCGTGCCCTTGCCGTATCTGTCGCCCGTGAAAGTGCGGGAATAGTCGATGCTGTCCGCCGCCACGATGGGCGCGGAGGCGTCGTAAAAGTGCAGGGAAGCGCCGAGTTTTTGCTCGATGTCCTTGTAGAGCGCCCCGCCCGTCAAGGGTCCGGTGGCGACGATGCCGCTTTCGGGCAGCGCCGTCACTTCCTCGCAAATGATATGGATATGCGGGCAGGCGCGCAGTTTTTGGGTGATATAGGCGGAGAACTTCTCCCTGTCGACGGCGAGCGCCCCGCCCGCCGGCACGCGGGATATTTCCGCCGCCGCCATCGTCAGCGAGCCTAAACGCCGCATCTCCTCTTTTAAGAGCCCGCAGGCATTGCCCCGGATATCGTCGCTCTTTAAGGAGTTGGAGCAGACGAGCTCGCCGAAATTTTCGCTCTCGTGCGCGGGGGTGAATTTTTGCGGCTTCATGTCGACAAGCTCGACCTCGACGCCGCGGCTGCCCAAAAAGTAAGCCGCTTCGCTGCCCGCGAGCCCCGCGCCGATGACGCGGATCATGCCTTCCCCTCTCCCTTTCGGGGCGGCTGCTGCCCCGCCTCCCCCTTTTGGGGCTGAGGAGGCTGATAGGAGCAGTCCTTATTGCTGCACTTCAAAACGCCCTTCTTGGTCTTGACGATCGCCTCGCCGCAGAGCGGGCACTTCTCGCCCGTGGGCTCGTCCCAGCTCATGAACTTGCAGGCGGGATAGCCGCTGCAGCCGTAGTAGAGCCGCCCCGTGCGCGTATAGAGCACTTTGGCGGGCTTGCCGCAGACGGGGCAGGTGCCCTCGAGCTTTTCCTCCCGCTTCTTCTCCTCGCCGAAGGGGAGCGTCGACTTGCACTTGGGGTAATTGGGGCAGGCGAGGAACTTGCCGAAGCGGCCGCTGCGCACGATCATCATCGCGCCGCACTTGGGGCAGGGGGTATCGGAGACGGGCGCCGTGTCCTCGGAAATGATATTCGAGCAGGCGGGATAGTTGGAGCAGGCCAAAAACTTGCCGTACTTGCCCGTCTTGCGCACCATGGGATGGCCGCACTTCTCGCAGAGGATATCCGTCATTTCATCGCCGTCCGTCGAGGCATAGCGCAGTTTTTCCGCAAAGGGCGGGTAAAAGGCGGAGATGATCTCGTGCCAATCTTTGCCGCCCTCCTCGATGTCGTCGAGCTTTTCCTCCATGTCCGCCGTGAAGCCGACGTCCATGATGTCGGTAAAGTACTTGCAGAGCATATCGGTGATGCGGTAGGCGATCTCGGTGGGCACCATGTACTTGCCCTCCTTCGTCACATACTTGCGCTTATTGAGGACGGAGATGATGGAAGCGTACGTCGAGGGGCGGCCGATGCCCTTGTCCTCCATCGCCTTGACGAGGGAGGCGTCCGTATAGCGCATGGGGGGCTTGGTGAACTTCTGCTCGGGCTTTATGCCGAGCGCGTCGAGCGCGTCGCCCTCCGCAAGGGGGGGCAGCAGCTTTGCGCTCCCCTCCTCTTCCTCCTCCTTCTTCACTTCCTGATAGACGGCGGTATAGCCTGCAAATTTCAAACTTCTGCCCGTCGCCTTGAAGGAATAGCCGCTGTTGTCGATGACGATCTGCATCGCGTCATAGAGGGCTTCCGCCATCTGCGAGGCGATGAAGCGCTCATAGATGAGCTTATAGACCTGATAGTGCTTTTTATCGAGCATCTTCTTGGCGCGCTCGGGGGTGAGGGTGACGTCGATGGGACGGATGGCCTCGTGCGCGTCCTGCGCCCCCTTCTTGGAGGCGTAGTGATTGGGCTTTGCGGGGCAGTACTCTTTGCCGAAGCGCCCCTCGATATAGGAGAGCGCCGCCGCCTGCGCCTCGTCGGAAACGCGCGTCGAGTCGGTACGGATATAGGTGACGAAGGCGATGTGCCCCTCCCCCTCGACGTCCATGCCCTCATAGAGGTGCTGCGCCATCAGCATGGTCTCGGGCGCGGTGTAGCCGAGCTTATTGGAGGCATCCTGCTGCAATGTGCTCGTCGTGAAGGGAGCGGGGGCGTGCGAGCGCGCCACGCTCTTTTTGACGGAGGAGACGGTATATTTCCCCGCCGCGAGCGCTTGAAGGACGGCGTCCGCCTGCTCCTTGCTGCCCACTTTGAGCTTTTTATTGTTGAACTTTTCGAGCACCGCCTTGAAGGGGGAGAATTTCTTGCCCTTGTCCTGCAATTCTGCGGTGATCGTCCAATATTCTTCGGGTTTGAAGGCTTGGATCTCGCGCTCGCGGTCGACGACGAGGCGGAGGGCGACGGACTGCACGCGCCCCGCCGAGAGCCCGCTCTGCAATTTGTTGTTGAGGAGGGGCGAGAGCTTGTAGCCCACGAGGCGGTCGAGGACGCGGCGCGCCTGCTGGGCGTCCACGAGGTTATAGTTGATCTTCCGCGGGTATTCCAAGGCCTTTGTGACGGCTTTGGGGGAAATTTCGTTGAACTCGATGCGGTTCTCGCCGTCCTTATCGAGGCCTAAAACCGTCTGCAAGTGCCAGGAGATGGCCTCGCCCTCGCGGTCGGGGTCGGTCGCGAGATAGACGCGGTCGGCCTTTTTGGCTTCCTCTGTGAGGCGCCTGACCGTCTCCTCCTTGCCCGCCGAGACGACGTAGCGCGGCTCAAAGTTTTTTTCGACGGCAACGCCCAGCGTCTTTTGCGGCAGGTCGCGGATGTGGCCGCCCGAAGCGTCCACGCGGTACTTGCCCTTGAGGTATTTGGAAATAGTCTTCGCCTTGGAGGGCGACTCTACGATGATGAGATCCATATTGCTCCTTATAGTTGCCGCGCGTTCAGCGCGCAAGGGAATAGCGGTTGCCGCCCGCCTTGACGGCGAGCCCCTTTATCTCCAGCGAGGAGAGCACGGCCGAGACTTCAAAGATGCGCAGCCCCGCCCTCTCCGCAAGTACGGACGTATGCAATTCTCCCCCCTCGCGCAGAACTTCATACACGCGGCGCTCCTCGGCGGAAAGCACGGGCCCCTTCTCCTCTTTTTTAGGCGGCTCCTTTTCAAAGCCGTAGAAGGAGAGGATGTCCTCCGCCTCCGTCACGAGGGAGGCGCCCTTCTTCAAAAGGTCGTTGCAGCCCGCGCCGCGCGCCTCGTTGGGGCGGTAGGGCAGGGCGAAGACGTCGCGGCCGAACTCCGCCGCGCAGTTCGCGGTGATGAGCGCGCCGCTCTTTTCCCCCGCCGAAAGCACGAGCACGCCCTCCGAAAGCCCCGCGAGCAGGCGGTTGCGCTCGTGGAAGGTGTACTTTTTAACGCCCTCGGAAAGCGGATATTCGCTGAGGAGCAGGCCGCTTCGCGCGATCTTCTCCTTCAACCCCGCGTGCGAGGCGGGATAGCATTCCCTGAGCCCGCAGGGCAGCACGGAGATGAGATTGCCCGAGGGCAGCGCGCCCTGTATCGCGGCGCTGTCTCCCCCTTCCGCCAGCCCCGTGACGATGCAAAAGCGGGAGGAGAGCGCCTCTGCGATGGTGCGGCCGAGGCTCTCCGCCCAGGGCGGGGTCACGCGCGAGCCGACGATGCAGAACTTTCGCTCCCGCAAGAGGGCGCGCTCCCCCTTCCCGTACAGAAGAAGGGGCGGCGAGGCGATGTTTTTGAGCGATTCGGGGTAGTCGCCGTCGAGCACGGTAACGGGAAAGACGTCCTCTTTTTCCAGCTCTTTTACGAGCCCTTCGGCGGCTGCAAAGCGAATGCCTCTCTCTTTATATAACCGCGCCTTAGGCGATCGTATCACCGCGGGCGCAATTTTTTCGTAATCTTCCAAAAGACGGGCGGGACTTTTCGCCGCGCGCAGGAGGGCGACGCACTCGCGCTTATCGAGCTCCGTGCACCCGCAGAGCCATACGATCCCCAACTCATCCTGCGTCATATCCGCCTCCTTGTTTTATATTTTTCCGCAAAACCCGCCGACGCAGCTTTTGCGGAAAGTTTTACACCTTCCGTCACGCTGCACGCGGCACTTTCTCGTGCAATGAAGAGAACTGCCTTTGCCGAACTCTTGCATTTTATAATAATGCGACTCCCTCAGTCTCGCTGCGCTCGACAGCTCCCTCAGAGAAGGAGCCAAGAGGGACGCGGTTTCCCTCGCTGCTTCTTAAATTATTTCCGCAAGCAAAACCACGCTTTTGCGCTGCGAGACCCAATTTGCCTCTTACCAGAGGCTTATTGTTCTTAGAATGACAGATGCGTTCGCGGGCGATAACGATGCTTAAAATCGCGTAGCCCGCCCCTCGTTGATTTTTAGCTTGCTAAAAATCAACGAAATGAAATACGATACGACACCGCCTCAAACATATGGCGGGGCATGATATCCTCGCTCTGGTCGAGATCGGCGATGGTGCGCGCCACTTTGATGATGCGCGCCCGTGCCCGCGCCGAGAGCTGCATGCGCTCGAAGGCGTCGCGCAAGATGCGGTCGCACTCGGGCGAGAGCGCGCAGAACTCCCTCAGTTCCCGCTCCCCCATCTCGGCATTGGTGTGGATGGGCTTCTCTTCGAAGCGGTTGCGCTGGATGCGCCTTGCCCCGTTGACGCGCTCGCGGACGGAGGCGGAGCTTTCCTGCGCCGTATCTGCCGTGAGGTCGTCGTAGCCGATGGCATCCACCTCCACCTGAAGGTCGATGCGGTCCAAAAGGGGCCCCGACACCTTGCGGCGGTAATTTCTGATCTCGGCGGGCGTACAGGTACAGGTGAGTTTTTCCGACCCGTAGTTACCGCAGGGGCAGGGGTTCATGCTCGCGCAGAGCATGAAGCGCGCGGGATAGGTGCAGCTGCCGCCCGAGCGGGAGATGGTGATCCTGCCGTCCTCGAGGGGCTGGCGCAGCGCCTCCAAAGTCGAGCGCTTGTATTCGGGCAGCTCGTCCAAAAAGAGCACGCCGCCGTGCGCGAGGGAAATTTCGCCGGGATGCACCACGCGGTTGCCGCCGCCGCACATGGAGACGGTGGTCGCCGTATGGTGGGGCGTGCGGAAGGGCCGCTCGGTGACGATGCCCTCCTCGCCCAAAATGCCTGCGACGGAGTGGATCTTGGTGATCTGGAGCGCCTCGTCGAAGGAAAGGTCGGGCATGATGGTGGGGATACAGCGGGCGATCATCGTCTTGCCCGTGCCGGGCGGGCCGACGAGGAGCAAGTTGTGCCCGCCTGCGACGGCGATCTCCACCGCCCGCCGCGCCAGAGGCTGGCCTTTGACGAATTTCAAGTCGGAAGAGCTCTCCCCTCTCGCCCCGGGCACATAGCGGACGGGTTTGACGGGCTCGGGCCGTTCGGCGCCGACAAGGAACTTGACGGCCTGCATGAGCGTGGAACAGGGATAGACGGTGACGCCGTCTAAAAAGCGCGCCTCGCCCGCATTGGCGGCAGGGATGACGAAGGTGGTAAAGCCGCGCGACTTGGCGGAAATGAGGATGGGCAGGAGCCCCCTGACGGGACGGAGGCTGCCGTCGAGGGAGAGCTCACCCAAAAAGACGATGCCTGCAAGGTTTGCCCCCACGAGCTGCTCGCTCGCTTTCAAAAGGCCGATGGCAACGGCAAGGTCGAAGACGGCGCCCTCCTTTTTAAGGTCGGCGGGAGCGAGGTTGACGGTGACTTTGACGACGGGAAATTGAAAGCCGCTGTTTTTGAGGGCGGAGCGCACGCGCTCCTTGGACTCCTTGACGGCGGCGTCGGGAAGGCCCACCATTTCAAAGGCGGGCACGCCCCTGTTGACGTCCGTCTCCACCGTGACGGGCACCCCTTCGAGCCCCGCCAACGCAAAACAAGTCACGTTTGAGATCATCGCCGTTCCCCCTTTTTCCTCTGTATTTTGCCCCGCAGACCGTGCGGGAGATATGTTCCTGCCGCCCTCACGGAGAGGCCTTTTCCGCAGAAAGAGATCTTTACGAAAATAAGACAAGAACGAAACGCGCCCGCGTTTCGTTCTTTGAAAACATCATTCAGGCAAAGAGCGCCGTCTGCAGCCCGACAGGCAGGGGCACCGAGAAGGTGAACGGGATGAGCAGCAAAAAGCACAGGATGAGCACTGCCGCAAATACCCACATCATCACCTTCGCCGCCTTTTGCCCGCCGGAAAGCACTCTGTCGCCCGCAAACCCGCCGAGCGCAAAGAGGAAGACGAGCGCCATGAGCGTGAAGCCGAACGCCCCGCCGCCAAAGAAAGAGCAGATGAGCGAGAGCACGAGCCCCGCGCCCGCAATGACGAGCGCACGCAGAGCCGTCTTTTCGCCCTCCCTCTTTTCATCCTTCTTTTGGAGGAAGAACCACACGAGCGCCACGATGCCGACGGCAGCGGCGGCGGCTGCGCTGAGGATCCCCGCGCAGGTGACGGCAAAGATCTCACCCGTGCCCATAAAGAGGATGTGCAGCAGCCAGCTCTGCGTATAGGAGACGGCGTTGACCCCCGTAAAGCCGCCCGCGAACAGCTTCCACGCAACGGCAAAGACGTTCATGGGCGAGGCGGGGTCGCCGAACACGCGCACATAGGGAAGATAGGCGGGGATGACCGCGAGCAGCGAGATGAGCAGCGCCCCGACGAGGAAGACGACGGCAAAGGAGACGACGGCAGCGCGGTCCTTATAGCGGTACTCCGCCTCCACGCGCGCCCTGCGCACGGGAGCGGGAGCCTCTTCCTCCGCATCGTCCGCCGCGGAGCCTTCTTCCGCCTTGGCAAGATAGTACTCCTTCGCCCTCTTCTGGCGCACCATGCCGAAGGCGAACAGCACAACGACGCCCGCCATGGGGATGAGCCATGCCCCGTTGGTGCAAACGGCGAGCGCCCCGAAGAGCGCGCTCAAAATGACGGGCAGGACGCCTCTCGCGTTTGCCGTGCGGATGCCCTTCGCATAGAACTTGTGGCAGAAGTAAACGGATGCCGTGAAGAAGAATATGCCGAGCATGAGGGGCGTCCCCAGATGCCCCGCCGCAAAAAAGGCGGCAGAGAGCGCATACAAAACGGCGAAGATGAAGCCGGCTCGATCGCTCTTGGCGAGGTCTCTGACGAGGAAATAGCCGACAACGAGTACGCCGAAAGCGGCAAGAAAGGGGAAGAAGCGGAGGCCGAAGGGGCTCATGCCGAAGATGAGCGTGCCGAGGGCGAGGATATCCGTGCCCAGAGCGTTATAGACGGTATCGGCAAGATAGGTATCGCCCGTCACATAGGAGCCGCCCGCGCGCATCTCGTCGATGGTCATGAGCGAATAGGCCTCTTCCTCCGAAAAACGGTAGAAGGAAGACGAGGCAAGCACGGGGAGGGTCTGACTGTCGAGAACGGCCGCAGCGCGTGCGAGCGCTTCCTTCTTGCTCTCCCCTTCCCGTCCGCGGATAACGGAGGCATCGTCGAGCTCGGCATCGAGCAGGATGGGCTCCCTGTCCTCTTCGGCAAGGTCGGTATTTTCGGCAATAAACAGCACTTCATTGATGCGCACGCTGCTGCTGCGCGCAAAGAAACAATAATAAGAATAGGTGGAAAGCGACCAGCCGTTTGTGGCGGAGGTGGCGCTCGTCACATCGAACTCCAACCATTTATAAGAGGCGTTGGAGATACCCTCCTCCTCTTCCGTCGCCGCCGCATAGACGGAGGGAACGGTAAGTGCATAGGTGGTGCTGAAGGAGGAAGTCGCCGAAGTGGCGCGGCTGATGCGAAGTTCCGTCGTCTCGCCGGCGGGAGCAGAGACAGCGCCCGCGTTGACAAGGATCTTTTTGACATAAATATAAGATGTACGCGTGCCCGACAGCTCTTCGGGCAGAGAAAGATGAAAGACAAGGCTGGGTTCCTTGGCATCCCCTTCCTGTTTGGAGGTAAGGACAAAGGAGCCGCCCGTCGACGTGACGCTGCCCAGCGTTCCCAGCCCGATCGCTAAAAACGCAAGCGCCAAAATGAGAAAGGCGCGGAAATGTTTGGTGGCGTTTTTCCAGAAATTCTTCTTCATAAATGCATTCCTTCACATGACGGCAGATATTGCCGCCGTTCTCTATTCTAACCGATTGCGGAAGAATTGTAAACGGTTTTTCGCAATTTTTCCAAAAAAACAGGCGGCGCCGCCGGCGCCGCCTTCCGTTCGTTGTTTTCAGATATCTTCCTTGACCTTGGCTGCCTTGCCGGTACGGCCGCGCAGATAGTAGAGCTTTGCCCTTCTCACCTTGCCCGCACGGACGACGGTGACATAGGCGACCTTGGGCGAGTGCAGGGGGAAGCAGCGCTCCACACCGACGCCGAAGGAGAGGCGGCGCACCGTGAAGCTCTCGCGGATACCGCCGTGCTTCTTGGCGATGACCACGCCCTCAAAATTCTGGATCCTTTCCTTGCCGCCCTCGATGATGCGGTAGCCCACCTTGACGGTGTCGCCGACGTTGAATTGGGGCACGTTCTCTTTGAGCCCCTCGCGCTCGATCGCTTCAATGAGACCTTTCATTGACTTAACCTCCATTCGATCACAAAGCGTTCATTCCCGGTTTGGTATTTACCCGCATCCTCGGCAGGCTCTCGGCAGCGGAACGCCCGAAGTCACTTGATGATTATACCCGAAACACAGGTAAAAATCAACTGTTTTTGCGCAAATTTCCGCACTTTTTCGTCCGCTTTGCCGCATTTTTCTATCCCTGCGGCGGGGAATAAGAGCGCGGGGAATACACATCCCGCCTGATCCGCGTGCGCGAGATGAGCTCTCCCCCCTCCCCGAAGACGCTGAGATAGCTCTCGCTCACAATGCCCTCCTTCCCCCCAAAGCCCTCTGCGTCCTCCTCAAGGGGCGGGATGCGGGCGAGGACTTCGCTCTCCGCGCGGTACAAAAGGCCGTCGGGCGTACCGAAGATGCGCACGGTGAGCACGCCGTCCTCCGCCGTTGCCTCGATGCGCACGGGAAAGGCGCGGCAGTTGAAGAGTTTCAGATCGCTCCACTTGCTCACCATGGCGTCAAGGGAGGGCGGGATGTAGGAGACGGGCAGGGAGTGCGGATGGCTCTCCGACACGCGCACGCCTGCCTCGAGCGCAGCATAAAAGAGGGTGCTGCTCACCTGGCAGACGCCCCCGCCGATGCCCATGACGTATTCCCCGTTCTCGATGACGGGCGCCTCCCAATAGCCGTTCTCCCCGCTGCGCTCCCCCGCCGCCGCGTTGAAGGAAAAACTTGCGCGCGGGAGAAGCACGGTGCCCGCAATGCGCCCTGCCGCCAGCTCCACGTTGTGCGCGCGCCCTAAATTCCCCTCGCTGTAATAAGTCGTGCAGGAGGAGAGCAGCGTGTCCCCCGCCGCCGCAGAGGCGCGGGAAGAGGGCAGGAGAGCAGGCAAAGCAAAAGCGCCCCAAAGAAGGAGCGCAGCCGTCACGATCGCATAAACCGCCCTTTGCCCTTTCAAATATCCACCCCGCGCGAGCGCAGGGCCTCGAGCAGCCGCCCGTCGGGCTCAAAGAGGGGCTCCCCGACAACGTGGAGGCCGTCCTCCATGTGGAAGTCGGAACCGCCCGTTGCAAGCAGCCCGTGCGCCGCCGCATAGGCGGAGAAGGCCTGCGTCTCCTCCTCAGTATGCGTGGTGTAGACGCATTCTATGCCATCGAGCCCCGCCGCCGTCAGGCGGTCGAAGAGGGCAAGCTTTTCTTGCTCCCCCAAACGGATGCGCCCGGGGTGGGCGAGCACGGCAAGCCCGCCCGATAGGTGGATGACGCGGACGGCATCCTCGGGCGAAGGGCGGCAGAGCGCGGAATAGGCGGGCTTTCCGCGGTCGAAAAGTTCTAAATACAGCTTCCCCGCCATTTCGCGGTAAGCATCCCCTTCTCTTGCCCCCAGCGCCCGCGCAAAGGCGCGCACGACGTGCATGGTGTGAAGGGGCGCATCGGGACGGGCACGGAGCGCGAAGGCGTCTTGAAGGGTCACCTTTACGCCCAGACAGGCGTTGCCCTTTTGGATCATGTCCTCGGCGCGCACGACGGCGCCCTCTCTGCGCTCTTTGAGAAACTCGAAATATGCAGCGCCCCGTTCGCAGCCATAGCCGAGGACGTGCACCTTGACGTCCTCGTAGGCGGAGACTTCCCAGCCGGGCACGCAGCCGATACAAAGCTCCTTTGCCGCCGCGAGCGCTTCGGGCACGCCCTCCATGCTGTCGTGATCGGTGAGGGCGCAGAGGGAAAGCCCCGCCTTCTTGCAGCGGGCAACGACCTCGGCGGGGGCATATCTGCCGTCCGAGCAGAAGGAATGGAGGTGAAGGTCCGCCCTCATGATACGATCTTCCCCCCGAAGATGCGGATCTTGTTGGTCTCCCTGCCGTAGAGGACGCGTTCGGCGTGCGTGCAGGTGATGATGCATTGCAGCCCTTCCGTGCGCTTGACGAGCTTCTTTCTTCGCGGCAGGTCGAGCTCGCTCATCACGTCGTCGAGAACGAGCACGGGCGGCTCCCCCGCAAGGCGGGTGAAAATTTCCACTTCGGCGAGCTTTAAGGAGAGCGCCGCCGTGCGTGCCTGCCCCTGCGAGGCAAAGGCGCGGGCGTCCGCCCCGCCGATCGCGATCTTCACATCGTCGCGGTGCGGCCCCACCGTGGTGAAGCCGAGGCGCAGATCGCGCTCGTTGGCGGCCTTGAGCTCCCGCATGAGTTTTTCCGCGATCTCCTCCTCCCCCTCGGGATAGTCGGCGTCGAAGGAGAGCGAAAGCTCCTCTCCCCCGTCCGTAAGGAAGCGGTGCGCCTCGGCGGCGAGGGGGGAGAGCTCTTTCAAATACGCCGCGCGGTGGCGCACGATGACGGCGGCATAGCGGGCGAGCTGCTCGTCCCACACGGGGAGGGTATCGAGGACGAGGGAGACGTCGCGGTTCTTCAGAAGGTTGTTGCGCTGGTCTAAAATTTTATTGTAACGCAAGAGCGCCTGCGCGTAGGGGCGGGAGGTCTGAGAAATGGACAGATTGAGGAAACGGCGGCGTTCGTCGGGGCCGTCCTGGATGAGGCGCAGCTCCCCCGGGGAGAAGAACACGCTGTTGATGTTGCCCAAAAAGTCGGCGCTCCTGTTGACTTTTACGCCGTTGACGCGCAGCTCCCGCTTGTTTTCAAAGATATCCGCCTCCAAAGTGAGGGCGCCGAAGCGGCTCTCCCCCTCGGCGCGCAGGGAAGCGCAGCTCTCCCCGCGGCGGATGAGCTGGCGGTCGTGGCGGATGCGGAGGGAGGAACCCGTGCAGAGGTAAAAGACGGCCTCGGCGCAGTTGGTCTTGCCCTGCGCGTTGCGGCCCGTGAGCACGTTGAGCCCCTCCCGAAAGGAGAACGTCTCGTCCTCGTAATTCCTGAAGTTGTGAAGCGTGAGTTTTTTTATGCGCATGAGGGGAACTTTCTCTTGAAAAACACTTTTCTTTCGGCGGAAGTTGTATTATAATTGAAATGGAATAAAATACGCTTTACCCTGTTTTCACCCCCTATTATAGCAAAACAGCGGCAAAAGGAAAAGCATTTCAGAGGATAAAATGGCGGAATATACTCAGTTGGAAGTGATGTGGGACCAGATCAAGGAGCGGGCAAGAAAGGTATTTACGCCCATCTCCTTCAGCACGTTCATCGAACCGCTCGTCCCGCAGGACATCGTCAACCGCAAGATCGTATTGCAGGCGGAGACCGACCTTACGGCGAACGTCATCACGACGAGCCATGCCGAAAAACTGCGCGAGGCCGTCAAGACTTCCGAAACGGGGCTTTCCGACTTCATCATCGTCGTCGACGGCAGCGAGACGTACACCCTCACCGAGATGCCCGACGCCCTCGAAGAGACGACCGTCACTTTGGACAAGCGCTTCACCTTCGATTCCTTCGTGGTGGGGCCTTCCAACAAGTTCGTCTATGCCGCCGCCAAGTCGGTGGCGGAGGCCCCGGGCGAAAACTTCAATCCCCTCTATATTTACGGCGGCACGGGGCTCGGCAAGACCCACCTCATGCAGGCGATCGCCAACGAGATCGCCGAAAAGAAGCCCTCCCTCCACGTCATCTACACCACGAGCGAGAAGTTCCTCAACGAATATGTGGACAGCATGTACTCAAAGCGCGGCGCGGGGCGGGACAGTGAGACGCGCTTCCGCAACCGCTACCGCAACGTGGACGTGCTCATCATCGACGACATCCAATTCTGGGCGAACAAGCACGGCGTGCAGGAGGCATTCTTCCACACCTTCAACGAGCTTTTCTCCCAGCACAAGCAGATCGTCATCTCCTCCGACTGCCCGGCAAAGGAGCTGACGACGCTCGAGGAGCGCCTTAGGACCCGCTTCGAGGGCGGGCTCATCGCCGACATCCAGCCGCCCGACCTCGAAATGAAGATCGCCATCTTAAAGCGCAAGGCGCTCGAAAAAAAGTATGTCATCCCCGACGACGTGCTCTCCTTCCTCGTGAGGAATACCGACAACAACGTGCGCACTCTCGAAGGGCGGCTCAACACCGTCATCTTCGCGAGCAAGCTGCACGAGGAGCCCATCACCTTGAAGCTCGCCTCGCTCGCTCTCCAGGAGAGCGTGGTCGAGGGCGACGCGCAGGAGGAAGTGACGCCCGAGAGCATCCTGCGCGCCGCTTCCCACTACTTCTCCTTAAAGGAGAGCGACATCACGGGCAAGAGCAAGCGGCAGGACCTCGTCCGCGCCCGCCAGATCTGCATCTATTTGATGTGCGATATGCTCTCCGTGCCCCTCATTTCCATCGGCAAAGTGATGGGCGGGAGAGATCACTCCACCGTCATCTACGCGCGCGACAAGATCGCCGACCTCATGCGCCTCAACGACAGCGTTGCAAAGGCCGTCACCGACATCAAGAGCGCCGTCTTAAAACAGTAAACTATGCAGGAATTTTCGGAAGGGACGTACGACGCCGTCATCATCGGCGCGGGGCACGCGGGCACGGAAGCCGCCCTCGCCCTCGCCAGAACGGGGCAGAAGACCGTCCTTTTGACACTCAATTTAGACAGCATCGGCTTTCTCCCCTGCAACCCCTCCGTCGGCGGCACGGCGAAGGGGCATTTGGTGCGCGAAATAGACGCTTTGGGCGGGGAGATGGGCATTGTCGCCGACCTCACGGCGCTGCAATACCGTATGCTCAACACGGGCAAGGGGGCGGCAGTGCAGTCCCTCCGCGCCCAGACGGACAAGAACGCCTACCACCGCGAGATGAAGCGCGTTTTGGAGCACACGAAAAATTTGCGCATCGTGCAGGGCGAGGCGGCGCGCATCCTCACCGAGAACGGGAAAGTTTCGGGCGTCGTCACCCACTACGGCGGCGTCTTTTCCTGCCGTGCCGCCGTCATTGCGACGGGCGTCTACCTCAATGCCCGCACCATCACGGGGGAAGTCGTCAAAGAGAGCGGCCCCAACGGATTCGCCCCCGCTACCCTCCTCACCCAAAGCCTCATGGAGCTCGGCTATTCGGTGCGCCGTTTCAAGACGGGCACCCCCGCCCGCCTCGACGGCCGCACGGTGGACACCTCCGCCCTCACCGTACAGCCGGGCGAAGAAGTGTTCCCCTTCTCCTTTTTGAACGACGGCGTGCCGCCCGCAGACTGCCAGGAAGTCTGCTACCTCACCTACACCAACCAAAGGACGCACGAGCTCATCTTAAACAATCTCGACCGCGCGCCCCTCTATAACGGCACCATCTCTTCGACGGGTCCCCGCTACTGCCCCTCCATCGAGACGAAGGTCGTGCGCTTTGCCGATAAGGAGCGCCACCAACTCTTTTTGGAGCCCGAGGGCGCAGACACCACCGAGGTGTATGTGCAGGGGCTTTCGACCTCCCTCCCTCACGACCTGCAAAAGGAGATGTACCGCACGGTGAAGGGCCTTGAGCACTGCGAGATCGTGCGCTACGCCTATGCCATCGAATATGACTGCATCGACACCCTCGACGTGCTGCCCACCCTTGAATTCAAGAAGGTGGAAGGCCTTTACACCGCGGGGCAGATCAACGGCACGAGCGGCTATGAGGAAGCGGCGGCGCAGGGGCTTGTGGCGGGGCTCAACGCCTCTTTGAAGCTGCGCGGGCTGCCGCCCCTCATTTTGCGGCGCGACCAGGCGTATATCGGCGTGCTCATCGACGACCTCGTCACGAAGGGCACGGACGAGCCCTACCGCATGATGACCTCGCGCGCCGAATTCCGCCTGCTGTTGCGGCAGGACAACGCGGACGTGCGCCTCACCCCGCTCGGGCGGCAGTGCGGGCTCGTGACGGACGAAAGATGGCAGCGCTTTTTAGAGCGCAAAGCAATGCGCGAGGAGGTGCTCTCCCTCCTCAACACGCGCGCCGACAACAAGCGGGCAGCCGCCCTCTTGGAAGCGCACGGCGATCACTTCACGAACGGCGTCACCTATGCAGACCTTCTGCGCCGCAATATCCCCATCGCGGAAATAAAGCGCGAATTTGACCTCTTCGAGGGGGTGCCCAACGACATCCTCCTCTCCGCCGAGACGGAAGTGCGCTACGAGGGGTACTTGAAGACGAGCGAGCGCGAGCGCGAAAAGGCAAAGAAGATGGAGGAAAAGCCGCTGCCGCCCGACATCGACTATGAACGCATCGACGGGCTGCGCCTCGAAGCGCGCGAAAAGCTCGCCCGCATCCGCCCCCTCAATTTAGGGCAGGCGGAGCGCATCTCGGGCGTCAACCCCGCCGACATCGCCGTCCTCATGGTGTATCTCACCCTAAAAGAGCACAAATGACCCTGCGCCCCTACCAAACGGAAGACCTCGCCGCCATCGCCGCCCTCTTTTTTGAGAGCGTGCACACACTCTGCCGCGGCGATTATACGCAGGAGCAGCTCGACGCCTGGGCAACGGGGCGCATCGACGAAGGGGCGTGGGATGCTTCCCTCCGCGCCCATCATACGCTCGTCGCCGAAGAGGACGGCGTCCTCCTCGGCTTTGCCGACATGACGGAGGACGGTTATTTAGACCGCCTCTACGTCCATCCCGCGCACACGCGGCGCGGCATTGCCTCCGCCCTCTTGGAAGCGCTGGAAAGGGCATGCCCCGCCGCACAGTTCACAACGCACGCCTCCCTCACCGCCCGCCCCTTCTTCGAACGGCGCGGCTACCGCGTGGAAAGGCGGCAGGAAGTTGTGCGGTGCGGGGTAACTCTTATCAACTTTGTGATAAAAAAGGCTCCGTGAAGGAACACGGAGCCTTTTTTCCGTTTGGCGCGAAAAGAGCGCTCAAAGCCCTTCGAGCTCGTCCAGAGAGAGCGAGAAGGCGGGGATGAAGTGTTCGATAAAATAGTTGACGGCGCGAAGCTCCATGTGCTCGAGCGATGCCAGAATGGTGCGCTCGGCTTGGGCGAACTCGCGGTTGCCCGAGCGCAGCTCCTCCAAACACTTGATGTAGGCGGAGAGCTTATCGGCGGCCTTGACAAAGCGGTACTCATCCGAATGCTTGTCCGCCTGCAAATAAGGGTAGAGTTCTTCTTTGAGCTCGGGCGGGAGGGTATCTGCGATCTTTTCCACGGCGAGCTGTTCGAGCTTTTCGTATTCCCCGTGGATGCTCTTGTTGAAGTACTTGACGGGGGTGGGCATATCGCCCGTCATCACCTCGCTCACCTCATGGTAGAGGGCGTAAAGGACGGCTTTTTCCGCGTCGATATGCCCGCCGAAGACGCCGTTTTCGATGGAAACGAGGGCGTGCGTTAAGACCGCCACCGAGTGCGAGTGCTCCATGATGTTCTCCTCGCGCACCGAGCGCATGAGCTGCCAGCGCTTGATGAACTTCATGCGGTCTAAATAGGCGTAAAAATATTCCATTGCGTGTTCTCCTGCGCACTTGCGCGCAGGAGCCATTATAGCATAAGTACAGACAAAATACAATCGGAAGCGGCAAAAAACCGCGAAAATCCTTGACATCCGCGCGGCGATGCCCTATAATGAGAGCACAAATGAATTATCCGTCGTGGGTGCTGTAACAAGCTGAGATGATACCACTTGAATCGGGCAAGGTAATGCTTGGACGAAAGACAGGATTTCAAGGTAAAAGTTCCGCCCGCGCTTTTGCGGGCGTTTTTTTATCCGATGGGTCTCCCATCGAGGCGGGTAACTCAAAAAATTATGGAGGTTTTTTTATGTTACTCAACTCCCTTTTGGCGGATCCCGCAGAATGGTACCCCATCCTCTTCGATTCGCCCATGAACATCGCGCGCGGCATCTGCTTCTGGGCGACCATCGCCTTGGCGCTTATCTTCCTCGTCTGCGTGCTCCTCATCCGCGGCGAAATGAGGGCGCCCTTCCTCAAAGCGAGCCTCATCTTCTTCGTCGTCTATGCGTGCGCCGTGGGCATCACGCTGCTCACCTTCACCTTCCTCGAGGACGGCATCACCCTCACCCTGTTTGCGCCCCTCGTCTCCCTCATCGGAGCGATCGCCGTGAGCGCGGTGCTGCTCTTTGTCAAGCGCTGCGCCGTGACGTATGCGATCTCGGGCGTGCTCATCGGGGCGGCGTTCGTTGCCTCCCTCGTCTGCATGGGCATCTACTATGAGTCGGGCGATGCCGCCGACATGAACGGCACCACCAACGACGATGTCGAGTCCGTCGCGCTCTACATTTCGGCAGCCGTCGCCATCGTCGCCGTGCTCGCCGCCACCTTCCTCACGGGGAAGGGCGACAAGAAGGGCTTCGACACCAAGGCCATCTCGTACGCCGCCGTCTGCATCGCCATGAGCTTTGCCCTCTCCTATCTTCGCATCGTCAAGATGCCCCAGGGCGGCTCCATCACCATCGCTTCCCTCGTGCCCCTCATGATCTACTCCTATATGTTCGGCACCAGGAAGGGCGTGTTTGCAGGGTTCATCTACGGCATTCTGCAGGCGTTCCAGGATCCCTACATCCTGCACCCCGCACAGTTCCTCCTCGACTATCCCCTCGCCTTCATGTGCATCGGCCTTGCGGGCTGCTTTGCGAAGGTCAAGGCGCTCGATAAGGTGCCGCAGGTGCAGATCGCGCTCGGCGGCGTCGTTGCAGGCCTTTCGCGCTTCGTGATGCACTTCCTCTCGGGTATGTTCGCCTTCGGTATGTGGGCGCCCGAGGGTCAGCCCGTGTGGCTGTACAGCCTCACCTATCAGGCGGGCTATGTGCTGCCCGATATCGCCATCGCCATCGTGGCGGCAGTCATCCTCTTCAGCTCTAGGGCGTTCGTCAAGCAGATGAGGCGCTTCAACACCGTAAAGCCCGCCGCCGAGCCCGCGCCCGCAGAACAGGCGGGGAGCGCACAGCCGCAGGCATAACGAAATAACTCCCGATATTGCGATCAAGATAAGGCGCGCCCGCGGACGAAAGTCCGCGGGCGCGCCCCGTTTTATACAAATTGTAAAATATCGACAAGCACCGCAAAGCCCAAGATGAGCACAAAGCCCACGGCGTGGATGACCGCCTCCACTCTGCGGGAGATGGGCTTGCCGCGCACCCATTCGATGGCGGTAAAGACCACCTTGCTGCCGTCGAGGGCGGGAATGGGCAGGAGGTTGAAGACGGCGAGATTGACGCCGATGTAGCCCGCGATCTCTAAAAAGTACTTAAAGCCCATCGAGGCGAGCTGCGCCGTCATGGAGATGGTCGTCACCGGCCCGCCGAAGGCGTCGAGCCCCAGCCTGCCCGTCAAAAGCTCGCCGAGGACGCGGAAAATGGAGCCCGCGATCTTGAAGGAATAGGCGAAGGAGCGACCCACGGTCTCGAAAAAGCCGAACTTGGAGACGGCGTTCGCCATCAGGAAGTTCCCCTCCTCGTCCTGCGCCGCGCCGATGGCACGCCATAGGACGCCGGCATCCGCGCTCGACGCGTCCCCCACGTCCGCGCGCAGCATGACGGTGATCTGCATCTGCTCCCGCCGTGCGGCGACGCCTTCCTCCGCCCACTCGACGACGCGCGAGACGGTGAAGGGCACGAGATCGCCCTGCTCTTTGCCGTGGAGCGCCGCAAGAAGGTCGGTCGTAAGGTACACGCCCCGCCCGTCCGCCTCTAAAATGATGTCCTGATCGTGGAGAGAATAGGCGGCGTACTCCCCTTCGGCGGGGGCGGCTTCGTAGACGGCGATGAGCGTCTGCCCGCAGGCGAAAAATTCGATGAGGATGAGGACGACCGCAAAGATGTAGTTCATGAGCGCGCCCGCGATCAGCACGAGGATGCGCGCCCACGGCGGCCGCTTGGTGAAGGGCTCCCCCCGGGGCTGTACGGCCGTCGAGGAGCCCCGGATGAGCCGCTCCGCCTCGGAGGGCTCGCCCCCGGCGCCCTGCAAAGAAGCGGGCGTTTGCGGCTCTTTGAACTCCTCAAAGGCCTCTTCGGGCGGGTCTTGGAGGGCGGTCTCCTCGTCGAGGCCGTCCTCGCCGTCAAAGGCGCAGTAGCCGCCGAGGGGGATGAGGCGCACGGAAAAGAGCTCCCCCGTCCGCTTGCTGCGCCGCTTGATGAGGGCGGGACCGAAGCCGATGGAGAACTCGTTGATACGGAAACGGAGGAGCTTGCCGACGATGTAGTGCCCGAACTCGTGCACGGTGATCATCGCAAGCAGGATGAGGATGGCAAGGAGCACGGAACCCACCGTGCCCCAATCAAAAGCGAGAAGTTCAGTCATAGATAAAATTGCGGGCAGAGCGGCGGGCGCGGGCGTCCGTCTCGCGGAGCTGCCCGAAGGAGGCAACGTCCTCGCGCGGGAGAGCGGAGAGCGCTGCCTCGATCGTATCTGCGATGCGAAGGAAGGAGATCTCCTCCTTTAAGAAGGCGTGGACGGCGACTTCCGCCGCCGCGTTGAGCACGGTGGGCGCGGTGCCGCCCGCCTCCCCCGCCGCGAGGGCGAGCGAATAGCAGGGAAATTTCTCTTTGGGGAGGGCGTAAAAGTGCAGCGCGCCGAGGGAGACGAGGTCGAGCTCTTTGACGCAGGGCAGCCGCTCGGGATAGGTGAGCGCCAGCTGGATGGGCAGCTTCATATCGGGATAACCGAGCTGCGCCATCATCGCGCCGTCCTCAAAGGAGACGAGGGAATGCACGATGCTCTCGGGATGCACGACCGCCTCGATGTTTTCAAAGGGCGCGTTGTAAAGCCAGCGCGCCTCGATGACCTCGTACCCCTTGTTGAGGAGGGTGGCGCTGTCGATGGTGATCTTGGGGCCCATCTTCCAGGTGGGGTGACGGAGCGCGTCCCTTGCGGTCACGCTTTTGAGTTCTTCTTTCGTCAGGCGGAAGAAGGGTCCGCCGCTCGCCGTTAAAATGAGCTTAGAAAAGGGCGCGTCGCGGCGGAAGGAGAGCGCCTGAAAGAGCGCCGAATGCTCGCTGTCCACGGGCACGAGGTCAGAGCCGCTCTTTTTGACGGCGGAAGTGACGAGCTCGCCGCCGCAGACGAGCGATTCCTTGTTGGCAAGGGCAACTTTCAGGCCGAGCTCCGCCGCCCGCAGCGTATAGGAAAGCCCCGCAAAGCCGCCCGCCGCGATGAGGGCGACGTCGGCGCCGTCAAAGGCGTGCTCTAAAATTTCCGCTCCCTGCAGAAGGCGGGTGCCTACGGGGAGCTCTGCTTCTCCCCCCTCGGCAAGGCCCGCAAAGGCGGGGCAAAACTCGGCGCACAGCTTTTCAAGCGCCTCCTTATCGCTGCCGCCGATGAGGGCGGAAAAACAAAAGTGTGCGGGGTGCTCCCGCACGACCTCGGCGACCTGCCTGCCGATGCTGCCGCTGCAGCCGATCAATGCGATCTTCATGACCGCCTCCCCAAAAAAATTTATGACAAAGGGCGGCTCCACTCTATTTTATGCCGCCCTCTTCGTTCTTATCCTTGTTATCCCGTAATGAGGATGCGCATCGTCAGCACAAAGCAGACGATGAGCCCCGCATAGAGGGATGAGTCGATGCGGTCGAGGATGCCGCCGTGCCCGGGCAAAATTTTGCCCATGTCCTTTATTTCCAGCTTGCGCTTCAAGGCGCTCTCCACGAGGTCGCCGAATTCCGTAAATGCCGCCGTCAGCACGCCGAGGGCGATGAAGAAGACGAGGTTGAGCCACTCCGTATTGAGATCGCAGGGCTCCAGAAGGCCGTAGTAGACGAAAAAGATGCACACCGCGCCCAGCGCCCCGCCGATGAGCCCGCCGAAGCCCCCGATGAGCGTCTTATTTGGGCTCACCGTGGGTGAGAGCTTCTTGGGGAGCTTTCCCCCGAGCAGCCGCCCGAAGACGTAGGCGAGGCTGTCCGCAAAGGGGCAGATGACAAAGACGAACAAAATGCCGATCTCCGAATAGGCGGGCATATGGTTGCAGCCCGTGAGCACGAGCAAAAAGACGGAGGGATAGAGCAAACAGATGAGCGAACAGCCCAAAGAGTCGAGCGAGGTCTTTTCGTGGCGGAAGACGAGCAGCCCGAAAAGAAGCGCAAGGCCCGCCATAAAGACGACGAAGGTGATGAGGGGGGAATAGTTGACGATCTCGGGGCTCGTCTCCTGCAAATTGCGGTAGAGGGTATCCGTCAGCGCATAGCAGACGATGATGCCCGAGGAAAAGAACAGTACGACCCCCTTTTGCAGCCCGTCGATGCGGCCTTCAAAGGCGCGCAGCATCTCGAAAGTGCCAAGCACCGAAAAGAGCAGCACGAGGGCATCGAAAAAGAGCAGATGCACATACCTCCTGAGCAAAAAGGCACTCAGGAGGATGAGGATATAGACGATACCCGTGAGGAGTCTCTTCATGGCAAACTCAGCCTTCTTCCGCCTTGACCTTGCCGTAGCGGCGGTCGCGCGTCATATAGTCTTCGAGCGCGCGCTCCGCATCCGCATCGGAAAAGTCGGGGAACATCTTGTCGGAAAAATACAGTTCGGCGTACGCCGCCTCATAGAGCAGGAAGTTGGAGAGCCGCTTTTCCCTGCCCGTGCGGATGAGAAGGTCTAAGGGAGGATACGCCCCCGTCGAAAGCAGGGCGGAAAAGCTCTCCATCGTCACCTCTTTGCCCGCCTTTACGGCTTCATTGACGGCGCGCACGACGTCCTGCCGCGCCCCGTAGGCGATGGCGAGCACCAGCGTGCCCTTTTTCCCCTCCTTCGTCCGCTCCCTGCCCTCCCCGATGAGCGTTTGGATGTCCTCGGGCAGGAGAGAGAGCTCACCGATGACCTCGAGCCTGAGATCGTTCTTTTTCAGGCGCTCGACGTTGCCCGAGAAATAGGTGCGGAAGAGCGCGAAGAGGGCGGCAAGCTCCTCTTGGGAGCGGGAGAGATTTTCCTGCGAGAGGGCGTACAGCGTCACCACTTCCACGCCGCGGTGAAAGAAGTATTCGGAGAGCGCGATCATGCGCTTTAAGCCCGCGCTGTGGCCGGCGCTGCGGGGAAGGAGGCGCCTTTGCGCCCAGCGCCCGTTGCCGTCCATGATGACGGCGACGTGGCGGGGAAGCTCCCCCATCAGATGGTCATGAGCTCTTTTTCCTTGGCGGAAACGGCCTTGTCGAGCTCCTCCATGCACTTGGAGATGTCCTTCTCCACATCCTGTTCGGCGTTGGAGGCCTCGTCTTCGGAGATCTCCTTGCCGTTCTTCATCTTCTTGATGCCGTCCATCGCCTCGCGGCGCACGTTGCGGGCGGCGACTTTGGCGTCCTCGCCCATGCGGCGCACCTGCTTCACGAGCTCCTTTCTTCTCTCCTCGGTGAGTTCGGGGAAGACGAGGCGGATGACGTTGCCGTCGTTGGTGGGGTTGAGCCCGATGTTGGAGGCGAGGATGGCCTTTTCGATGGCCTTTAAGAGCGACTTATCCCAGGGGCTGATGACAAGGCACCTTGCGTCCGCGACGGCGACGTTGCCCAGCTGGTTGAGGGGGCTCATGCCGCCGTATGCCTCCACTTGCAGCCTGTCCAGAATGTGCGGGTTGGCGCGGCCGGCGCGGATGGTCTGATACTCGTCTTTGAGGACTGTCACCACTTTGTCGAGCTTATCCTCGAGCACCAAAAAGATCTCTTCCAATTTTTCGTTTTCCATGATCGTCTCCTTAAATGATTATTCGTTGCTGATGAGGGTGCCTAAATTCTCGCCGCAGACGGCGCGCAGGATGGAGTCCTTCTCGCCGAGGGCAAAGGCAAGCACGGGGATGTCGTTCTCCATGCACATGGTGGCGGCGGTGGCGTCCATCGCCTTGAGGCCCTTGTTGACGATGTCGCTGAACGTGAGCCTGTCGTACTTCTTGGCATCGGGGTTGAGGGCGGGGTCGCTGTCGTAGATGCCGTCCACGTTCTTTGCCATGAGCAGCACGTCCGCCCTTATCTCGCAGGCGCGCTGGGCGGCAGCCGTGTCCGTCGAGCAATAGGGATTGCCCGTGCCGCACGCCATGATGACGATGCGCCCCTTTTCAAAGTGACGGAGCGCCTTCCGAAGGACGTAGGGCTCGGCGACGGAGATCATGTTGAGCGCCGTCTGCACGCGCGTGGGCACGCCCCTCTGTTCGATGGCGTCCATCATGGCGAGCGAATTGATGACGGTCGCCAGCATGCCCATCTGATCGGCGGTGGCGCGGTCCATATTGGTGCCCTGCCTGCCCCGCCAGAAGTTGCCTCCGCCGATGACGAGCGCGATCTCCACGCCCATATCGTGCACTTTGACGAGCTGATCGACGACCCCCGAGATGACTTCTTCGTTGAGGCCGAATTTCTGGTCGCCCGCGAGTGCTTCGCCCGACAGTTTGAGTAAGACGCGCTTGTATTTCGGCTGCATAGTATCCCCTTTGCGCCGCTGTGAGGGCGCTTCGATTTTTAATAGTATATCATATCCGCGGCGAAAAAGCACGCGAATTGCGAATGATTTTCATGAAACTACGGCGAAAAACGCCGCAAAAGACGGGAAGCGCCGCTTATTTAGCGCTCCCGCCGCGGTATGTTGTGCTTTGTGCGGCAGTTAGAGCCGCTCTCCCCCTCAATAGAGCGAGAAGATGATGTCCGCGCAGCGGTCGATGCCGACCGTGCCGCTGTCGAGGCAGATGTCGTAATTCTTGGCGACGCCCCAATCGATGTCCGTATAGTAGCGGTAGTATGCCATGCGGCGCTTATCCTTGTCGCGGATGCGCTTTTCGGGCGAATCTTCCCGCTCGCCGTAGACGCGCACGATGCGGTCGGCGCGGAAGGCGGGATCGGCATGGATGAAGACCTTCAGAAGGTCGGCCTTATCGCGCAGGATGAAGTCCGCGCACCGCCCGACGATGACGCAGGGGTGCTTTTCGGCGAGCTCCAAAATGACCTTGCGCTGCGCCATCCAGACGAAGTCCCTGCCGATGGGCCCGTAGTACGAGGCCGCCGCGGCAAAGGCGTTGGTGAGCCAATTTCCCGTGTGTTCGCCGTGCTCGGCGATGTATTCTTTGGCAAAGCCGCTCTCTTCCGCCACCTTCTCGATGAGCTCCTGGTCGTAACAGGGGATGTGCAGCTTTTCCGCCACTTCCTTGGCGATGGTGCGGCCGCCGCTGCCGAATTCACGGCTGACGGTGATGATCCTGTGCTTCATGGTACTGCCCTCCTTATCATACGGGCGCGCTCTCTCGCCGCCCTTTCTGCCCCCATTATAGCACGCCCCGCCATAAAAATCAATACCCGCTTTGAAAATTATATTATATTGAAAATAGAGAGCCGAAAAAACAGGCGACCGAAACCGCCTGTTAAGATCGAATCGTTCGCTCCGCAAGCGGAAGCCTGCGATCAGATAACTCCTTCCGCCCCTTCGGGGCACCTCCCTCTCAGAGGGAGGCAAGGAAACAACGCTAACCCCCGTGGCTCCCTCTTTGAGGGTGAGCAAGTGCTTTCTTGGCAAAGCCACGGTGTGGCTTTGACCACTTGCGAACTTGGAAACGGCGCATTGTGCGCGCCGTTTCCTGACCGAAGCGCGGTCTCTATCGCGCGAGACGCTGTCGAGCAAAGCGAGACTGAGGGAGTTGGTTCCCCAATAATGCCGCAAGGAGGGTTGCCCTCCGCTGCGGGACTCAATTTGTACCCGCAGGGCACTTAAACTCGCGGAAAGATTTTTGCGCAGCAAAAAGATTTTCGCGAAATTTTCTCACGGAATTTGTTTCGCGCAGCGAAAGAAATTCGTGAATTTCTAAAATAAAATCCCGCGAGGAGGGTTGCCCTTTGTTGCTTCTAAAAATAAAATGAGCCAAGCAAGGTTCCCTTGCGCTGGCTCACTCAATTTGCCTCATACTTGAGGCTTAGTGTTCTTAGAATGACAGATGAATTCGCGGGCGATAAAATAAGTTAAAATCGCAACACTCCACCCCTCACGACTTTTTTGCGCTTGCGCAAAAAAGTGTGAACTTATTTCTTCATCGCCTCGACCTGCTTGGCGACTTCCTCCTGCAGATCCTCGCTCTTCTTCTCGAGGCCCTGACCCATGACATAGAAGCAGAACGCCTTGAGCTCCACGGGGCAGCCGGCCTTCTTCGATTCCTCGGCGATGAGCTGGGCGATGGTCACCTTGTCGTCCTTGATGAACTTCTGGTCGAGCAGGCAGTTCTCCTCGTAGAACTTCTTGATCTTGCCGAGCACGATCTTTTCGGCGATGTTCGCGGGCTTGCCCTCGTTCATGACTTCCTTCATGAGGATCTCCTTCTCCTTGGCAAGCGTTTCCTCGGAGACTTCGTCCTTCGTCATGTACTGAGGCTTGGAGAAGGCGACGTGGAGCGCGACGTTGTGCGCAAGCTCCTTCGTGACGTCGTTCTCTTCGCAGGCGAAGTTGAGCATGACGCCCATCGTGCCGCCCATGTGGATATACGTCTCGATGTGGCCGGCGCTCTCATACACCGTGAAGCGGCGGACGGAGATCTTTTCGCCGATGACGGCGGTCTGATCGGTGACGAACGCTTCGACCGTCTCGCCCGAAGGGAGCGCGGAAGCGAGCAGCGTTTCGACGTCCTGCGGCTTTGTCGCCGCGATCTGCTTTGCGACCGTCTCGACGAGGGCGCGGAACCTGTCGCCCTTGGCAACGAAGTCGGACTCGCAGTTGACTTCGACGAGCACGCCCGTCTTGCCCTCGACATAGGCGTAGACGACGCCCTCTGCCGCGATCTTGGAAGCGCGCTTGGCAGCCTTTGCGATGCCGCGCTCGCGCAGAAGATCTGCCGCCTTGCTCATATCGCCCTCTGCATCGGTGAGGGCCTTCTTGCAGTCCATCATGCCCGCGCCCGTCTGTTCACGGAGCGTCATGACGTCCTTTGCCGTAAATCCTGCCATTGTTGTGTTCCTCCTGAAAAATTATTCCTGAACGGGAGCCTCGGCTGCGGGCTCTGCCTCTGCTGCGGGAGCAGCCTCCTCCTGAGCGGGAGCGGCGTCAAACGTCTCGCCCTGGTTCGCCTCGATGACGGCGTTGGCAATGACGGACGAGATGAGCTTGATGGCGCGGATGGCGTCGTCGTTGCCGGGGATGACGTGGTCGATGAGATCGGGGTCGCAGTTGGTATCGGTGATGGCGACGATGGGGATGTGCAGCTTGCGCGCTTCGGCGACGGCGATGTCCTCGTTATGAGGGTCGACGATGAACATGATGCCGGGAAGGGTACGCATATTCTTGATGCCGCCGAGGTTTTCCTCGAGCTTTGCCATCTCCTTCTTGAGGCCGAGCACTTCCTTCTTGGGAAGGAGGTCGAACTCGCCGCTCTCCTCCATCTTCTCGAGCTTCTCAAGATAGTCGATGCGGGCGCGGATGGTCTTGAAGTTGGTGAGGCACCCGCCCAGCCAACGGGAGTTGACATAGAACTGCCCGCAGCGCTCCGCCTCTTCCTTGATGGCGTCCTGCGCCTGCTTCTTGGTGCCGACGAAGAGAACGCTCTTGCCCGCCTTCACCGACTCGACGACGAAGGTATAAGCCTCTTCGATGAGCTTTGCCGTCTTTTCAAGGTCGATGATGTGGATGTCGTGGCGTGCCGCAAAGATGTACTTCTTCATCTTGGGGTTCCACTTCCTCGTCTGGTGCCCGAAGTGGACGCCCGCTTCGAGCAGCTGCTTCATGGTGATAACTGCCATAATTCCTCCGTTGAACCTCCCCCGTGTGCGTTCTTCCGCCTGCTGCCCGCGGCGATGAGATTTGCGGGCACGGAGCGCGGCGCTCTTTCGGGGTGTGGATTTCTAACCGTGATATTTTACCATATTTTTGACGGCATGGCAACTTTTTTACAGTAAAAAACGGAGAAATTTTGTCCTTTCCCCGTTCTTTTTGAGCCTTGCCGCCAACGCCCGCAAAGCGCCCTTTTACTTGCCGCGGACCTGGATGCGCAGTTTTTCGCGCAGGAAGAGCCGCACAAAGAAGCAGGCGGTATAAAAGACGACGGCGATCCCCGCCAAAAATAGGCAGACATAAAAGATGCCCGTGGGATTGATGAGCACGACGAGGGCGGAGTCCTTATCTGCCTGCAAGAAGGCGCCGACCGCCACGCAGACCACGCCGATGAGCACGCACAAAAGTATCAGCCCCACAAAGACGACGTTCCCCCAGCGCATCACGGTGCCGAGCGAACGCAGCGCGTCGGAGGCAGGCCTTGAGATCACTCGCACGACGCCGGGGGCGTGCTCTTCCTCCGCCTCCTCTGCCTTGACGGGGGCAGCAACGACGGGGAGCAGCGTCACGTTGACGTCCGCATCGAAATAGTTGACGGGCAGGGAAAATTCTTCGCAGATGCGCCTGCGGTTGAAGGCGGAGGGGCGGGCGCCCTGTTCCCAGCTGACGACCGTCTGACGGGCAACGCCGACGCGGGCGGCAAAATCTTCCTGCGAGAGGCTGCACGCCTTGCGCAGGCTTATGAGCTTTTCTGAAATATCCATAGCGATATGATAGCACAAAAGCCGCGTTTCGTCAATCTTTTCATGCCCGGAAGAGCACTTTTCCCTATACATTATAATGCCGCCGCAATGTCCGCGCGTCATGCTCCCATAATGCCCGTGCGGCATCCCGCCGAAAAATGCGCGGCAGAACGAGCAGGGCGGGGCGGAAAAGCGGGGCGGCGAGGCAAAGTTTGAGGCCCGCAGCGTGCACGCTGCGGGCCTCTCGCATTTTCCCGAAATTCCTCCGTGGTCGCGCGGAGCCACCTTGCTTGGTGCACCTCGCTTCGGCTGCTTATAGGATAGCACATTTTTACCGCTTTGTCCAACAAAGAAATGTCAGGTTTTTGTCAGGTTTTTGTCGTGTTTTTCATAAAAGTTCGCATATTGCCGCAAAGTGCTCTGTTTATTACAAATGTCAGACCCCTTTACAACAGGGCGGCGATGCGGGTGAGCAGCTCCTCCCTGCCCTCGCCCGTAAGCGAGGAAACGACGGCGACGTTGCCCTCGCCGAGGCCGAAAGCATTGGCGATCGCCCGCCTTCTTTCCCTTGTCTTCATGCGCGAGAGCTTATCGCTCTTGGTGGCGATGACGGAAAAGGGGATGATGTTGTAGTTCAAAAAGTCGACGAGCTGCAGATCGTCGCCCGAGGGATCGCGGCGGATGTCGATGAGGAGGAACACATGGCGGATGTCCTCCTTTTTTGCGAAGAAGGCGTCGAGCGTCCTGCCCCAGCGCGCCTTTTCATCGCGCGAGACGGCGGCATAGCCGTAGCCGGGGAGGTCGGCGAGCCAGAAGGCGCCGAAGTCGAAGTAGTTGACAAGGCGCGTCCTGCCGGGAGCGGCGCTCGTCTTGGCGAGGTTTTTGCGGTTTGCCAGCATGTTGATGAGCGAGCTCTTGCCCGCGTTGCTCCTGCCGCAGACGGCGATCATGGGGCGCTCGGGGCGCAGAAAGCCGCCCACTTCGGCAGCGGACTTCAAAAATTTTGCCTCTTTGATCTCCATAGGAGCCTCCTTCTCGTTTTATTTGCCCTCGGGCGAAGGGCGTTAAAGCCCCTCGACGGCGTTGTGGAACACTTCGTCTACATTGTTGACGCAGATAAAGTTGATGTTCTTGCGCACGGCCTCGGGGATCTCCTCGACGTCCTTCTTGTTCTCCTCGGGGATGATGACGTTCTTGATGCCGATGCGGTTGGCGGCGAGCGCCTTCTCTTTGAGCCCGCCGATGGGCAGCACCTTGCCGCGCAGGGTGATCTCCCCCGTCATGGCGACGTCGCGCCGAACGGGGTGATTGGTGAAGGCGGAGAGGATGGCTGTCGCCATGGTGATGCCCGCGCTGGGGCCGTCCTTGGGGGTCGCCCCCTCGGGGATATGGATGTGGATATCCTTCTTCTCGAACTCCTCCTCGTCGATGCCGTACTTTTCGGCATGGGCGCGGATATAGCTGATGGCGGCACGGGCGGACTCCTTCATCACGTCGCCCAGCTTGCCCGTGAGCAAGATATCCCCCTTGCCCTGCATGGCGGAGACTTCGATGGTGAGCGTCGCGCCCCCCACCGCCGTCCAGGCAAGCCCGGTGGCGGCGCCCACTTCGTCCTTTTCGCGCATCTCCTCGTCGCGCAAAAAGCGCTTGGCGCCCAAAAACTTTTCAAGATTCTGCCGTGTGACGGTGATGCCCTTCTTCTCCTCGTCCTTGGCGATGCGCACAGCGGCCTTGCGGCAGACGGTGCCGATGGTGCGCTCCAAAGAACGCACGCCCGCCTCCATCGTGTAGCCGTCGATCATCTCGCCGATCGCCCCGTCGGTGATGCGCAGGTTTTCCTCGGTGAGGCCGTTCTCTTTGCGCTTCTTGGGCACGAGATAGCGCTTGGCGATCTCCTCCTTCTCCTGCGGGGTATAGCCCGAGAGCTCGATGATCTCCATCCTGTCGCGCAAAGGCCCGGGGATGGTGTCGAGCGTGTTGGCGGTCGCGATGAACATCACCTTGCTCAGATCATAGGGAACTTCGAGGTACCTGTCGCGGAAAGTGGAATTTTGCTCGGGGTCTAAAACTTCCAAAAGGGCGCTGGCGGGGTCGCCGCGCAGGTCCATGGAGATCTTGTCCACCTCGTCGAGGAGGAAGACGGGGTTTATGGAGCCCGCGTTCTTCATCTCGTAGAGGATGCGCCCCGGCATGGCGCCGATGTAGGTGCGCCTGTGGCCGCGGATCTCCGCCTCGTCTTTGAGGCCGCCCAGGCTCATGCGCACGAACTTTCTGCCCAGCGCCCGCGCCACCGACTTGGCGATGCTCGTCTTGCCCACGCCGGGCGGGCCGACGAGGCACAAGATGGGCGCCTTCAATTCCCCCGTCAGCTTTAAGACGGCGAGATACTCAACGACGCGCTCCTTGATCTTTTCCAGCCCGTAGTGATCGTCGTTGAGGACCTTTTCAACGTCCGCGAGCGACTCGGTGTCCGTGGTCTCCTCCGTCCAGGGAAGGTCGATGAGCCAATCGGCATAGTTGCGCAGAACGGTATATTCGGGCGAGGAGGCGGGCATCTTGTCCATGCGGGCGAGCTCCGCCATCGCCTTGTCCTCCACCTCTTTGGGAAGGTGTTTTGCAAGCAGTTTTTCGCGCAGGCGGGCATTCTCCTCGACGTCGTCGCCGAGCTCGGCGTGGATGGCCTTGAGCTGTTCGCGGAGGTAATACTCCTTCTGCGACTGGTCGATATTTTTCCTCACGTCCTGGGCGATCTTGCGCTCGAGGCGGGAAATTTCCAGCTCGTCGTTGAGGCAGCGCTCAAAGAGCTTAAGGCGCTCCACAAGGCGGGTCTCTTCCAAAAGCTGCTGTTTGACCTCCTCGCGGATGCGCATATTATAGACACAGACGTTGATGTACTCGTCGATGTCGCCGATGGTCGCGAGCCGCCCGTCCACTTCCTGCGAGATCTTGCCGTCCGCCTGCACGACGTCCTTTACAAGCTCTTTGGCGGTGCGGAAGTACGCCTCCTCCAGCGTGGGATCGCCGTGGATGGTGGTGAGCTCGTCGGTGACGGCGTAGATATAGCCGTCCTCGATGCGGAAATCGCGCGCGCGGGCCCTATAGAGCGTGCTGGCAAAGACGCGGATGCGGTCGCCGGGGAGCCTCGTCACCTGGCGGACGCGCGCCACCGTGCCCACGAAGAAAAGGCCGTCCTCGCCGGGGACTTCCTCCCGGCCGTCCTTCTGTTTGGTCAAAAAGATGAGTTTATCGTTGAAGTTGGCGCGCTCGACGGCGGCAAGCGAGATGCCGCGCCCCGCGTCAAAGGCGACGGAGAGATCGGGAAACACGACCTGCGTGCGCATGGGAACGACGGAGAGGATGAGCGTTCTTATCTTATTTTCTGCCATGACTTCCTCCTTTTTCTTATGAAGAGCCGCCCTCTTCGCGCGGAAAGGGGCGCTTCTCGGCCGCATACAAGATGCTGCCTTATCAATATATCACACGCTTTGCCCTTTTTCAAACAAAGTGCGTATGTGTTTTCATGGAAGATGAGGAAAGCTTCCCCTCCCGTTCCCCCGTCTTTTCAAAAAAAGCGGGCTCCCAAAGGAAGCCCGCGCGTTTCCTGCCTTATTCGGCGGAAAAATCGTCCTTGCCTACGCCGCAGAGCGGGCAGGTGAAGTCATCGGGGACATCCTTCCACAGGGTGCCAGGCGCGATGCCGTTATCGGGATCGCCCGTTTCCTCGTCGTAGACATAGCCGCAGACCGTGCATACATACTTCATAGTGTTTTACTCCTTGCTTTATTTTTTGGCGCATCCGCGCCCTGATCCCTTTATAAGGCGTTATGCCTTCACGTCCTCGGCAACGAGGTCGGCAAGCGCCAACAGTTTTTCGCGCGTCTCCTCTTTGACGGAGGAGAGCAGCGTCACCTTTTCGCCCAACTTTTTCATGTTCTTGAAGGAGGCGAGCTCCCCTTCCATCAGCGCGCCCGCCTGCGGCGCCCACGAGCCGTTCTCGATGACGGCATAGGCGCGGTTCTGGAAGGCGTGCGCCTTGAGGTCGGACAAGAACTGCTCCATCTTCACGAAGATACCGTTATTGTAGGTCGCCGAAGCGAAGACGACGTGCGAATAGCGGAAGGCCTCCGAAACGAGCAGGGAAAGGTCGGTCATCGAAGCGTCGTACACCTTGACTTTGACGCCCTTTTCCGCCAGGCGGGAGGCGACGATCTCCGCCGCGTTCGCCGTATGGCCGTAGATGCTGCCGTAGACGACGAGCACCCCCTTCTCCTCGGGCGTATAGCTGCTCCAGGTGAGGTACTTTTCCACGAACCAGCCGATGTTTTCCCTCCACAGCGGCCCGTGCAGGGGGAAGAGATAGTTGATGTTCAGCCCCGCCGCCTTTTTGAGCACGCTCTGCACCTGCACGCCGTACTTGCCGACGATATTGATGTAGTATCTCCGCGCATCGTCCAAAAAGTCGTGTTCAAAGTCCACTCGATCCGCCCAAAGGCTGCCGCCCAGCGCTCCGAAAGTGCCGAAGGCGTCCGCCGAAAAGAGCGCGCCCGTCTTCAAGTCGAAGCTCATCATCACTTCCGGCCAGTGCACCATGGGCGCAAAGACGAACTTCAAGGTGTGGCTGCCCGTTATAAGCTCGTCCCCCTCCTTCATAAGCAGCTTTTCGCCCGCGCAGCAGCCGTAATTTTTCAGCATGCCGTCGATCTTCTGATTGCAGACGATCTTGGCTCCGGGATAACGCAAGAGCACTTCGGAGAGCGTCGAGGAATGGTCGGGCTCCATGTGATGGATGACGACGTAGTCGAGCGCCCTGCCCCCTAAAACGTGTTCCACATTCTCGAGGAACTGTTCGGAGACGGCGTGATCGACGGTGTCGAAGAGGACGGTCTTCTCGTCCAGGAGAAGATAGGAATTGTAAGATGCGCCGCGCGGGACGGGATAGACGTTCTCGAAGAGGGAGAGCCGCCTGTCGCTCGCGCCGACGTAGAAAAGATCTTCGGCAATGGCCGCAGTATTGTACATGATATCCTCCGCAAAGCGCCCGCAGGCGCATTTGAACTGTTTTCTCTTATTATATACCAAATCGGGCAAAAAATCAAGCAGGGAGCGGCGAAAGAATAAAAATCCCGCCCGCTTTCAAACGGCGGACGGGAAATAGGCCTTATTTCGGCGTTATTGCTGCTTGCCCTTGACCTTCATGATGCGCACGAGCGCGGCGCGCTCGTTCTCGCTCAATTTCTCGCGGATATAGGCGATGGTCTCCTCGAGCTGGGGGATCATGACATATTCGAGCGCGTTGACGCGCCGCTTGTTGCGTTCGATCTCGTCGGCGAGCATCCTCACCGCCTTTTCTACCTCGGCAAGGCGCACGAGTTTAGGCAGGAGCGCCGCCGCCATGCTCACCGAGTAGTCCGCCTCGCTCGTGATCTCGAAGTAGGCGTACGGGAGCCCCGCGCCGCCGCTTTGGGAAAGCTCGATCTTGGGAACGTCGAGCCCCATCACGCTTGTGACGGAGCACTCGGCGTTCACCGCAGCGGCGGGCAGCGCAAAGGCTGCCTCGGCACGGTAGGCGGGCGTCACCGAACGCGCCACCTGGAACTGCCCCAAAACGCGCACCAACTCCCCCTCTACCTCGCGGCGGAGGGCAAGGTTTTCGCGCGCCATCACGGTGAAGCGGCGGATCATCTCGTCCGATTTATCCTTTAAGAGCTTGTGCCCGCGCACGGCAGTCGCAAGGCGCGCCTTGAGCTTTTTCAGCTCCATGCGCGTGGGGTTGACGTTGAGCCTTGCCATCTTACT
Organism: uncultured Clostridia bacterium; assembly: GCA_944363045.1. Lineage (GTDB taxonomy): Bacteria > Bacillota > Clostridia > Christensenellales > Borkfalkiaceae > Gallimonas. The sequence goes on along the minus strand of CALVTT010000001.1, from coordinate 29,413 downwards.
CCTCCGCCTTGCCGTGCAGGTACTTTTCGATATACTGCGTGCGGATACGCTTGAGCTCGCCCTCGGGCAGGATGCGAAGGAGCTTCCAGCCGAGATCGAGCGTCTCCTCGATGGAGCGGTCGGTCTCGAAGCCCTGGCCGAGATACTCCTTTTCAAACTCCTCGGCAAACTTTGCATACAGCTTGTCCGTCTCGGTGAGGGCGGCTTCGCCGAGGATGGCGGAGAGCTCCTTGCTCTCCTTGCCGCGCGCATAGGCGGCAAAGAGCTGGTTCAGCGTATCCGCGTGGTCCTCGCGCGTCTTGCCCGCGCCGATGCCCTTGTCCTTCAAACGGGAGAGGGAGGGCAGCACGTCGATGGGCGGGTTGATGCCCTTCTTGTAAAGATCGCGCGAGAGGATGATCTGCCCCTCGGTGATATAGCCCGTGAGGTCGGGGATGGGGTGCGTCTTGTCGTCCTCGGGCATGGTGAGGATGGGGATCTGCGTGATGGAGCCCTTGCAGCCGCGGATACGGCCCGCGCGCTCGTAGAGGGATGCAAGGTCGGTGTAGAGATAGCCGGGATAGCCCCTTCGCCCCGGAACTTCGCGCCGCGCCGCCGACACTTCGCGCAGCGCCTCCGCGTAGTTGGTCATATCCGTCATGATGACGAGAACGTGCATACCGCAGTCGAAGGCGAGGTACTCCGCACAGGTGAGGGCGAGGCGGGGGGTGGCGATACGCTCGACGGCGGGGTCGTTTGCAAGGTTGGTAAAGAGCACCGTGCGTTCGATGGCGCCCGTGCGGCGGAATTCCTCGGCGAAGTACTGCGACTCCTCGAAGGTGATGCCGATGGCGGCGAAGACGACGGCAAATTCGCTTGCGCCCGAGCGCACTTTGGCCTGGCGGGCGATCTGGGCGGCGAGCTCGGCGTGAGGAAGTCCGCTCATGCTGAACACGGGCAGCTTCTGGCCGCGCACGAGGGTGTTGAGGCCGTCGATGGCGGAGATGCCCGTCTGGATGAACTCGTTGGGATAGTCGCGGGCGGCGGGGTTGATGGGCTCGCCGTTGATGTCGAGCATCTTCTCGGGCAGCACGGCTTCGCCCCCGTCGCGGGGGTTGCCCATGCCGTCGAAGACGCGGCCGAGCATATCGCGCGAGACGGCGAGCTCCTGCGCATGGCCCAAAAAGCGCGCACGGCTCTCGGACATCTGCAACCCTTGCGAATTTTCAAAGAGCTGCACGACGGCCTTGTCTTTATCGATCTCCAGCACCTTGCCGCGGCGCAGAGACCCGTCCTTTCCCACGATCTCCACGAGCTCGTTGTAGGTGACGCCCTCGACGCCCTCGACGAGCATCAGCGGCCCCACGACTTCGCGGATGGTCTTATATTCCTTAAACATCCTCTTCCCCTCCCTGTGCGACCGCCTTGAGTTCGGCGTTCATCTCGCTGAAGATCTCATCGAAGGAAGAAAGTTCCTCCTCGGGAATGTACTTCGCCCTGCCGATCTTCTCGCGGCAGGGGCAGGCGAGGATGTCGGAAAAGTCCGCGTAAGACTCGATGGCCTCGCCCGCAAGGCGGTGGTATTCGTAGATGAGGCGCAGCATCAGAAGCTGCTTTTTCATGGAGGTGAAGGTATCCACCTCGTGGAAGGCGTTCTGGTGGAGATAGTCCTCGCGGATCATCTTGGCGGTCTCCATCGTGAGGCGGTCGCGCGAGGAGAGGGCGTCCATGCCCACGAGGCGCACGATCTCGTCGAGGGCGGCCTCCTCCTGCAGCGTCGTCATCACGAATTGGCGGGATCTGAGGAAATCGCGCCCCACCTCTTCATCGTACCACTCCTTCATCTTGTCGGCATAGAGCGAATAGCTGACGAGCCAATCGATGGCGGGGAAGTGGCGCTTATAGGCAAGGGAAGCCGAGAGCCCCCAGAACACCTTGACGATGCGAAGAGTCGCCTGCGAGACGGGCTCGCTCAGATCGCCGCCGGGAGGCGACACGGCGCCGATCGCCGTGACGGAGCCCGAACGGTCGTCCCGCCCCAGCGTCTTGACGATGCCCGCGCGCTCATAAAATTCTGCGAGACGGCTCGCAAGATAGGCGGGATAGCCCTCGTCGCCCGGCATCTCTTCGAGGCGGCCGCTCATCTCGCGCAGCGCCTCTGCCCAGCGGGAGGTGGAATCTGCCATGATGGCGACGTGATAGCCCATGTCGCGGAAGTACTCCGCAATGGTGATGCCCGTATAGATGGAGGCTTCGCGCGCCGCCACGGGCATATCGGAAGTGTTGGCGATGAGCACGGTGCGCTTCATCAAGGGTTCGCCCGTCTTGGGGTCCTTGAGCTCGGGGAATTCGTTGAGGACGTCCGTCATCTCGTTGCCGCGCTCGCCGCAGCCGACGTAGACGATGATGTCGGCATCCGCCCACTTGGCGAGCTGATGCTGCACGACCGTCTTGCCGCTGCCGAAGGGCCCGGGCACGGCAGCCACGCCGCCGCGGGCAATGGGAAAGAGGGTATCGATGACGCGCTGGCCGGTGACCATGAGGCGGGTGGGCGAGAGCTTCTCGCGGTACGGCCTCCCCTTGCGGACGGGCCACTTGCGCAGCATGCACACCTTCTCCTCCCCCGCCTCGTTGCGGAGGACGCACACCGTATCGGTGATGGTGAAGTCCCCTTCCGTAATAGAAGTCACCCTGCCGTGCATGCCGTTGGGCACGAGGATGCGGTGGGAGACGATCTCCGTCTCCTGCACGGTGCCGAGGATGTCGCCCTCCTCGACGACGTCGCCCGCCTTGACGGAGGGCACGAAGTGCCACTTGCGCTCCCTGTCGAGGCTGTTGACGGAGACGCCGCGCGAAATGCGGTTGCCGCTCTTGAAAAAGAGCGTTGTCAAGGGGCGCTGGATGCCGTCGAAGATGCCCGTGAGGAGCCCGGGGCCGAGCTCCGCCGAGAGCGGTTCGCCCGTCGAGACGACCTCCTCCCCGGGACCCAAGCCGCTCGTCTCCTCATAGACCTGCACGGACGCCCTGTCGCCGCGCATTTCGATGATCTCGCCGATGAGGCCGAGTTTGGAAACGCGGACGACGTCGTACATCTTGGCGTCCGCCATGCCCTCTGCGATGATGAGGGGGCCCGAAACCTTTACCGTTTTACCTATACTGCTCATTGATGAGTCTCCTCGGATGCTTCACGCGGTCCGTTGTTGAAGAAGATGTCGATGCCGAGCGCACGCTCCGCCGCGCCCCTCACGAGCTCCTCGCCCAAACCGTCGCTGCCCCTGCCCGATGGGATGGGGAGCACGACGGGATAGGGCGCCTCGTCGAACCGCTTCAAAAAATCAGCGAGCGGGCGCGCCAATTCCTCGGTGAGGAAGATGACCTCGTAGTCCTTCGCGATCTTACGAAGGATGTCGCGCGCCTTCTTCTCGTTTTCGGCGGCAAATGCCGAAACGCCCGCCGCCTGAAATACCATGATGCTGTCGCCGTCGCCGACGATCGCCATTTTACCGGTCATATGACCTCCGAATCAAATTGAGTTACCCTGTATAACGCCCGGAAAGCAGATACGAGCAAGACGAGAAGGGCGAGGAAAACTTGAGGGAGCTTACAGGGATCCCGCAAAGATTTTGCGAAGCAAAAGATTTGTGGGAAGAGGAGGAGCAGGCGTTATAAGCGCGGCGTTTGCCCTATGGCAGACGCCCGCAAAATTCGCCTTGCTCCGACGAGTAAGTGACTGAAAGTTGCCGCAGCCCGACAAAGTATTGCGACGCATATGCTTTTCGCGCCCGTTTAAGCGTTATAGAATGCCGCGTAGGCGAACTTTTATCTCCGCCGCAGTCATCCCCGCCAAAAGGCACACGAGAAGGATGCGCACGTCGGCGTTCTCCGCGCGGCGGCGGATGACGTAGAGGAGGAAGGGATCGCGCCCCTCCTTGCTGTAACGCGCGTGGCGGTAAAAGTCCATCTCGAGATCGTCCGCCGATTTTTCCGCCGCCGAGAGGGGCTTGCCCGCCCGTTTGGCGGCAAAGCATTCTTGAAGGAGCGCCTCGTAGGGCGTGCCGTTCAGCGTGCGCTCCGCCTTGTCGGCATCGGAAGAAAACAGCCCCGCAAGTTTTGCCTTGGAGAGCGTGCCCCCCGCGACATACAGCGCCTCTGCCGCCTCCTTCGAGGGCGCGCGCAGATAGGAGAGGATGTTCTCCGTGTCGGCGCGGCGGGCGATGAGCTTCTTCAAGGAGCGGTTTTTCGTGCAGCAAGCTGCAAGATGCGCATAGAGCGCGCGTTCGAAGAGGACGCCGAGCTGAACGCCCGCCCCCTCCTTGCTCTCGTCGAGGAGCGCTTTGCCCTCTTCGAGCGCCTTTCTGAGCTCCCCCGAAAGGGGCGAAAAGTCGCCCGCCTCGATGCAGGAAGCGATGCGCTCCGCGGGCACGAGCCCGTCGGGCGCGAGCAGCCCCGTTGCGTCCTTCCCCAACGCGTGCGCCTTCAGAAGCGCCTTGCCGTTGTGGAAATCGCGCGGGGCGAGGAAGTACTCGAGCTCCGCCTTGGAGGGCGCATAGGTACGGATGAAGGCGTCGAGATCGCGCTCCTCCGCCAAGATCATCTCCTCGAACTCATACACCGAGGAGGCGGCGCCAAAGCCGTAGCCCGCCTCCGTAAGGGCGCGGAAGACGTCCTCCGCGCTCATTTCCGCGAAGCGGACGAGGCGCTCCCCGAAGAGGCGCTTCTCTTTGACGGCGATGACGCCGTTTGTGAAACCGCTGTCCATCATATCACTTTGCGCCGGGGAAGAGCATCCCCGCAAGTTCCGCCTGGTGCGCCTCTTTATCCGCCGCGAGGAGCGAGGAAAGGGAGAGGTCGCGGTCGCAGGAAGCATTCCTAAGAATGACCCCGCCCGAGATCTTGGCGCCCTTTTCTGCCACGTTCAGCGCCCTGTCGCGCACGACGGCAAGTTTTTTGACGCCCGCCGTAAAGGGATAGCCCTCCGCGAGCACGACTTCGTCCCCCTTCTCCGCATACGCTTCGAGGAGGGAGGAGATGAGCGCGAGGGAGGCGTGCTCTTCGAGTTTGGAGAGCTTGTCCTCCGCGCGGCCGTAGACGACGTCGATGACGCGGCGCTTACCGGAAAGGGCGATCTTCTGCGCATCCAGCCGCGCCGCCGCACGCCTGCCTTCGAGCAGGGCGCGCCGCTTGCCTTCGGCCTCCTTCTGCGCCTTTTCGCGCTCTTTTTCCGCGCCGTCCTCCGCGTTTTTACGGATGGCTTCCGCGCGCGCTTCCGCCTCTTTGAGGATCGCCGCGGCCTCCGCCTCGGCATCGCTCAAGATGCGGCCGATGATGTCCTGTTTCCCCATACCGTACCCCCGTCAGGCGAGCAGGATGATGGAGATGATGAGGCCGAGGATGGCGTAGAACTCGATCATCGCGGGATAGATGATGAGCTTGCCCGAGAGCGCCTCCTGCTTGCCGACGGCATAGATACAGTTGGCGGACGCCTTGCCCTGATAGATGCCCGAAACAAGGCCCGCAATGGCCATGGGCAGCACGGCGCCCAAGATGCCCCAGCCATCGATGGTCACCATCGCCGTGCCCGCTTCCAAGACCGGGCCCGAGGCGATGATGCCGATGATGAAGCCGTAAATACCCTGCGTTGCGGGAAGGAGCACGAGGACGAGCACCTTGCCGAAAAGCTTGGGGTTCTCGCTCAGCACGCCGGCAGCCGCCGCACTCGACTTAAAAAGGCCGATGCACGAGCCGATGCCGCACAAAAAGACACACAATGCAACGCCGATCATCGCGATCGCGTAGCCATACTCTACCACTTCTTGTACTACTTCAGTACCAGGCATAAAAAAGACCTCCAAAACATTTCCGAAATTGTATTTCAGGCGAAAATCGCCTTCTTTCCTTGATCTAAGCCTTAGTAGGCACGGGCACGCCCGCCTTCTCCCGCTTCTCTGCCGCGAGGGGCTTTAAGAAGATGTGCTCGTGCTTGCTGCCGAGGGGCTTAAAGAGCTCCCCCTCGCCCTCATAAAAGCGGCCGTAGAACTCCACATACTGCAGCCTCGCATCGTGGATATACGCACCGAGAAGGCCGATCGCAAGGTTGAACACATGCCCGACGGCCATCAGCAGCACGCCCATCACGATGAGCACGCCGCCGTCATTGATAAACCCGACCGCGTACTCCGAGACGATGCGCGCAATCACCGCGCCCGAGAGCATGAGCCCGTAGAGGCGCGCATAGCTCAAGACGTCCGACATGTAGTTGATGATGCCGTACAGCGTGCCGAAGCCCTTGGAAAGCTTGCCCAAAAACTTCTCTCTTCTCCCTGCCGCGATCATGGCGACAACGAGCGTCACGCCCGCCGTAATGCCGCCGATGGGAGCAAGGAAGGAAATTTCCCAATTGCTCACGAGCCCCGCGATGGCAAGACCCGCGCCGAGCGAGAAGAGCGCCCAGACGACGCCGTCCAAGATGCCGTCCAACACCTCTCCCCTTCTCCAGCACTGCACCGCCTTGCAGATGTAGCCCGCCATCAGCTGCACGATGCCTAAAAGCATTGCAATGACGAGCACCTCGGGGATCTGAATGCCCGCGAACGAACACATCTCCTTCTCCGCGTTGGGCAGCACAGGGTCATACGGCAGCGCGATGCCGAAGAGCGAGTTGAATAAAAATCCCCAGATGACGGCAAAGATGCCGCCGACCGCGAACACGCCCGCAAGCGCGCCGATGCCCCCCTTTCTGCTTCTGTTCTTATACTTCAGATACCCGCCGCCCAGCATCATCAAGAGCCCATAGCCGATATCCGCCATGATGAAGCCCATGAACACGCTGTAAAAGACGGCCATGATGGTATTGGGGTCCATCTCCCGCGCGTTCGGCGCGGAGTAAGTGTTGGTGAGCGATTCGAAATCGGAGACCACCGCATTGTTTTTGCAGAGGGTGGGCAGCTCCTCGTCCTCCGCAGGTTCGGAAAATTCGAGATACACCGTCCCCGCCGAGGAAAGTTCGCGCCTTACGAGCTCTTCCGCGTCCTCGGGCACGAACGCTTCCAAAAGGAAGGTACGCTCGGTGCCGCGCAGCTTTTCGTCAAGGGCTGCTTTTTCCGCCTCGTAGCCGATGTAATCGCAGTAAATTTTGAGGGCGCGCGTCTCGCCGCCGAGCCCTGCCATCTCCTCCTCGAGGGCGTCGAGCTCTTGATAGAGCGCCTCGCACTCCCCTTTCAGGCGTTTATACACTTCCGCGCCCGTCTCCTTTCCCGTAAAGGGGCAGGAAGTAAAGCCCGTGCCCGCAAGGAGGGCCTCCCCCTCCTCCGCGCACGACTTGTGCAGGATAAGGAAGATGAGCGCCTCGTCGTCCTCTTTGGCAAGCTCCTTGCCCTCCGCAAGGGCGGGAAGCTGCGCTTTGACGTTCTCCCAGGCGTTCACGGGCAGGGTGCCGAAGAAGGCGCGCGTGTGCGCCGTTGCCGCATAGCTTTCGAGCGGCTCTTGAACGCTCCTGTAAATGCCTGCCGCGTGCAGGGTGCGCTCCGTCCTGTTGAGGGCGGCGCGCTTTTCCGCCTTTTGATCGGTGAGGGCGTTGACGCGCGCGATGAGCCCGTCCATGCGCGAGCGGTCGTTTGCCGCCGCCATGAACTCCTCATAGCTCACTTCAAAGCCGTCCTTCACGGGATGAGGCGCCCCCTTGTGCTCCTTGGCATAGCTCTCCGCCGCCTGCGTGAGACGCTCCAAAGCGTCCTCCAGCGAGGCGTGATAGGCAGAAATTTCGCCGTCTGCGGGCGGGAGCGGCAGGGAATGCTCCTCCTCGCGGTGCAGTTTGACCTCGACGGCGCCCGTGCGCTGCAGGGCGTTGAGGATGGCGTCCTTTTCGTACGCCATGCCCACGAGGCCGAGTTTTTTCATCTTAACGATCACCTAAGATCCTCCCCGCGATCCTGCCGACGGCAGCATCGGTATTTTCGAGCAGCCTGCCCGTCTCCGCTTCCGCCTGTTTGCGGGCGGCGTCGACTGCGGCCTCGTATTCGGCGGTGGCCTCCCGTTCGGCGAGCTTCATTTGCCCGTCGCGATAGGCTTTGAGTTCCTCTTCGACAGCTTCTAAGAGAGCGCGCGCCTCACGCTCGGCGTTTTCCACGAGCGAGCGTGCCTTCTCCTGCGCCGCCGCCTTGATGCGCGCCGCCTCTTCCTCCGCCGCCGCGATATCCTTGATGATCTCTTCCATAACTTTCTCCGCCGCGCCCGCGGGCAGACGCTCCGCAGGCATTTTTTTACTATCTTGTCTATTATAACATGGAAATATGACGAATGTCAACAGATTGACGGACATTTGCCCCTCTTACGTCATCCTGCGATCGCCCGTCTCGGGCGGGACGTGCCCCTGCCGCCGCGCCCTCCAAAGCGGCACGGTGCGCACTTTTTCTTCCCTTCCCCCTCTTTTAGGCGAAACTCCCCCGCGCGTTTTATAGAGTGCATGAAAAAGCCCCCTCAAGGAGGAGGCATCGGAACATCTTTCACTTCTTCCGCTGCAAAAAGACGAGCGTTTCCGTCCACTTGGTCTGCGGGAACATATCGAAGGGCTGAACGGAGACGATCTCATAGGCACCCTGCGCCTCGCCCTGCGCGCGGACGAGCTCGCCGTTCTCCGTCTCCTTAAGGGTGCCCGTGAGCAGCCCCAGATCGCGCGCCAGCGTGGCGGGGTTGCAGCTGATCATCACGAGCCGCGCCGCATCGCTTGCGATGAGCGCCTTCAGAACGCCGCGCTCCACGCCCGCCCGCGGCGGATCGAGCACCACCGTCGCGCCCTTCTCCTTTTTTAGAAGGGGCGGCAGCAGATCCTCCACCCTGCCCGATAAATTCTCCATGTCCGCAAGGCCGTTGCGCGCCTTTAAGCGCTCCGCCATCTCGTGCGCCTCTTTGACGACCTCGATGCCGTACGCCTTTTGGCACTTCTTTGCGAACATTGCCGTCATGAGGCCGCCGCCCGCATAGCAGTCGATGACCGTCTCGTTTTCGCCCGCGAAGGCGACGGCGCGCGAATAGAGCTTGCCCCTGACGCCCTCGTTGATCTGCAAAAAGGTATTGACGCCCGCCTCATAGGTGATGCCGCCTTCGGTGCGCTCGTAGACGCCCGGACCCTTCAGGAGGCGGAACTCCTCGCCGAAGACGACGTTGGTATCCTTGTCGTTGAAGTTGAGATAAAAACTGTAGGCGGGGAAGATCTCGTCTAAAAGGAACAAAAAGTAGTCGATGCCCTTGAGCTCGTGCACGGCGGTGACGAGGGTGACGAGGAACTTCTTCCCAAGCTGCCGCACCACGATGTGGCGGAGCTGGCCCGTATGCGTGACTTCGTCATAGCCGTCGAGGCCGCACTTTTCCATGAATTTTTTGACGGCGGCGATGAGGGGCGCCGCCCAATCGGGATGGATGGGGCAGACGTCGGTATCGACGATGCGGTGGGAGCGCTCGGCATAAAAGCCCACGACGTTCTTGCCGTTCACCGTGCCGATGGGCAGCTGCAGCTTATTGCGGTAGCCGTACTCCGATTCGCTGCGCTCGCAGGCGGAAACATCCGCCGTGACGCCGCCCAGCTTCTTTAAGGTGTCGCGAACGAGCGCCGTCTTGAAGCGCAGCTGCATCCTATATGCCATGTGCTGGAGCTGGCAGCCGCCGCAGCGGGCAAAGACGGGGCAGGCGGGGCGCATCCTGTCCTCGGCGGGCGTTAAAAGTTCTTCCACTTTGGCATACGCCGCATTCCCCTTGACTTTGAGCACCTTGACGCGCGCCCTCTCCCCCGTGAGGAAATAGGGGACAAAGAGCGTCATGCCGTCAAGGCGCACGATCCCCTCCCCGTTCGTGCCGATAGAGTCGCAGGTGACGGTCAGAATATCGTTTTTTTGCAGCATGCCCTTTCCCCCTTTTATTGTTAAGCACGGCCTGAGGCGGCCATAAGTTTATTTCCTGATGCGGTAAACGACGGTATCCACCGACTTCTGGCAGGCGAAGATGAGAAAATCGTAGACAAAGAAGAACAGCGTGCCCCCGAGAAAGAGGATGTAATATAAATACTGTTCGATGTAGTCGGGGAACGGCATGCCCGTCATGCGCGTGAGGACGAACCACGAGAGCCACATGGCAAGATCGAACCAGACGGCTTTTAAGACTTCACAGAGCGCGACGAGCGGCTTTTTATGCACAAACCTGTTTTGCAGGCGGTTGACGATGGGATGCAGCCCGAAGAAGGCGAAATAGGGCACCACATACCACAAACTCACGGGGAGGGCGATGAGCCCCGCCGCCAAATAGCAGAGGGCGCTCCCCCACCAAAAATCTTTGGAAAGGGGCACCATGATGGCAAATGTCGCCACGAGATAGCCCGTGACGAGCAGCACGCGGTTCACCGAGCCGAGCATCAAAAACCCTGCCGCCGCCGCGCAGGCAATGGCGGAGAGGGCGATCTCAAACGCTTTGTGCGGTCTTCTCAACTTCTCACCTCAACGGCAGCCGCAGCAGAGGTTGAACAGGCAGTTGACGCAGAGATAGGTATAACAGCAGCTCGCGCAGTTGGCGCACCAATTGCCGCCCATCTGATCGTCCGCGGGGGCGGGATCGGGGTCGGTATGCACGGCGCCGCCCGTCTGCTGCTTGTATTCGGTGCGCGCCTTGAGCTTTTCGTAGGCGTCGCGGTACTTGGCGTTCGACCCGTCCATCTGGATGGCGATCTCGAGCTGCTTCTTGCTCTCGTTCATCCAATTCTTCTTATAGAAGACGACGGACTGCAGATAGTGCCATTCGGCGCCGCGTTCGTTGAAGTTGTCGAGCGCTGTCTGCGCGGCGGAAAGATCGCCCTTTTTGATGAGCTCGGCGACCTCTTCATAGCCGCTCTTGCCCTCGGTGTTGCGTGCCTTTTCGCGGCGTTCGCGCATGATCTCCTCATAGGCAACGTCCAGCTTTTGCAGCATGCGCGCGGCGTTGTTGCCCGCCTCGCCGTCCAGCCAACGCTCCTCGTTGTACTTCTTTTTGAGGGTGCGGTAGCTCTCCTTGATCTCTTCGTCGGTGGCGTTCTCGCTCACGCCCAGCAGTTCGTAATACTCGTGATCCATGATTTTTCCCTTATTTTCTAAATAAATTTATTTGAGATCGACCTGCATCTTGACGGGCTTATCGCCGCGCAGTACCCGCCCCGTCTCGAGGGGGATGCCGCGCAGCAGCACGTTGTCGGTAAGGTCGCGGTTAAAATAAAATTTGATCTGGGCAAGGTCCTCTCTCAGGCCGTAAAAGAGGGTATCGAAGAGGAAGGCGATGTCCTCGCCGTGCTCTTTGATGAGCGCCTCCCTGCTCTCCGACCCGTAGGCGAGCGCAAAGGGGTTGTAGCGGCCCTTCTTTTTATCCTTGTCGTAGTCGTCGAGGGCGTCGATGAGGTACACCCACTTGCCGAGGGCATAGAAGAGCCCGTCGGTGCTCTCCGTCGCCTTGTCTTTGAGGAAGTGGCGGGAAAGCCGCTGCATGAGCTCCGCCGTGGGGTCGGCGGCGCGGTCGAGAGAATCGCATTTGCTCTTTTCCGCCGCCTGCTGCGCCTTCATATACTCTTTGACGAGGGCGACGAGGGCGGGATAGCTCTTTTTCGCCCGCTTGAAGCCGCGCTTGAACCACATCCGCTTGCCGCGCCCCTTATCGCCGTCCTCGATGTCGTCGGTGAGCTTATAGTAAAGGAGCACGGTATTGAGCGCGCCCAGCTCGTCCGTCATCTCGTCGGTGACGGCGATGGGCTGCTTCTTGATGGTATGCTCGAAGCAGTTCTGCCTTTCGATCTTCACGTCGATGCCCGCGATGTTGTGAAGGAGCACCGAAAAGAAGGTCATATCATAGGTGAGCCCGATGCGCGCCATCTGCCCGCAGGAGTGGGCGATGCCCTTACAGAGGCCGCAGTACATCGCCTTATACAGCTCAAAGTCCTTGATATACAGGTTGGGCAGATCGTAGCGGACGTATCCGAACATATTATTCTCCCTGATAGAAGCCGACCTTGCGGTACACCTTGTTCAGGGTGCGGCGGGCAGTCTTGAAGGCGCGCTCCGCCCCCTCCTTCAGAACGCCGTTCAAATACGTCTTGTCGACAAGCAGACGCTTTTGCTCCGCCTGCACGGGCGCGATGGCGTCCGCCACCGTCTCGCCCACGGCGAGCTTGAAATCGCCGTACCCTCTGCCCTCGAACTCCTTCTCCGCCGCTTCGAGCGTGCAGCCGCGGAAGGCACAGTAGATAGCGAGGAGGTTGGAAACACCCGGCTTTTCTTCGGAGGCGACGATGCGGTTGTCGCTGTCGGTGACGGCGCGCTTGAACTTGCGGATGACGGTATCCTTATCGTCCGAAAGATAGACGCTCGCGTTGATATTTTCGTCCGACTTGCTCATCTTCTTCGTCGGCTCCTGCAAGGACATGATTTTGGCGCCCTGCTTGACGATGAGCGCCTCGGGCACGCGGAAGGTCTCGCCGAAGCGGTTGTTGAAGCGGATGGCGATGTCGCGCGCGATCTCGACGTGCTGCGTCTGGTCGGCGCCGACGGGAACGTAGTCGGCAAGATATAAAAGGATATCCGCCGCCATCAGCACGGGATAGTCCATGAGGCCCATGTTGATGTTGTCGGCGTGCTTGGCGCTCTTATCCTTGAACTGCGTCATGCGCTGCATCTCGCCCACATAGGTGACGGTGTTGAGCGTCCAGCAGAGCTCGGCGTGCTGGGGGACCATCGACTGCACATAGAGGGCGCACTTTTCAGGGTCGAGCCCGCAGGCGATGTAGAGCGCCGCCAGCTCCAGCGTGTGGCGGCGAAGGAGGGCGGGGTCCTGCCTGACCGTGATGGCGTGCATATTGGCGATGGCAAAATAGCAGGTGTAGTCGTCCTGCATATCGATCCAATTGCGGATGGAGCCCACATAGTTGCCGATGGTAAGGTTGCCGCTCGGCTGCACCGCCGAGTAGACGACCTTTTTATTTTGCTGGGAAGTTTCTTCCATATTCTCTCCGGATGTACAGTAAAATAAAATAATTCAAGAACATTATACCACGTTTGCGGCGAAAAATCAACGGGGTTGTGTCATGCTTTGATGAAAATTCCTCCACCTCCTTCACAAAATGCACTTATCGCCCGCGAAAAACGCAAAAGAGGCGCTCTCCCGACGGAGAACGCCCCTCTTTCGTACTGTTTTACAGCGTGCGGAAGCTGCTTTCCACGCTGCCTGCGGCAAAGCCGCCCCTGCCGTCGAGGGCGATAAAGATGCGCTCCCCGCCCGCCTCGAGCTCGAGGAAGCTGCCCTCGGCAAAAACCACTTCGCACGCCGACGCGCCCGCCGCGGTCGTAAGAGTGCCCCTGCCGTAGCCGTCCAGCGTGAGCGTGCCGCCCGCCGCCTGCACCGTGCCTTCAAGCCCCTCGCGGAAGGCATACCATCTGCCGTCCTCGAGCAGCACCCGCCGCACATCGGCGCCTGCGCCGAAGAGATGCTCCCCGCCGCCCGCCGCCGTGAAGGGCAGCACTTCGCCCTCTCCCAAAAAGGCGGAAGAACTCCCCACAAAGAGCTCGCCCTCCGCGCCTTCAAAGCGCGTGAACTCTTCGGCGGAGAGGAGCGCCGCGCCCGAAAGCGTGAGAAGATACGCCCGCTCCCCCGTCCAAAGGCGCAGGGCATTACCCGAGCCCGAAACGTCGCCGTAGACGCTCTCCGCGCCATAGGTCAGCGTGCCGCCGCCGTAGCCGTCGAGAACGAGCGAGCAGTTCTCCCCAAAATAGCTGCCCGCGCCGCCGCCCGAAAAGAGCACGCATTCCGCGCCCTCCCTGCCCGCGCGCAGGCGGAAGCGGAAGTAGTCGAGGGGGAAGTCCTCGGTGAGCCCCAGCGCAAAGGTGCCGCGCTGCGTTTGCGCATCGTAGGTATAGCTGCCCGCCGCGAGCACTTCTCCCGCGCCGTCCAAAAGGGCGGCATTGCCGCTGCCGTCGAGGCGTAAAAAGGCCGCCTCCGCCGTCCCCACAAGGGCGTACCGCCCCGCCTCCGCCGCCGCGACCTGCGAAACGGTGCCCGCGGCGCGGTCGAGGAGGAAGATGCGCGTTCCCGTCAGCGTGGAAAAGGCCGCAGAGCGCACCTCGAAGGCATCGCCGAAGCGCGTCACCGTCACCTCGTGGCTGCCCTCGGTCAGCGAGAGATAGCTGCCGCCGCCGTAGCCGTCCAATGTGAGCCCGCCGCCCAGCGTCTCGAAGACGCCGAAGAGCTCTTCGTCAAAGAGCAGATATGTATCGCCCTCGGTGCGGAAGCGGAAGCTCTCCTCGCCCTCAAAAAGATAGTCGCCCGAGGGAAGGAGGGTGCAGCTGCCCGCCGTCGTGCGCTCCCCCGCCGTGAGCACGGCTCCGCCCGCGCCGTCTAAAAAGAGGGAGCCCTTTTCGCCCTCGAAGCAGCCCGCGCCCTCTCCCGCAAGGGAAAAGGAGCTGCCGTCGAGCACGAACTTGAACGTCCCCTCCCCCGTCCGCAGCGTGACGAGCCTGCCCGCAGCGGTAAACGGCCCCTCCCTGCTGCCTGTTGAGGAGGTATAGACGGCACGCATACCGTACCCGTCGAGAGCGAGCGTGCCGAAGGGAGAGGAGTATGTGCCCGCGAACCCGGAGCGATAGGGAAGGCAGACGGGCGTTGAAGAAAAGACGATGCCGCCCACGCTCTGCTCGCGGATGCCGAGGAGCACCTGAAGTTCGCCGCCCTCTTTCAAAGAGACCGTCCACTCGTTCTCTCCCCCCGCGCCGCGGTAGCGCTCCGCCTCGCGCCCGCCGCCCTTCAGTTCTGCCCCGCCGAAGCCGTCGAGAATGAGCGTCTCCCCCGTGAAGGCGTCCTCGGCGCAGTCGTAGAGGCGGTACTCGCCGCCTTCCTCCCCCTCGGGCAGAAAGACGCCCTTCTCCTCGTCGATGCCGAAGGCAAAGCGCGTCGCCCCCGCGTAAAACTCGTAGTGGCCGACATATTCGCCCGCCTCCTCGTCAAAGAGATAGACGTAGCTGCCCGTCTCTTCGCTGCCGCCGCGGGAGAACGTCGCCCGCCCCGCCGCAAAGTCGAGGGTGAGTACCCCCAAGGAGGTGTTGACGGAATTGGCGGCAAGGTCGTAGCCCGTATAGGTGCCCGTGTCGTCCAAAAGATAGTGCCCGTGTTCGAGGCGGCCCCGTTCGCCGCCCAGCGTGAGCGCGTTCTTGGCGGCGTTGTAGCTCCCTTCGAGGCGCTTTGGCTCCTTCACGAGCGCCAAAAAGCTGCCGTCCTCCCCCGCATTGTGGGCAACGAGCAGCGTGCCGCCCTCGCCGCGGGCGTCCTCGTAGGCCTTCGCCCAGACGGCATAGAGCGTCACATCCTCCTCGCCGAGCTCATATTCCTCGCCCGCCTCCAAAAAATCGGGCGAGGCAGGCTGCTCTGCCCAGCCGAGGAAGGTATAGCCCTCCGCCGTAAAGCCGCAGGCGGGCAGCCGCGAGACGCCCATATAGCGGGAGGACATCTCCTCCGTTGCCCCGCCCGCCGCGCTGCCGTAGGGGGCGTTGGCGGCAAAGCAGAGGGTGAGCGGCTCGCGCGAATAGATGAAGACGACGGTATTTTCCCCCGCCTTGAGGGTGACAGGCCCCGCCGTCGAGAGCGCTTCTTCCAGCATGAAGTGGGCAAAGGCGGGCGCCTCGGGCTGCACGACGCTCCCCTCCCAATCGCTCAAAACAGTCTTTTCCACGTCGTAGCCGTCGCCGCGGGCGTTCTCTTTGCGCACTTCCAGCGTGTACTCGGCCTTATAGCGCGCCTTCACCGTGATATCCCCCCCGGGCATGAGGTCGTCCTCCGTCAGCGCGCGGCCGCCGAGCGTCCACGCGCCGAAGACGAGCCCCTCTTTTTCCGCCGTCACCCCCGCGAGCGCCTGCAAAAGGGGCGTGCCCTCCTCGGCGTAGATCTTCCCGCTTGAAGGCGTACCGCCGTCTCCGTCCAGCGTGACGGCGGGGCATTGCGCAAACTTGGCATAGTATGTAACGCTCGTAGCGGGCACAGCGGCGGGAAGGTCCACCCTCTCCCCCTCACAGGCGCGGTCTAAATACCAGCCGAGGAACACCCAGCCCTCCCGCTCGGGCAGTTCGGGGGGCGTCAGCGCCTCCCCCGCCTCTGAGGTCAGCGACCCGAGAGGGGTACCGTCCGTCCCTTCAAAACGCACCGTCACGCGGTCCGTACAGGCGGCGGCGACAAAGAGCGTGACAAAGAGCACCAGCCCCGCCGCAAATAAAGAGGCTGTGACCGCCTCGAACATCTTTCGCAAAACTCGCATACTTCACCTCCTTCCATGAAACGGTAGCCTGTATTCTACCATGCGCATTTTGCGATTGCGGACGTATCTCGGCGAAAAAGCGCTCTTCTTGCAGCGCCGCCCGCCGCCTTCCCCGAAGCCTTAGGGAAGGCGGCGGGCGGCGAGTACGGGGCTTTTTTCGGCACGATCCCCCCTCTTTCGCGCCGCAGGCGGGGCATAACGGGCATAGCCTGCAATTTTTTCCCGCGTATTTTCTTAAACCTCTTGCAAAATCGCCCAAAATGAACTATAATAGGAAAAAACCGTATGGGAGGATTTTTTTATGCCCTTAGTAACAACCACGGAAATGTTCAAAAAGGCGTATGCCGGCGGCTATGCGGTCGGTGCGTTCAACGTGAACGACATGGAGATGATCCAGGCCATCGTCGAAGCCGCCAACGAGCTCAGATCGCCCGTCATCCTGCAAGTTTCGGCAGGCGCCAGAAAGTACGCCAACCCCGTGTACCTGCGCCACCTCGTCGAAGCCGCGGTGGAGACGACCGACATCCCCATCGCCATGCACCTCGACCACGGCGCAGACTTCGAGATCTGCAAGGCTTCCATCGACGGCGGCTTCACCTCCGTCATGATCGATGCTTCCTCCAAGCCGTGGGAGGAGAACATCGCCATCACCAAGAAGGTGGTCGAATACGCACACGATCACGGCGTGGTCGTCGAAGCGGAGCTCGGCAAGCTCGCCGGCATCGAGGATGACGTCAACGTCGCCGCACATGACGCCATGTTCACTTCGCCCGACGAAGTCGAGGAGTTCACCTCCCGCACGGGCATCGACTCGCTCGCCATCGCCATCGGCACCTCGCACGGCGCCTATAAGTTCAAGCCCGGCCAGGATCCCAAGCTGCGCATCGACATCCTCGAAGAGGTCGGCCGCCGCCTTCCCGGCTTCCCCATCGTGCTGCACGGCGCTTCCTCCGTCCCGCAGGACCAGGTCGCGATCGTCAACGAGTTCGGCGGTTCCATGCCCAACGCCATCGGCATCCCCGAATCCGAACTGAGAAAGGCAGCAAAACTCGCCGTCTGCAAGATCAACATCGACTCCGACCTCCGCGTCGCCTTCACGGCAGCCGTCAGAAAGCACCTTGCGGAGAATCCTTCCCACTTCGACCCTCGCCAATACCTCGGCGATGCGCGCGCCAACATGAAGGAGCTCGTCAAGCACAAGATCACCGATGTGCTCGGCTCCGCAGGCAAAGCGTAAACCCCTTTCAAACCGCAAAAAACCTCGCCGCTTGGCGAGGTTTTTTCATGCAAGCATATGTATCTTTTTGCACTTATTGTTTGGCGACGAGCTTGCAGCGCACGGGATAGACGCTGTTTCCCTCGATGATCTCCCCAAAGCCCTGCGCCGTGATGCGGCCTAAGCGGGGGTTCTTGACGGAGTCGATGGTACTTCTCACCGTCGCGTGCACGTCGCTGTACTCGAAGGCGAGGTCGCACCCCTCCATCGTGCAGTCGATGAGGGTGAGGTTTTTGCAGTAGCAGAGCGGCTGGGTGCCCTTGATGTGACAGCGCACGAGGGTGAGCCCTTCCGAATACCAGCCGAGATACTCGCCGTTGATGACGCAGTCCTCCGCGCGCGCCCCCTTCGTATGCCAGAAGGCGTCCTTCGTGTTGAGCACGCAGTTTTTGAGGCGCACGCCCTTCGCGTATTGGAAGGAGCACTTGCCGCTAAAATCGACGCCGTTCAAATGCACGCCGTCCGAGCCCAGAAAGGCGTACTCGGAATTGACTTTGCCGCCCGAGAGCGACACGTTCTTGCTGTGCCAGCCGAATTCGGGGGAGTCGATGTCGCAGTCGCGCAGAGAGACGTCTTTGCACTCGCGCACCGCTTTGATGCCGTGCATCTTGCAGCGCTCGATAGAAACGTCCTCGTCATACCAGAGGGCGGCGCGGCAATTGGAGGTCATCTCGCTGTCGCGAAGGTGCAGCCCGCGGACGTGCCAAAAGGGATAGCGGAGGTCGAAATAGCAGTACTCCACCGTTAAATTGGCGCTCTCCTTGAGGGCGGACTCACCGTCCTCCTCCCCTTCGAAGCGGCAGTTCCTGATGAGTGCGCTGCGCGTCATATAGAGCGCGCGCTCCTGCCCGAAGCGCTCGTTTTCATAGCGTCTGATGTCATTCGTCGTTTTCATGGCGTACATTATATAACCGTTTTGACAGCGTGTCAATCAAAAACCGACACATTTTTATCGAAAAGAAATATCTGAAATAATGCCCGCCGCGGTGACTGCAAAACGGCGGCCGCGGCAGCACAAGCCGCGCCCCGCCGCGCCGAAGCACGCTTCGGCGCGGCGGGGCGCATTCCGTCAGAGCCCGCTCCTTACAGCCTGAGGTATTCGGCAAGAGAAGGAAGTTCGGAGGCCTTACAGGCGAAGTAGGCGGAAAGGAGGCGCAGGGCGCGCTTGACGCCGTCCGCCGTCGCCCCCGCAGGCGCGTTGGGGGCGTTGGGAGCGGGCGCTCCGCTCAAACACTCCCCCGTCTTATAGAGCGCCGCGCGGATGCTCAAATAGGTGCTCTCGCTGGCGGGAACGCCCCCGCCGCACGCCTCGCAGCCGAAGGCGCCGCTCTCCATATCAAAGCGCATCCGCCCCGAAAGCCCTTCGCCGCAGTGCGGGCAGGCCGCCGCTGTCACGGGATAGCCCGCCTCTTTGAGCGCCGTCAGCAAAAATTGCAGGAGGACGTAGGAGCTGCCGCTCTTGCCGTCCTCGAGCGCCCCCGCGCCGCCCGCCGTCCCGCCCCCTTCCGCCAAAGAGGAGAGCTTCCCGAGCGCGCGCACCGCCCTTAAAAAGAGCGACGCGTTCTCCATGCCCTCGAAGAGCAGTTTATCGCACGCCTCGCAGATGACGACGGCGGCATAATAGCAGCAGATGTCCTCCCGAAGCGCATAAAACCCGTCGTGCAGCGAGGCGGAGATGACGGTGTTGCGCCCCGCCTTTTCCGCAAAGACGAACTCGGCAAAACAAAAGGGCTGGGCGGCAAATTTCAGCTTTGCCCCCGCCCTCTTGACGCCCTTGAGCGCCGCGCTCAGCTTGCCGCGCTCCGCCGTGAAGAGGGTGACGATCTTATCGTACTCCCTCCAATCTGCCGCGCGCAGCACCAGCGCATCCGCCTTGAATTCCATATGTCAAGTGCCTCTCTTTTTACCTTTGAGCTGTTTATACAGCATATAGTAAGTGACGTTCCCCGTCCCTTGAAAGAGCTCCCAAGCGAGCTCCCCTGCATCGTCCTTCTTCATTTCCCCCCTCCCCTTACAATATGGGAAGAAAGCCGCAGTTTTATGAGGGAAGGCGGGAAACGTTTACTCCTCGCGCTCCTTTTCGTAGCCGAGCTCGCGCAGCATACCCTCGCGGTCGCGCCAATTCTCGCGCACCTTCACATAGGTGGTGAGGAAGACCTTGGCGCCCAGAAACTTTTCCATGTCCTGACGGGCGAAGGAGGCGACCTCCTTTAAGGCGTGCCCCTGTCTGCCGATGAGGATGGCCTTGTGGTTGGGCTTTTCGCAGACGATATCGAGGTTGATGTCATAGACGCCGTTCTCCTGCCTTTCAAAGGTGTTGACGACGATGGCGACGCCGTGCGGGATCTCCTCGTCGAATTTTAAGAGGATCTTCTCACGCATGATCTCGGCGGCCATGAACTTTTCGCTCTTGTCGGAGACGACGTTCTCGGGGAAGAGGGGCTCCCCCTCGGGCAGGAGCGCCGCAAGCGCGTCCTCAAGCTTTTTTAAGTTGCTCCCCTTGCGGGCGGAGACGGGGTAGATATCCTTCTCCACGCCCCCCTCGACGATCTTCTTCACGTCCTCGGGGATGCGCTCCTTTGGCATGATGTCCGTCTTCGTATAGGCGACGAGCATGGGGATACCGAGAGCGGCATACTTTCTCATGAGGGCGATATCGCTCTCCTCCACGCCCGCGTGCCCGTCGTGCACATAGAGGATGACGTCCACATCGCGGGAGGTATTCTCCGTCGTGCGCATCATGATGCCCGTGAGGGCGTTGCGCTGGCGGTAGATGCCGGGGGTATCCACAAAGACGATCTGCCTGTCCTCGCGGTTCAAAATGCCGAGGATGCGGTCGCGCGTGGTCTGCGGCTTGGGAGAGACGATGGCGACCTTCTCCCCCACCAGCACGTTGATGAGCGTACTCTTTCCCGCATTGGCCTTGCCGATGACGGCTACCGTTCCGCTCCTCATCTTGAAAGCCCCATCCTTTGCATGATCTCCTCCTCCTTTTCGCGCATCTCGCGCTTTTCCTCCTCCGTTTCGTGGTCGTATCCGAGACAATGCAGCACGCCATGCACGGTGAGATAGTTGAGCTCGCGCGCATAGGAATGCCCGTACTCTTCCGCCTGCTCACGCGCGCGCTTTTCGCAGATGGCGATGCTGCCGAGGTACAGCCTGTCCTCCTCGTCGAGCTCGTCGGCGTGCTCGTCGGCAGAGAGGCGCTCTCCCTTGATGCCCTCGAGGGCGGGGAAGCTCAAGACGTCGGTCACGCGGTCGACGCCGCGCACCTCGCGGTTGAGCCTTCTTATCTCCTCCTCGTCGACGAGGATGAGCTCGAAGACAAAGTCTGAGTCCCCCTCCGCCGTGCCTGTAAGCGCCTCTTCGAGGCGCTCCTTTTCCCCCTCGCCGAGGGCGTCCGTATCGAGATAGAACTTATTCATCGCCCTTCGACTCCTCCTTGACCGCCTGATGCGCGCGGTTGAAGCGGATGGCGGGGTATTTGATGCGGTGATGGTGCACGCCCGTGAGCGAATCGACGAGCGTCTGCTTGATGATAGTGAGCTCGCGCATGGTGATGTTGCAGTCGGAAAACTGGTCGAGGTCCATCCTCTCCTCGATGACGGAACGGACGATGCGCTCCACCGTCACGGGCGAGCGGTCCTTGATGGCGCGGGTGGCGGCCTCCGAGGCGTCGGCGATCATGATGATGGCGGCTACCTTCGTCGTGGGCTTGGGGCCGAGATAGGAATAGTTGCGGATATTGGCATCTCCCCCCGAGAGGCGGTTGGCTTTATCGTAGAAAAATTTGATGGGCAGCGTGCCGTGATGTTCGCGCGCGACGTCGGCGATCTCCTTGGGCAGGTGGTTGGCGATGAGAAGGTCGTAGCCGTCCTGCGCGTGCGAGCGGATGATGTCGGCGGAAAGTTCGGGCGTCAGCTCGTCGTGCACATTGTAACCCGTCTGGTTCTCGGTGAAGCACTCGGGCTGTTTGAGCTTGCCCACGTCGTGATAGTACGCCGCCGCACGGGCGAGCTCGGCGTTTTCGGAGATGGCGATGGCGCACGTCTCGGCAAGCTGGGCGACGATGAGCGAATGGTTGAAGGTGCCGGGCGCCTCCGAACGCAGCCGCTGCAAGAGGGGCGCGTTGGCGCTCGTCAGCTCGCGCAGGCGGAAGACGGTGAGGCGGTTGAACGCCATTTCAAAGACGGGCAGGATGCAGAGGGCGAGCATCGCCGAGAGCACGCAGCCCAAAATGCCGTACCCCGCCGAGGCGACGTAGGGGATCCAATCGAAGTGCGCGAAATCGAGCTCGGAAAGCTCCAGAAGCAGCACGATGGCGAGCCCCGGGATGCCCAGAAAGACGCCCGTGAGCAAAAGTTCCCACCTCGTCTTGACGTTGGCAGCCACAAACACCGCAAAAGTACCGCAGGCAAAGCTGAGCATGAGCGAAATATAGACGGAGTTGGGCGAAGAATCGAAGTTGTTCGTAAACGTATCGATGACGAACATCAAAAGCGAGAAGACGAAATTGAGGATGATCGCCTGCCTACGGCCGAAGAGGAAGAGACCGATGAGAGCGAGCATCGCCACGGGGCGCAGGTAAATGGAGACGAAGCGCCCGAAGAAATAGCAGACGAGGACGGCGATGATGAGCACGAGATAGATGAGGAAGACGTTCTTCCCCTTGGCGATAAAGGCCTTGTCCTCGAAATAGTAATAGTAAAAGAGGATGGCAAAGAGCAGCATCACGCAGATGCAGGCAGAAAGAAAGCGGAAGGCGCTCTCATGGAAGTACTGCTGCCAGCCGTGCGGGTCGTTGATGACGATCATCATCACCATGGAGGCAATGATGATGAGGTAGGAAATGACGAGCATGACGAGGCCCACTGCAAGATTGACTTTGCCGATGCCCTTGGCTGCACGGTCTTTCATCGTTTCTCTCCTTTGCTTTTTGCGGCTTCCGCCCTTTCATAGGCACGGACGATGCGCATCACTAGGGGATGGCGCACGACGTCCTTATCGGTAAGGGTGACGACGGCGATGTCCTCCACGCCCTTCAAGATGGTCACGGCCTGCTTCAAGCCGCTCGTCTTGCCCTCGGGGAGGTCTGTCTGCGTCAGATCGCCCGTGACGACCATCTTGCTGCCGTCGCCGAGGCGCGTTAGAAACATCTTCATCTGTTCGCGGGTGGCGTTCTGCGCCTCGTCCAAAATGACGAAGGCGTTGGAGAGCGTCCTGCCGCGCATATAGGCGAGGGGCGCCACTTCGATGACCCCCTTTTCCATCAGCTTCGCGTACGTCTCGAGCCCGAACATCTCCTGCAGGGCGTCGTAGAGGGGGCGGAGGTAGGGATCGACCTTCGTTTGCAGGTCGCCCGGCAAAAAGCCCAGCTTTTCGCCCGCTTCCACGGCGGGGCGGGTCAAAATGATCTTTTCCACCTGTTTGCCCTTGTAGGCGGCGACGGCGAGGCAGACGGCAAGGTACGTCTTGCCTGTGCCCGCGGGCCCCACGCCGAAGGTGACGGTATGGCTCTTGATGGCGGAAACGTAGTCCTTCTGCCCCACCGTCTTGCACTTGACGGGCTTGCCGCGCGACGAGACGGCGACGACGCCGTGCATCAGCGAACCGATGTCCGCGGCGTGCCCCTCCCGCGCGAGCTCGATGCAGTATAAAAGGCTGCTCTTATCGATGTTGTCGCCCGCCTCCACAATGGCAAGCAGGCTCCCGATGACCTCTTTGCCGAGGGCGGCGTTTTCCGCCTCTCCTTCGAGGACGATGTTCGTCCCCTCCACTTTGGTAAAGAGCTCGAGCTCCCGCGCGACGGTGACGAGATTTTCATCGAAGATGCCGAGCACCTTCTGCAGCCTGTCCAGCCCGCCCGTTTCGATGGTATATCTGGTTGCCGTAATGGTTTCCTCCTGCCGGCATATGCCGGTCACTGCATATGACTTGAAATTTTGACGCGCGCCCTGCCGAAGATGCGCCAGCCCTCCGCCGTCTCCTCGCACGAAAGTTCGGCGTCCTCCCCGAAGGCGAGGCGGGCCGCCGCGAAAGCCGCCTCCTTGCTGCCCTCGAACACCCCCTCGACGGGGCAGAGGAGCACCGCGTAGCCCACGACGAGCACCTTTTCCTCCCGCTCGCCGTAAATGGCGCGCTCGGAGATGAGCGTCTGCCCCCGCTCCACCTGCTGCCCTATCTCCGCCATGGGCGTGCCGCGCAGCACGACGAGCTCCTGAAGGATGCCCGCCTGCGGCGCTTTAAGCGGTGCGGGAGAAAAGATGCTCTCCTCGTCGCTCACTTCCACGCGCACGGTGAGCACGCCGCCCCCGAAGGAGAGCGAGGCAAAGCTCACGCGCGGCAGCATGAGGATGCGGGAGGTGAGAAGGGCGGTCCTTTCGGGCGGGGACGCGAAAACCCCGACGCCCTCCTCTTGCAGGATGGCGCGCACCTCCCCCTCGTAGTATGCCCCGCTGCCCGCGATCTCTACCTTGAGCACGCGGCTCTCGCAAAAGAGGACGAGCGCGAGCGAGAGCGCCGCCCCGAGCAAGAGCCCGGGAAAGCGGCGGCACCCTTCGAGCAAGCGCAGCACCCCCACAGGGCGCACTTTTTTTACATTATAACACGAACCCTGCAAAATTGCAAAAACTTTTTTGCTGTCTTTGGCGGCGACCGTCACAAGGAGGGCATTTTTTTGCGCGCGGCGGGCTGCCGACAGGGGGATATGCGCCCGTGCCAGCTTATAGAGCACCTGTTCGACGCCCAGCCCTTCGATGAGCAGCTCTCTCTTCATCTCAAAGGCGGGTGACGCGCGCGATATGGCCGCGCACGACGACGTCTCCTCCGTCGAATGCGCCGAGGGAGAGCGCGCTCCCCTCCACTTCCACCGCGCCGCGGCGGCCCGCAAGCACGATGCGCTCCTCGGAAAAGGCGGAGATGCGCCTCACGTTCTCAAAGATGCCCTCTCCCTCCGCCACGGTATATTGCACGCTCGTGCCCGCCGCCCGCTTCGATCCCGCTAAAAGTTCGGAAAACGACCTCATACGGACTATTATATGCGCCCTCTCCCCGTTTGAGCCCTCGCGCAGCGCCCCGCGCCGCATAAAAATGCCGCACGATCATAAGCAAAGAGCGGGCTCTTTCACCCGCTCTTTCCGTATGTCTTTATGAACGCCCGCCGTCAGGAGCGCACCCAATCTGCATAGACGTTTTGCCGAATGAGGCGGTCCGCCATCAGCGCGGAGTCTTGGACCTCTGCGGGGTCGAGAGAGGTGCCGTTGACCGACCAGCCCTCCGTGTTTGCAAAGCGGGCGGCCGTCAGCGAGGTACAGCCCAGGAAGGCGCCCGAAGCGATGCGCTCCAACCCGCTGCCGAAGCCGACGGAGGAGAGCGCGGTGCAGTCCTGGAATGCCCAGCTGCCGATGGAACGCACGCTGTCGGGCAGGTCGAGCGAACCCAGCCCCGTACAGCCGTCAAACGCCTGCTGGCCGATCTCCGTGACGGTGAAGGGGATGGAGAGAGAGGTCAGCCCCGTACAGCCCGCAAAGGCGCCCGTGCCGATGGCGCGCACGCTGCCGTCCGTGGGCATGCTGCTCGCCTTGCAGCCCGCCACGAGCACGCCCGTCCCCCGCTCGACGATACAGTTGCCGATGGAGACATAGACGGGGTTATTTTCATCGACGTTGAGCGATGCGAGCGAGGTACAGTCCTCGAAGGGCATATAGCCGAGCATACGGATGCCCGCGCCCAGCGTGACTTTTATGAGCGAGGTGCAGCCGGCAAATTCGCCGCCGTAGATATCCGCCGTCCCCGTGACGGTCACTTCCTCCAGGGGCGCATCGGGGAAGACGGGCAGAAGATGGGAAGGGAGCTCGGCACGGCGGATGGTGCAGCCCAAGAATGCCGACGGGCTCAGATAGCTCACGCCCTCGTCGATCACCGCTTCCTCCAACGCCGTCATGCCCGCGAAGGCCTGATCGGGAACAGAGCTCGTTCCCCGAAGGACAACGACCTTGCTCGCAGACGCCGCTTTGGCGGCAAAATTATCCTGAAAGGCGATATCCCCCGCGACCGTCAGTTGCGAACCGTCTTCGGAGAGATACCAGCCGTTTCCGTCCGCCGTAACGGGGAAGGTACAGCTGTTGCCGAAGATATCCTGCCAATGCGCCGTCGTCGCCCCCACCGTCTCCGCCGTCGCCCGCGCCGTGCCCAGGACATAGCTCCCGTCCGTATAATAGGCGCGGTAAGGAAGCTCCACGGCGACCCCCGCCGCCGTCTTGGAAGAGAGCAGTTCGCAGGCCTTCAGCTCCTTATAGCGTATGCCGCCGTTATCCGTAAAGACGGTATCCAGCTCCACGCCGGTAATGACGCCCGCCGTAAACGAGATGCGCAGCCGCACGTGCTCTTCCGCCCCCTTCTCCTCCTGCAGCGCGGCGAGTTCCTCCAGCTTGGAGATGAGCTCCTCCCCGTCCTGCGGCAGCTCCGCCAACAGCTCCTCTTCTTTCAGCAAAAGTTTGCGGTAGTTTTCGCTGTAATACTCGATATGATCGCCGCCGTCCCAATGCGGCTCGCCGAACAGCTCTTCCACCCGTGCGCGGCTGTCGCCCAAAGAGAGCGCCTCCGCATCGGCAAGGCGGATGGACTGTGAGGAGCAGGAGACGACGGGGATGAGCACCGCGAGCAAAAGGATAACGGCGAGCAGCACGCTGCCCGCGACGATCCAAACCTTCTTCGGCACCGCCTTGAGTTTTGCCGCCGCGCCCGCACAAGCGCCCCCCACTGCGCCCGCAGCCGAGACGGCATCCCCGCTCCCGGGGAAGGGCGGGGAGGAAAACTTATGCCCGCAGCCGACGCAGAATTTTTCGCCCTTTTGGCGCTTCCGCCCGCAGACAGGGCATGATCTTTCCCACTTTTCGGGCGGCTCCTCCGCCTTTGTGCCGCAGAAGGGACAAAACTTCCCTTCAAATTTCTTTCCGCAGTTTTTACAGGTCATCCTATCCTCTCCGTTTTTTCTTCATTATATCATGCCTCGCCTCTTCCTGCAAGACCGATCTAATGAATTTTCTACGATCGGCAAAAAAAAGAGGGCGCGCCCGGCGGGCACATAACGATGCCCTTGCCCCTCAATAGTCCTTACGGCCGAGCAGAAAGTCGATATCTTCGCCGAAAAAATCGGCGATCTTGCAAAGATTGCTCAACGTGATCTCCCGCCGGCACAGAAGATAGCGCGAGATCGTCTGCTGCGGGATGCCCACCTCCCGCGCGAATTGGCTGACGCTCTTTTCGCCGATGAGCTCCTTGAGCCGCACCGCAAAAATTTTGATATAATCTTTTTCCACGCACTTAGTTTACACCAAACGGCGTAAAATGCTTGACATTACACCGATCGGTGTGATATGATCATATCAACAATACTGTAAGGGAACAGTACGGACCACACTTTTGATCGGGTCCCTATTATTCCCTTACAGTATATTATAGGGAAAATGCTTCGGGAAGGAGCCCTCTGCCGGGTCAGCGGGTTCCTTTCCTTTTTTGCGCCCTTGCCGCCGAGCGCAAAGCTTTCCCCTCTCGCGCTCTTGCCGCCGAGCGCAAAGCTTCCCCCCTCGCGCCCTTGCCTTACGCCGCCCGAAGGATCTTTCCGGCACGCAAAAAGCGCCCTCCCGAAGGAGAGCGCCTCTTTTTCGGCAGCGTGCGCACGGCGAATGCCGCCCGTTCTCTCTTTATTTGCATTCCCAGACGCAGTCTGTATACGTCTCGCGAAGGTACTTCGCCGCCAGCATATTGTCGGCAAGATCCTCTCCCGAAAGCGGCACGCCGTCCGCCGTCCAGCCCTCCGTCTCGGAAAGAAAGACATCCTCGAGCCCTGTACCGCGGAACGCACCCGCGCCGATCGTGACGAGGGAAGCGGGCAGGTGCGCAATGCGCAGGGAAGTCCGCCCCTCGAAGGCGCCCGCCGCGATCTCGGTGACCGCGCCGGAGAGATCTATCCCCTCACCCGTGCCCGAAAGGAGGATGCCCGTCTCCCGCTCGATGAGGCAGTTGTCCTCGACGAGGTAGACCTCGTTCATGCCCTGCGAGAGGATGACCATGAGGGCGGGGCAATCGCGCAGGGGCGCTTCGCCGAGGCCGCTTATCCCCGCGCCCAGCGTAAAGCGTTCGAGAGCGGTACAGCCGTTGAGCGCATCCGCCTGCGTTTCGCCCCTGCCCGTCAGCGTGAGCTCCACCAATTTTTCCTTAGGCAGGAGGGGCAGCATCTGCACGGGGACCCGCGCAAAGCGCACGGGGCAGCCCTTAAAGGCGCCCGCCGCCACAGCCTCCTCGTTCCTGACGACGAGCTCCTCAACGGAATACCCGTCAAATACGGCTCCGATGCTTTCAACGCTCTCCAAAAAGGTGACCGAACGCAATGTCTCGCGATAGGGCTCGAAAAAGGCGTCGTCGTCAAAGTCTGCCGCCGTGACATAGCCGCGCTGCCCGTCCGCCGAGACGACGGCATCCGCTTCGATCACCTCTATGGGCGCAGAACAGGGATTGCCGAATTCGTCCGTCCAATTCCCGAGCGTGCCCGTCTCATCAAGGCGCACGTTTGCCCAGGCGAGCACATAACTGCCATCGTTGTACGACGCCGTATAGCGGAGCGGATATACCGCCATCCCTTTGAGGTATTCGCTGTCTAAGAGGGTGCACTCCTCGATCGTTTTCACCTGCATATCGGCGCGGTTGAAGCCCACGTTGCAGACCACCTTCTTGACGGCACCCCAGGAGGTGTACTCGATCTCAATGCTCTTATATTCCCCGTTTTGAAGCTGTTGGCTGACTTTAAGATACTCGGGGTAGGTGCTCGAAGGGCGGCCGGGGTTGTTCAAATCTTTGGAAAGTTCCTGCTCCAGCGCCCAAAGGCTGAGATACTTTTCATCATAGTAAAATGATATACCCCCCTTCTCCTCGTCGGGCACGCCCAGCACTTCCTCCACGCGCGCGCCGCTGTCGCCGAGCGCGATCTCCTGCAATACTTTTTGGCGGAAAATGCCGTCCTCGTCCTTGCAGCCCGCAAGCGCTCCCGCCGTAAACAGCAATGCACATGTCGTAATAACGGCAATGATTTTTTTCTTCATATCCCCTCCCGCGGCGCAGGGGCCGCTTCTGCCCCCATTATATCATACGCGGCCTTGCTTGACAAGCCCCCTTTCAAAAATTTTACAAATGAAAACTACGCAAAAAGCGCCCTCCCGAAGGAGAGCGCCTCTCTTGCGTTCAAAGTGCGATCAAAGCTCTGCGAAGTACTTGATCGTGCGCACCATCTGGCTGGTGTAGGAGTTCTCGTTATCGTACCAGGAGACGACCTTGACGAGCGTCGTGCCGTCGCCCATGGGCATGCACTTGGTCTGCGTAGCGTCGAACAGCGAACCGTAGGTGATGCCGACGATATCGGAGGAGACGATCTCTTCTTCGGTGTAGCCGAAGGAAGCGGAGGAAGCGTCCTTCATCGCCTTGTTGACGGCGTCCTTATCGACTTCGCCCTCGCAGATCGCGACGAGCTGGGTCAAGGAACCGGTGGGAACGGGCACGCGCTGAGCGCAGCCGTCGAGCACGCCGTTGAGTTCGGGGATGACGAGGCCGATCGCCTTCGCTGCGCCCGTGGAGTTGGGAACGATGTTGACGGCAGCGGCACGCGCACGGCGAAGGTCGCCCTTGCGGTGAGGCCCGTCGAGCACCATCTGATCGCCCGTGTAAGCGTGGATGGTGGTCATGTAGCCCTTCTTGATCTTAGCGAGCTTGTTGAGGGTATCTGCCATGGGTGCGAGGCAGTTGGTCGTGCAGGAAGCAGCGGAGATGATGGTATCCGACTTCTTGAGCGACTTCTCGTTGACGCTGAA